>RGPT01000084.1 GCA_010032545.1 Alphaproteobacteria bacterium
TTCCTGCCGAAGGAACCGGCGAAGATCAGGACTTCGCGTTGCTCGTGATGAAGCCGATCGCGTCGCCCACGGTCTGGATCTTTTCGGCCGCGTCATCGGGAATTTCGATGGCGAATTCTTCCTCGAAGGCCATCACCAGTTCTACGGTATCGAGACTGTCGGCGCCTAGGTCGTCGATGAACTTCGCATCTTCCTTCACCTGCGCCGCTTCGACGCCGAGATGCTCCACCACGATCTTCTTAACGCGCTCGGCAATGTCGCTCATAGTTCTTTTCCTTCCCGTATCCTCAACTACCGTCTCGCCGGAGGGGGTCGACGAATTCCGGCGTTCCTAACATAGCTCCCCGCCTATTGGCTAGGGTCGAAAAGCCCACAAAATCAGGCACTTGTAGCCATTGCCCAAGAGCCGACCTGTCAGATCATCGCCATACCGCCATTGATGTGCAGCGTCTGCCCGGTGACGTAAGCCGCCTCTTCGCTCGCCAGATAAACCACGCCCGCCGCGATCTCGTCGGACGTCCCCAGCCGGTCGGCGGGAACCCGGGCGAGAATGCCCTTCTTCTGCTCATCCGTGAGTGCGTCAGTCATTGGCGTCGCGATGAAACCCGGCGCCACGCAATTGACGGTGATGCCGCGGGACGCGAGTTCTTGGGCCAGGGACTTGGACATGCCGATAAGGCCGGCCTTGGCGGCTGCGTAGTTCGCCTGCCCCGGATTGCCCGTCACGCCTACGATCGAAGTGATGCTGACGACACGGCCAAATCGCCGTTTCATCATGCCGCGCATGACCGCTCGGGTCAGGCGGAAGGTTCCGGTGAGATTCACCTGGAGCACCTTCTCCCATTCCTCGTCCTTCATTCGCATTGAAATGTTGTCTCGGGTGATGCCGGCATTGTTCACCAGGATGTCGAGCTTGCCCATCGCTGCTTCGGCTTCTTTGGCCAAGCGGTCGATATCGGCTGCGTCGTCCATTCGCGCGGCCACGACATGCGCTCTGTCACCGAGGGAAGCCTTGAGTTGCTCCAGCGCCTCGGCACGTGTGCCTGACAGCGTGACGGTGGCACCCTGCCGATGCAGCGCCCGGGCGATCGCGCCGCCGATGCCGCCTGACGCGCCGGTAACGAGAGCTGTCTTGCCGCTCAGATCGAACATGGACGCTCTCCCTCAGACGGTCTTCAAAAAGGCTTCGATGTCACCGGGACCGTTCAGGGCCATCCCGGTCATATCCTTGTCGATGCGCTTCACGAGGCCCGACAGCACTTTGCCGGTACCGCATTCCACCAGAGCTTCGATGCCCTTCGACTTCATGTACTGCACGCTCTCACGCCAGCGCACGAGGCCCGTCACCTGTTCGACCAGGCGCTGCTTGATGGCTGCCGGATCGCTGATCTCGGAGGCCAGCACATTGGCGATCAACGGCACCCGCGGCGGCATCAGTACCGCCTCCTCGAGGGCCGCCTTCATCGCATCGGCCGCCGGCTGCATCAACGAGCAATGGAAAGGTGCGCTCACCGGCAGCAGCATGCCACGCTTGCACCCCCGAGCCTTGGCCGTCTCGATCGCACGTTCAACGGCATCTTTATGGCCGCTGACGACGACCTGCCCACCGCCGTTGTCATTGGCCACCGCAACCACTTCGCCTTGGGCAGCCTCGGCGCACGCAGCCATCGCCGGCTCCAGTTCGATGCCAAGCAGGGCAGCCATTGCGCCGACGCCGACGGGCACGGCCTTTTGCATGGATTGCCCGCGCAATTTCAGAAGGCGCGCGGCATCTGAGACTTTCAGAGATCCGGCAGCAGCCAGGGCCGAGTATTCACCGAGGGAATGACCGGCAACATAGGAGACCATCGCCGGCAGCGGCTTGCCACCGTCCTGTTCCAGGATGCGGACCACGGCAAGGCTGACGGCCATCAGGGCCGGCTGGGCATTTTCGGTCAAGAGCAGTTCGTTTTCCGGCCCTTCCCGCATCATCTTTGACAGATTCTGCTTCAGCGCCTCGTCGACTTCGCCGAAGACGTCCCGGGCAGTGGCAAACGCCGCCGCAAGGTCGGCTCCCATGCCGACGGCCTGCGATCCCTGGCCCGGAAAGACGAAAGCCCGACTCATGCGCGTTTCTCCCCTATTTTGTGCAAGTTGGGGCAGTCATACCGGGGTACTGGACGCAGTCAAGCCGCACGCGGAACAGCTTGATTTCGGGCGGCGGGCCTGTATAACCCGCCCTCTTCGGGGCCTAAATCGGCCTCGATCTCCTTGCCGGTCCGAGCGTTCCGCGAAGGGCCGGCTAGATCCGGGCGGTTGCCGGTCGATCCTTCGTCATTGCGACGGCGGACGCGACGAACTCCGGATCACCAACAGCCACAAGGAGCCAAAGCTACATGGCACTCTACGAAAACGTCTTCATTGCGCGTCAGGATGTTCCGCAGACGCAGGTGGAGACTCTCACCAACCAGTTCGCCGACATCGTCACCGGCATGGGCGGCACCGTCTCCAAGAAGGAGTACTGGGGTCTCCGTTCCCTCACCTACCGAATCAAGAAGAACCGCAAGGGCCACTATACCCTTCTCAACATCGACGCCCCCTCCGCCGCCGTAAAGGAGATGGAGCGCACGATGTCGATCAACGAAGACATCATCCGCTTCCTGACCGTTCGCGTCGACGCGCTGGAGGAAGCCCCGTCGGCGATCATGGTGCGCAGCGCCGAGAAGTCCGATCGTCCAGGTGGCGATCGTGGTGATCGCTGGGGTGATCGTCCGCCCCGCCGCGAACGTCCCCGCTTCGGCGAGGAAGGTGGCCTTCCGCCTGCAGCCATCATCTCGGGAGAAGACGAATGAGCGCCCAACGCCGCCCTTTCACGCGCCGCCGCAAGAGCTGCCCGTTCTCCGGCGCCAATGCGCCCGTGATCGACTACAAGGACGTCCGCCTGCTTCAGCGCTTCGTCTCCGAGCGTGGCAAGATCGTACCGAGTCGCATCTCGGCGGTGTCCTCGAAGAAGCAGCGCGAGCTCGCCCAGGCGATCAAGCGTGCGCGTTTCCTGGCGCTCCTTCCCTACCTCATCGCCTAGCCGGGGGACCGAACCATGCCGATGAACGTCATCCTGCTCGAGCGTGTGCCGAAGCTCGGTCAGATGGGCGATGTTGTGAAGGTGAAGCCTGGCTTCGCCCGCAACTTCCTGCTGCCGCAGAAAAAGGCCCTGCGCGCGACAAAGGACAACATTACCTACTTCGAATCGCAGCGTAAGACGCTCGAGGCCCAGAACCTCGAACGACGCCAGGAAGCCGAAGTCGTCGGCGCCAAGATGGGCGACCTCAAGGTCATCCTCATCCGCCAGGCGTCGGAAGCTTTGCAACTCTACGGATCGGTGACCTCGCGCGACATCGCCGATGGTGCTGTCGCCGCCGGCGTCAAGATCGAGCGCAGCCAGGTCGAACTGGACAAGCCGATCAAGAGCCTGGGAGCCCACAAGATCAAGGTCCACCTCCATCCAGAGGTTACGATCGAGATCACCGCGGTGGTCGCGCGCTCCGTTGACGAGGCCGAGTTCCTCGCCAAGGGCGGTGCGCTGGTGGCCGAGAACGAGCGTGCAGCACTCGAGGCGGCGGAATCATCCAGGCGTGCCGCCGAGCAGGCAGCTGCGTTGTTCGAGGCCAAGCCTGCCGAGGGCGAGACTGCCGAGACTGCGGTCGCGAGCGAGGAAGCGCCGTCCGAAAAGGAGTAGCGCGCGTGCCGTCCGGCACCGTGCATTCGATCAAACGCATGTCATCGCCCTGCGATGGCATGCGTTTTCTTTTGGACCTTCCTCTCGGGATCCGCGCGTGATCTGGCGTCTGGGCGCATTGGCAATCGCCGGACTGGTCGGGTTGCCCTTGCTCGGCGTCGCATCGAGCCTGCTGTCATGGCAGGGCGATCTGTGGCGGCATATCGCGCGCACACAGCTCTCCGACATCGTCGCGAACACAGCCGTCCTCCTGGTGGGCGTTGGCCTCGGCACGACGGTCATCGGCGCCGGGACGGCCTGGCTCGTCACCATGTGCCGCTTTCCCGGCAGCCGCACACTGCAGTGGGCACTGCTGCTGCCGCTGGTCCTGCCGACGTACATCATCGGCTATGCCTATGCCGACCTTCTGGCGTTCGCGGGGCCGCTCCAGGTGGCGCTGCGGGCGGCAACCGGGTGGGGTCGTTCCGATTACTGGTTTCCGGATTTCGGCTCTGCAGGCGGCGTGGCCATCCTGTTCACGCTCGTTCTCTACCCGTACGTCTACCTGGCAGCGCGCGCTGCATTCCTGGCGCAGTCGCAGCCGCTGCTAGAGGCCAGTCGTATCCTGGGGCATGGCCCGTGGCGGACCTTTTGGCGCGTCGCCCTGCCGCTGGCACGCCCTGCCATCGCCGCCGGCGTGATGCTGGCACTTCTCGAGACTCTGGCCGATTTCGGCACCGTGCAGTACTACGGCGTCCATACCTTCACGACGGCGATCTACCGGACCTGGTATGGGCTGGGCAACCGCGAGGGCGCGGCCCAGATCTCGCTGGTCCTGATCGCCATCGCGGTACTGCTGATCGTAATCGAGCGCCAGTCTCGCGGGCATGCCCGCTTCCACGTCGTGGCAGCCCTGCGTCACCACGCCGAGCCGATCGCCCTCACAACCTGGCGGGCGGCCGCGGCCATGCTGGCCTGCACCTTGCCGGTCCTGATGGGCTTCTTCCTGCCCACTCTCCACCTCACGCAACTCGCCTTCACCTCCGGCGTCACGCTCGGCGACCAGCGCTTCCTGGGCGATGCGGCCAACAGCCTCGCGCTGGCAACGATTGCCGCGGCTCTCATCGTGGCCATGGCCCTGTTCTTGAGTTACGCCGGCCGTGTCGTCCGCAGTCACTCACTCAACCGCGTGATCGAATTCGCATCGCTGGGGTATGCCATTCCAGGCGCGGTGATCGCGGTTGGCGTCCTGTTGCCCCTCGCCTCGGCGGACCACGCTATCGATCGCCTGACACGCGCCCTGTTGGGGCTGCCAAGCGGCCTGTTGCTGAGCGGTACGGCATTCGCCCTGTTGCTGGCTTACATAGTTCGGTTCCTCGCCGTCGGCATGGCCAACGTCGCGCCAGGTCTCGCCGCCATAGATCCGGCGATGGACGCGAGCGCGCGCGTGCTGGGCGCCCGGCCACACCAAGTCCTGCGCCTCATACACCTGCCGATGCTGCGCGGGCCGGTGTTGACGGCGGGCGTGATCGCCTTCGTCGAGGTGCTGAAGGAACTGCCCGCCACGCTGCTGATCAGGCCGTTCAATTTCGATACGCTGGCCGTCGGTGTCTATAGGTACGCATCCGACGAGCGCCTCGCCCAGGCGGCAGTGGGTTCCATCGTGATCGTCGCCGTCTCGCTGCTGCCGGTGATCCTGCTCAGCCGCGCGATCGCGGCACCGCCGCCATTGTCTGGTCGATCTATTTCCAGCCCGCCCGGTCCATGATCTTGAGCGCCTCGGCGTTGTTCTGCGCGTAGACCCGGGCGTTGAGTTCATCTTCCTTGAAGCTGCCAAGCGCCTTGAGTTCGCCCGTCAAATCGACGCCTGCGACGACCGGATATTCCGAATTGCCTTCGGCGAAGTACTTCTGGGCCGACGGCGACACGAGATATTCCAGAAACTTTACCGCCGCTTCCCTGTTGGGCGCGTACTTGGCGACCGCGCCGCCGCTGATGTTCATATGCGTGCCGCGATCCGCCTGGTTGGGGAATATGACCCCCACCTTGGAGGCAACTTCGCGGTCTTCGGGCTTCTTCGATTTCACGAGACCAATGAGATAGTACGTGTTGGCAAGACACAGATCGGCCTCGCCGGCGGCGACCCCCATGATCTGGTCTCTGTCGCCGCCACGCGGGGCGCGCGCCAAGTTGGCGGCAATGCCCCTTGCCCACGCCTCGGTCTTCTCCGGGCCGAGGTTAGCGAGAATGGAGCCGGTCAAAGACTGGCTATAGACGTTTCCGGACGAACGCGTCAGCAAGCGCCCTTTCCATTTCGGATCGGCAAGGCTTTCATAAGTCGGAGCCTCAGCAGGCTTCACCTTCTCCTTATTATACATGATCACGCGCGCACGCTTCGAGAAGCCGAACCACAAGCCCTCTGGGTCGCGAAGATAGGCCGGCACCGCCTTCGTCAGAACCGGCGACGACACGGCCTGAAACAATCCCATTTGCCGCGCGCGCTCGATGCGTCCAGCGTCCACCGAAAGGAACACATCGCAAGGGCTCTTGTCGCCCTCGGCCTTGAGCCGCTCGATGAGAGGGTCTGGCTCGGCGTCGATCCGATTTACCTTGATGCCGGTAAGGTCGGCGAAATTGCCATACAACGCCTCGTCCGTGTTGTAGTGCCGGGCCGAATACAGGTTCAGCGTCGCGCCCTGCGCTGCCGAACGCCGCGGCATCAACATCAGGCCCAGCCCCGCCGACAGCCCGGCTGTCATCATGATGCGTCGCTTCAATTCAACCTCCGTAAATGCGAGTGAGTGTCACTCACTGCAAAATAGCACTCCGTGACAGCGACTGCAAATCGTTTGCAACTCGATTATGCGATACTATTTAGGTAAATTCGTCTCCTTTGCCTTGAACGCCCCTGTTGGCTTAACATTTCTGTTAACGACCACTCGAACCCACGGGCGGACGTTAGGCTCGCCCGACAGATCGTTGCCCCGGGGAACGACGATGCTGCTCGCCAGACTACTCGCCCGCGTCTTGGGCGAAGGGCAATTGACGATCATCGATGCCAGCGGCAAGGCGCATCGTATCAATGGTGCGCGGTCGGGGCCCTCCGTTACCATACGCATACATACTTGGTGGACCGGCATTCGCGTGGCACTTCGTCCGCGCCTGGCGCTTGGCGAGTCCTACATGGACGGCAAACTCACCATCGAGGGCGGTGACATCTACAGCCTCCTCGACCTTCTCGGACGCAACATCGCGGTTGTCGACAACACACTTCGATCGCGACCGCCAGTACTCCTGCGCCTACTTCGCGACGTCAGGCGAGAACCTGGAGCAGGCCCAGATCGACAAGAAGCGCCATATCGCAGCCAAGATGTTACTGACACAGGGCCAGCGCGTGCTCGACATCGGCTCCGGCTGGGGCGGCATGGGTCTTTTCCTTTGCCAGCAGTTCGGCGTCGACGTCACCGGGGTCACGCTGTCCAAGGAACAGCATGCTGTCTCCTGCCGACGTGCGCTCGAAGGGGGCATCGCCGACCGAGTGCGCTTCAAGCTGCTCGACTACCGGCTGGAAGCCGGCCGATACGACCGCATCGTCTCGGTGGGCATGTTCGAGCATGTCGGCGCCGCCCACTACGTCGAGTTCTTCACGAAGGTTAAGCATCTGCTGACCGACGACGGCGTCATGCTTCTGCACTCGATCGGCCGCATGGAACCGCCGGGAGGGACCAATACCTGGCTGCGCAAGTACATCTTTCCGGGCGGCTACTCGCCCGCTTTGTCCGAGGTTCTGGCGGCAATAGAAAAGGTCGGGCTGTGGGTAACCGATGTCGAAATCCTTCGCCTGCACTACGCAGAAACAATCCGCCACTGGCGCCAGCGTTTCCAGGCGAACCGGGAGAGCGTCAAGCATACCGCCGGCTACGACGAGCGCTTCTGCCGGATGTGGGAATTCTACCTCGCCGGCTGCGAAGTTTCATTCCGCTACATGAACCAGATGGTTTTCCAGATCCAGATCGCCAAGCGTCAGGATGCGGTGCCGCTCACGCGTGACTATATGGTGGACGCCGAGCGGGGCGAGCATGCCGCACCGTCCATGGCAGCTGAATAGGCCGGGGTTGTCCCCGCTATGCATCCATTTGGCCATGTTCTTGATCGCATCCGCGGCTTTTGAGATGGTGGTTGCCGCCCCATCTCCATAAAAGGGCTCTATATGGAGCCATACAAAGACTCGTCGAACGTCACGCGGCTGCCCGGCGCCGAAGACCCGAGGCTGCGCGAGCCGCCGCACAATTTCGAGGCGGAACAGGCCCTGCTCGGCGCAATCTTGGTCAACAACGCCGCCTACCAGCGCGTGGCCGAATTCCTGCGTCCTGAGCACTTCGCCGACCCCTTGCACGGCAAGCTCTTCGATTCGCTGTCGCGATTGATCGAGCGCGGCCAGGTGGTGAGTGCCGTCACCCTCAAGACCTATGTCGAGCAGGACGAGGCAATGAAGGCGGCGGGCGGCGCTGCGCCTTACCTCGCTCGTCTGGCGGCTGCTTCAGTGCATGTCATCGACGCCGCCGCTTTCGGCCGCACCGTGCACGATCTCTATCTGCGCCGGCAGCTCGTCGATCTCGGCGAAGAGGTCGTCAACGGTGCATTTGGCGGCGACGTCGACGAGACGGCGCTGCATCAGATCGAAATGGCCGAGAAGAAGCTTTTCGAGCTCGCCACCACCGGCCAGACCGAGGGCGGCTTCAAGCCGTTCCGTGCCGCGCTCACCGAAGCGACCGTTGCAGCTGAGGCCGCCTACCACCGGGTCGGGCAACTCACCGGCGTTGCGTCTGGCCTTTTCCAGCTTGACCAGCTCCTGGGTGGCCTTCACCGGTCGGATCTCATCATCCTCGCGGGTCGCCCCTCGATGGGAAAAACGGCCTTGGCGACGAACATCGCCTTCAACGCGGCAAAGGCTTACCGCGAAGAGCATGGCGAGGATGGCAAGCCCAAGGCGGTCGATGGCGCCGTTGTCGGATTCTTTTCGCTGGAAATGTCCTCCGAGCAGCTCGCCACCCGAATGCTTGCCGAACAGGCCGAGGTGCCGTCCGAGAAGATCCGCAAGGGCGAGTTGATCAGCGGCGATTTCGATAGGGTCCTGTCGGTCAGTCAGGAACTCGAGCACCTGAATTTCTTCATCGACGACACGCCTGCCCTGAGCATCGCCGCTCTGCGTACGAGGGCCCGCCGGCTCAAGCGCACCCACGGTCTCGGCCTTCTGGTCGTCGACTACCTTCAGCTTCTCAATCCCTCCGGCAAGTCACGTCAGGAAAACCGCGTCCAGGAGGTCTCCGAGATCACGCGCGGCCTGAAGACGCTCGCCAAGGAACTCGACGTGCCGGTGCTGGCGCTGTCGCAGCTGAGCCGCGCCGTCGAGCAGCGCGAGGACAAACGGCCCCAGCTCTCCGACCTCCGCGAGTCGGGGTCGATCGAGCAGGATGCCGACGTCGTCATGTTCGTCTATCGCGAGGAATACTATCTGCAGCGCGGCGAGCCGACGCGACGCGCCGAGGAGAACGACCAGCGCTTCAATGAGCGTCACGATGCCTGGAAGCAGCGTTGCGAGCAGACCTACGGCAAAGCCGAGGTGATCGTGGCCAAACAGCGTCACGGGCCCACGGGCCTCGTCCGACTGGCGTTCGAAGGCCAGTATACCAAGTTCGACAATCTGCCCGCCGACGAGGAACGGCCGGGCGGCCCAGCTTTCTAGCGCCGTCGATGTCCCCTCCCGCCGACGACGCCTCTCGCCGGGCCGGGTCGATCCTGACGATCGATCTTGGCGCGATCGCCGCCAACTGGCGCGGCCTGCGCGACGCCGGCCGTGCCGACGGCCGGCCGGTCGATTGCGCTGCCGTCCTCAAGGCGGACGCCTACGGCACGGGCCTCGCGATCGTCGGGCCCAGGCTGGCAGCGGAGGGCTGCAGGCAGTTCTTTGTCGCCCATATCGACGAAGGGATAGAATTGCGGCGCGTTCTGCCCGGGCATCCGATCTACGTCCTGAACGGTCTGCTGGCCGGCACCGAGGGCGACTTCGTCGAGCACGGCCTCACCCCCGTGCTCAATCATCTTGGTCAGCTCAACGCCTGGCGCGCCGCAGCTCAGCGCTTCAACCAGGCGCTCGATGCCGTCATTCATCTCGACACCGGTATGAATCGGCTGGGGTTCGGCCCCGAAGATGCCCATGCCCTGATCAACGAGCGCGGCCGCCTTCGTGGGTTACGTCTGGCGTTGTTCATGAGCCATCTCGTGGCCTCCGAGGAGCCGGCCAATCCGATCAACGGCGAGCAGCTCTCCCGCTTCCGGGCTTTCGTGAAAGCGATGCCAGGCGCGCCGGCCTCGCTTGCGAATTCGTCCGGCATCTTCCTAGGACCCGACTACCACTTCGACCTGATGCGGCCGGGCGCTGCGCTCTACGGGATCAATCCACTGCCCGGCCAGGCCAATCCGATGTTGCCGACCGTCGCCCTGCACGCTCGCATCCTGCAGACGCGTCGCGTTGACGCCCTGCAGACCGTTGGATACGGTGGCGCGTGGCGTGCAGCAATGCCCACGCGTGTTGCCACCATCGGTCTGGGATACGCCGACGGCTACTTTCGTGACTTGATGAACCGCAGCGTTGTCTACGTTGGCCAGCAGCCCGTGCCCGTGATCGGCCGAATCTCGATGGACCTTGTGACGATCGACGTGACCGAGGTGCCTGAAGACTCCTCGCAGCCCGGCGCGACCGTCGAGGTCATCGGCCCCAACCTCACGCCCGACGACCTCGCCGAGCGGGCACGCACCAACGGATACGAGATCATGACGGCGTTGGGCCGCCGCTATCATCGTGTGTACATCGAAGGCCAAGGCGACGCGGCGGGAGAAGAGACGTGAACATTCCGCTGCTGACGGTTCTCGGCCGCATGTCGCTGGCCTTCCTGGAGGCGACCGGCGCCGTAACGGCGTTCGCCTTCCATGCCGTGCGCCAGGCCGTGCAGCCCCCCTACTACCGCCGGCAGATCGTCAGCCAGATGCTGGAGATTGGCTACTACTCCCTGCCGGTCGTCGGACTGACCGCGATCTTCACCGGCATGGTTCTGGCGCTCCAGAGCTATACCGGTTTCGCCCGCTTCTCGGCTGAAAGCGCCATCCCCAACGTCGTCGTCGTGTCGCTGACCCGCGAACTGGGGCCGGTCCTTGCCAGCCTCATGGTGGCTGGCCGTATCGGCGCAGCCATCGCCGCCGAAATCGGCACCATGCGCGTTACCGAACAGATCGATGCCCTGACCACGCTGTCGACCGATCCGTTCAAGTACCTGGTGGCACCACGCCTGATCGCGGGAATAGTCACCCTGCCGATCCTGGTGTTGGTCGCCGACATCATCGGTATTCTCGGCGGCTTTCTCGTCGGTGTGTACAAGCTCGACTTCAACGATGCAGCCTACCTGCGCAACACGATAGACTTTCTGCAGTTCCAGGACGTGTTCTCGGGCCTTGTGAAGGCCGCCGTATTCGGCTTCCTGATCACCCTGATGGGTTGCTACCACGGCTACACGTCGAAGGGCGGCGCCCAGGGCGTCGGCATGGCGACGACCAACGCCGTGGTCTCGGCTTCGATCCTGATCTTCACCTTCAACTACTTCATCACTGAAGCGTTCTTCGCCCGATGAGCGCGACCGCCAAGATCGCCCTGCGTGGCGTTACCAAGTCATTCGGGCCCAAGAAGGTTCTACAGGGCATCGACCTCGACGTTGCGCCGGGTGAATCGATGGTGGTGATCGGTGGCTCCGGCAGCGGCAAGTCGGTGCTGTTGAAGTGCATTCTCGGCTTGATGGCGCCCGACCACGGCTCGATCACCGTCGATGGTGAGGAAACCGTCGGCTTCAACGACCGCAACCGGGCACGCGTCATGCGCAAGTTCGGCATGCTGTTCCAGGGTGGCGCGCTGTTCGATTCGCTACGTGTCTGGGAGAACGTCGCGTTCGGCCCGATCCAGAGCGACGGCATGAAGGCCGACGAGGCCCGCGAGGTTGCCGTCGCCAAGCTGGGGGCCGTGGGCCTGGGACGCGAGATCGGCGAACTGTTCCCCTCCGAGCTTTCCGGCGGCATGCAAAAGCGGGTGGCCTTGGCCCGCGCCATCGCCCGCGAACCCGAGATCATCTTCTTCGACGAGCCGACCACCGGCCTCGATCCGATCATGGCCGACGTCATCAATGACTTGATCGTGAAGTGCGTGAGCGACCTCGGAGCCACTGCCATCTCGATCACCCACGACATGGCGAGCGCGCGCAAGATCGGCCACCGCATCGGCATGCTCTACGAGGGCCGGTTGATCTGGCAGGGTCCGGTCACCGACATCGACCGATCCGGCAACGCCCATGTCGACCAGTTCATTCATGGTCGCGCCGAGGGGCCGATCCGCATGCAGGTCCGGAAGCTCTGACATGGCGCGCGCTCTGAAGCGCTTCCGGCCTCACCGGCACGACGCCACAGCCGCCGCGCTACAAAAGCGGCATTGCCGAATTCGACCGGGTGTGCGGCGGCGGCCTTGTCGTGGGTTCGGCGCTCCTGATCGGCGGCGATCCCGGCATCGGCAAGTCGACGCTGTTGCTGCAGGTTGCAGCGGCGCTGGCTCGCCAGAACACTTCCTGCGCCTACATCTCGGGCGAGGAGGCCCTCGACCAGGTCCGCTTGCGGGCCGAGCGGCTGGGCCTGGGCGATTCGCCGGTGCAGCTCACCGCCGCGACCTCGGTACGCGACATCGTGGCAACGCTGGAGCGTCCCGATGCGCCCAAGGTCGCGGTGATCGATTCGATCCAGACCATGTGGCTCGACACGGTCGACAGCACGCCGGGCACGGTGACTCAGGTCCGCGCCTCCTCGCAGGCCCTGGTCGAACTCGCCAAGCGCCGAGGCATCGCGGTGCTGCTGGTCGGCCACGTCACCAAGGACGGCGCCATCGCCGGCCCCCGGGTGCTCGAGCACATGGTCGACACCGTGCTCTATTTCGAAGGCGAGCGCGGCCATCAGTTCCGCATCCTGCGCACCGTCAAGAACCGCTTCGGTCCGACCGACGAGATCGGCGTGTTCGAGATGTCCGATCGCGGACTCTCCGACGTCGCCAATCCCTCTGCGCTGTTCCTGGGCGAGCGGCGTGGCAACGTCTCGGGCGCCTGCGTGTTCGCCGGCATCGAGGGCACCCGGCCGCTGCTGGTTGAAATCCAGGCGCTGGTGTCACCCTCCTCCTTTGGCACGCCGCGACACGCGGTGGTCGGCTGGGACTCCAACCGGCTGGCCATGGTGCTGGCCGTGCTCGAAGCGCGCTGCGGTGTCGCCATCGGCGCCAACGACGTCTATCTCAACGTGGCCGGCGGCCTCCGGATCAGCGAACCGGCGGCCGACCTGGCCGTGGCCGCGGCCGTCGTCTCGTCGCTGGCCGACGAGCCGGTGCCGCCAGAAATGGTGGTCTTTGGCGAGATTGGCCTCGGCGGCGAGGTCCGGCCGGTCGGCCAGCGCGAGGCCCGCCTGCGCGAGGCGGCCAAGCTCGGTTTTCGCAGCGCCCTGGTGCCGCGCGGCCGCCCTGGCTCGGCGCCCGCGGCGCGAGCACCGGAAGCCATTGCCATTGACGAAATCGAGCATCTGACAGACCTTGTGGCTCGCTTTCAGCCGGCCGACAGGGCCCCCAAGCGCCCACGGCGCGAGGGTGCCCCCGACCGTCGGCGCGAATAGGTCACGAAGCGTACTGGCGGAGTCGATGGATCAGCTTGGAATTACCGTTTTCGACGTCGCCGTCATTGCCGTGGCCGTATTCGGGGCCGTCATCGGCATGTCGAGCGGTTTTGCCCACGCCGTCATGTTCATCGCCTCGTGGATCGGCGCGGGCTGGCTCGCCTGGCGCTTCGCGAAAGTGGTCCAGCCCGAGGTCGAGCAACTCGTGGGCAGCACCGAGTTGGCCTATTTCCTCTCCATGCTCGTGGTCTTCGTCGGCGCCCTGATCGTGCTGGTGATGCTTACGAACGCCCTGTCCCGGTCAATCCGGTCGAGTCCCCTGGGCAAGCCCGACCGCATGCTGGGTGCAGGTTTCGGCGTTCTGTGCGCCTGGGTCGCAGCCGGCCTGGGCTTCCTGTTCTACGGATATCTCGGGCCTCGTAGCCTTCCGCCAGCCGTCGAAGGCGCGGCGACTTTTCCCATGATCAAGGAAATGTCCACTTTCGTTGAACCCTACCTGCCCACGGGCTTTCGCAACCGCCTCCAGAGGCCGGGCATGGAAACCGGCGCTGGCACGGTTTCGCCCCCCTCACCTGCGGCCACCAATGCCACCCCTGCCTCCCCGAACGTACCGGCAGGCGGCGAGACCAAACCGCCGCAGTGAGTTATCCGCCATGGCGCAACCGGTAGCACCCGGATATAACCGCGCCGTGCCCGACGCCCCGAAGCATCCCGCCCACGACCTCGACAAGTTTCACGAGGAGTGTGCGCTGTTCGGCATCTACGGCACCTCGGATGCCGCGGCCCACACCGCTCTCGGTCTCCACGCCCTCCAGCATCGCGGCCAGGAAGCCTCCGGCATCGTCACCTACGACGGCCGCCACTTCCACGACCACCGCGCGCCCGGACTGGTCGGCGAGATTTTCGGCGAACAGCCGGTCATGGCCCGCTTGAAGGGCTATTCGGCGATCGGCCACAATCGCTACGCCACCACCGGCGGCGCGTCCGATCGCAACATCCAGCCCATCTTCGCGGACTTCGACTTCGGCGGCATGGCTCTCGCCCACAACGGCAACCTCACCAACGCCTATATCCTGCGCAAGGAACTGGTGCGCATGGGCTGCCTCTTCCAGTCGACCACCGACACCGAAGTCATCAACCACCTCGTCGCCCGCTCCGTCTATTCGACCGTGCAGGACCGGCTGATCGACGCGCTGGGCAAGGTCAAGGGTGCCTACTCCCTACTGCTGCTGACCAACGAGGCGCTGATCGGCGTGCGCGATCCGCTGGGCGTTCGGCCGCTGGTCCTGGGCAAGCTCGAGGATTCATGGATCCTGACCTCCGAGACCTGCGCCCTGGATATCATCGGCGCCCGCTTCGAGCGCGACGTCGAGCCCGGCGAGATCGTCATCATCGACGGCAACGGCCCGCGGTCGATCAAGCCATTCACCAGGCAGCCCCGGCGCTTCTGCGTGTTCGAACACATCTACTTTGCCCGCCCTGATTCACGCCTGGAAGGCATCGGCGTCTACGAGGCGCGCAAACGCATCGGCATGGAACTGGCCAGGGAAAGCCCGGTCGCGGCCGACGTCGTCGTCCCCGTGCCCGACTCGGGCGTGCCGGCGGCGATCGGATACGCCCATGGCTCGGGCCTGCCGTTCGAACTCGGCATAATCCGCAATCACTATGTCGGCCGCACCTTCATCGAGCCGGCCGACCACATCCGCCACCTCGGCGTCCGTCTCAAGCACAACGCCAATCGTGCCCTGATCGAGGGCAAGCGGGTCATCCTGGTCGACGATTCGATCGTGCGCGGCACGACCTCGAAGAAGATCGTCGAGATGGTGAAGCAGGTGGGCGCCCGCGAGGTGCACATGCGCATCGCCGCCCCGCCCACCACCGACCCCTGCTTCTACGGCATCGACACGCCCGACAAGGACAAGCTGCTCGCCTCGCACTACGACGTCGCCGGCATGGCCAAGTTCATCGGCGTCGATTCGCTGGCCTTCGTGTCGATCGACGGCCTCTACCGCGCCATGGGCCTGCCCGGCGGCCGCGACCCGTCGCAGCCGGCCTTCTGCGACGCCTGCTTCACCGGCGACTATCCGATCCCGCTCGACGACCAGATCGGCATAGAGGACCGCCAGCTCTCCTTCCTCGCCGAAACCGCCTAGGGCCGAGATCGTGAACGCGGCTCCCGTCAGCGGAAAGACTGGCGGCCGTCTCGCCGGCCGCCTTGCACTGATCACCGGCGCCTCGCGCGGCCTGGGCGCCGCCACCGCCCTGGCCTTCGCCGGCGAAGGCGCGCATTGCGTGCTTGTGGCCCGCACGGTGGGCGGGCTCGAGGCGCTGGACGACAGGATCAAGGCGCTGGGTGGCAGCGCCACCCTGGTCCCGCTGGACGTCACCGACGGGCCGGGCATCGATCGGCTGGGGGCCGCCCTGCACGAGCGGTTCGGCCGGCTCGACGTGCTGCTCGGCAACGCCGGCATCCTGGGCGCGCTGTCGCCGATCGGCCATATCGAACCCAAACTGTTCGAGCAGATCATGGCCGTGAACGTCACCGCCAACTGGCGGCTGATCCGCTCGCTCGACCCGCTGCTGCGCGCCTCCGACGCCGGCCGCGCCATTTTCGTCACCTCCGGCATCTCCCGCCGCGTCGTGCCCTACTGGAGCGCCTATGCCGCCAGCAAGGCCGCCCTCGACATGCTGGTCG
>RGPT01000085.1 GCA_010032545.1 Alphaproteobacteria bacterium
CTGCGGTGTTACCAGGCCACCGCCACCCAGTTCAGTGCCCATCGACAGCACGCCCTGCCGGTACGAAGCCGAGGTGAAAGTACGTCCGCCGCCCTGCGGGACGGCCGCGATGTAGCTCACAGGCGCGCCAAAGGCCTTCAGAAGGCCCAGGATCTTCTCCATTCGCGCGCCGTCTTCGTGGCGCGGCGCCAGTGCGCTCGGGATGTAGGTGAGCGAGCTGCCGCCGGAATGGAAATCGAAGCTGTAGTCGAAGCCCGGCAGCAGGGCATGCTCGATCCAATGTGCGATCTGCTGCGTGATCGTGCCGTCGGGATCGCCGGGGAAGGAGCGGTTGAGGTTGCCGTCGTCGATCGGCGAGGTCCGCTGCCCCGCCATCGCGGCGGGAAAGTTGGCCGACGGCAGGATCACCAGCCGGCCCTTGATGTCGTTGGGCTTCAGGCTGCGGATCAGATTGCCGAGCCCGATCTGGCCTTCCCATTCGTCGCCGTGGTTTCCGGCCTGGAGCAGCACGCTGGGCCCGTCGCCGTTCTTGATCCGAACGATCGGAATCGGGATCCAGCCGTAGGCGGAACGATGTACGGAGTGCGGCACGCGGACGAAGCCGGTAGCCTTGCCTTCGGCGTGGAGGTCTATGTCCGCCGACAGCCGGCTCATGGCCGCGAAGTCGGGGGCTTTGGCGGTACTCAAATCGGTTCACTCCACAGGCGTTCGTTTACCAGGGCTTCGGCAACGTCGGCCGAAATGGCCGCCAGCAGCTTTTCGCCCTTCCCGGCACTGGCGGTCGACGCGTCGCCGATCACGCCGATCGGCGAGCGGCTCGACAGCTGGCGCCAGCGGTAGACGCCCTCGTTCACGGTCGGGATGGCGGAGAGGCCGGGAATGTACGGCCCGTGCATCTGCGACAGCTCGTCGGGATTCACCAGTTCAGGCGCCATCGCCATGATCATCGAGGTCTCGGCCTCGCAGGCATGCAGCAGCGCTTTCTGCTTCTCCAGCAACCTGGCGATGGACTTGGCCGCGATGTCCCAGTAGGTGCCGGTGGCAAACGGCAGCTTATGCTCGACCGTGAGCTCGCCGATCATGTTCTGCAGCGCCGTGGTGTTTCCGCCGTGGCCGTTCAGCACGAAGATGCGCTTAAAGCCATGGCGCACCGCCGAAGTCACCACGCAGCGGATGACCGCATACATGGTGGCGTAGTCGAGCGTGATCGTGCCGCTCAGCGACATGTGATGCTCGGACATGCCGAAGGGTATGGTCGGCGTCACCACAGTCGGCGTCGTCTTCTCCATGATCCGGGCGGCGCGATGGGAGACCTCGTGCACGCAGCGCCAGTCGACCATGCTGGGCAGATGCGGCCCATGCTGTTCGGTGGCGCCGATCGGCACGATGACGATGGCGTTGCGGGCCGCCAGCGCCCTGATCTCCGAGGCTTTGAGCCTCGACCAGTCGATCTCGGACATGGGCCTACTCCGACTTGGTCCTAGAGCGACGGCAGCGGTGCGAGCGGAATGCCCAGGTATTTCTGGTGCAGGCGATCGAGTTCGCCGTTCATCATGTTGAAGAAGATGAAGCTGTCGAGCCAACGCGCGAGGTTGTGCTCGCCCATGCGCACGCCCATGTGGGCCGGGCTGCGACGGATGGTGAACTTGAGTTCGAACTCCTTGTTCGGATTACGCTTCTGCAGGTCCGGGATGATCAGGGTGTTGGTGGCGAACAGTTCGGCCTGTCCCGAGAGGTAGGCGGCGGCGGCCGTGGCGTCGTCCTCGGTGCGCATGATCGTCGCCCTTGGGTTCATGGCGGTGAGCGCCAGCTCCTGTGTCGTGCCCTTCGCGGCGGCGATCTTGAGGCTGCCGACCTTGTCGGCCGACGGGACGTTCGCACTCTTGGGCCCGAATACCGCCAGCTTGGTGTCGGCATATGGCGCGGTGAACATGATCTGCTTGGCGCGCTCGGGTGTGAGGCCCATGACCGAGATCACGATGTCGACCTTGTCGGTCAGCAGGAACGGGATGCGGTTGGCGCCGGTAACCTGCTGCAGCTCGAGCTTCACGCCCAGTGCCTTGGCAACCATGCCGGCCAGTTCGACGTCGAAGCCCTCAGCCTCGCGCGCCTGGTTCTGCGAACCGAACGGCGGCACATCGAGCGGTACGGCGATGCGGACGACGCCCTTCTTGAGGATATCCTCGAACCGGTCAGCCTTGGCCGCCGTGGCGCCGAAGGCGGCAACGGCAAGGGCCAGCAGGCCCACGATCATGCGCTTCATCTTGTGCTCCCTTAATCTTTCCCCAGTAGCGTCGATCTTGAATTACAACAGGCGAGTTCGTCCACACCGCAGGAGGCCGGACAGGGCAAAAGAGCGCCGATTTCGAAACTGGGAGACCGCAACGCAGCTCCCGCTAGTGCAGGACAGCACTTAGAAACGTCTCGAGTTCGGGTGTGCGGGGGCTCCCCAGCGTCTTGGCGGCCGGACCTTCCTCCCAGATCTTGCCCTCGTGCATGAAGACCACGCGGTTGGCGACCTTCCGGGCGAAGCCGATCTCGTGCGTGACCAGCATCATCGTCATGCCCTCGCGCGCTACCTCCTCCAGGACCTTCAGGACTTCGCCGACCAGCTCAGGGTCGAGCGCCGAAGTGATCTCGTCGAACAGCATCAGCTGCGGCTGCATGGCAAGCGAGCGTGCGATCGCCACGCGCTGCTGCTGGCCCCCCGACAGCTGATCGGGATAGGCCTCGATCTTCTCCACGAGCCCGACCTTGCGCAACACGGCCTCGGCCAGGGCGCGTGCCTCGGCCGGCGGCACGCCCTTCACTACCTTGGGGGCCAGCGTGATGTTCTTCTCGACGGAGAGGTGGGGGAAGAGATTGAAGCTCTGGAACACGATGCCGACATGCTGGCGAAGCTTGCGCAGGTCGGTGGCGGGATCGTTCACCACCGTGCCGTTGAAGGCCACGGTGCCGCCCTGTATCGGCTCCAGCCCGTTCACGCAGCGCAACATGGTGCTCTTGCCGGAGCCCGAGCGGCCGATGATGGCGATGATCTCGCCTTTCTCGACCGTGAGCGACACGCCGTTGAGCACGGTGTTCTCGCCGTAGCGCTTGACGACGTTCTTGAGTTCAACGAGCGACATGGAGCCTCCGCTCGAGCCGCCGGCTCCACTGCGTCAGCGGGAAGCAGAGCGCAAAGTAGATGGCGGCAACGATGAGATAGACGGTGAAGGGACGAAACGTGGTGGCGGTGGTGAGCTGGCCTTCGCGTGTCAGTTCGATGAACCCGATCACGGCGGCGAGCGAGGTGTTCTTGATGAGCTGAACGAGGAAACCGACGGTCGGCGGAATGGCGAGCCGGAGAGCTTGCGGCACGATGACGTAACGGAGTTGCTGGGTGAATCCCAGGCCGAGAGAGGCGCCTGCTTCCCACTGCGTGCGTGGAATTGCCTGCAGGCAGCCTCGCCAGATTTCGCCCAGGAAGGCGCCAGCGTAGATCGAATAGGCTGCCGCCGCCGCGAGCCAGGGTGAAACGGTGAAGCCGAAGATCGACAGGCCGAAGAAGAAGACGAACAGCCAGGCGAGCAACGGCGTGCCTTGCACGGCGTGGACATAGATGGCGCCCAGCCAGCGCAACGGCAGCAAAGACGACACGCGCAGGAGTGCGATGGCGAGCCCAACAATGCCGCCGCCCAGGAAGGCGATCGCCGTCAGCGCCAGCGTCCAGCGCGCGGCAGCGATCAGGTAGAGGACGTCGATGAAGGAGAGTTCGCGGATCATCGCCGGGCGAACACGAACTGGTAGATGCCGGCGAACGCCAGCCGAAAGAGCAAGGCGAGGACGAGGTAGGCTGCCGCCACCAGGATGTAGACCTCGAAGTCGCGGAAGGTGCGCGACTGGATGATCGAGGCCATATGGAACAGGTCCTGCGCCGAGATCTGCGATACGACGCTGGTCGCCAGCATCAGCAGCACGAACTGGCTGGAAAGGGCCGGAAACATCATCTTGATGGCGGGAAAGATGATGACATAGCGATAGATCTGGAGTGGGGAGAGGCCGAGCGACTGCCCGGCCTCGATCTGCGAGCGCGGGATGGCTTCCAGGCCGGCGCGGATGATCTCGATGGAGTAGGCGCCGAGGTTGATCGACAGGGCGATCATGGCGGCCGTATTGGCATCGAACTTGAGGCCGGCGCTCGGCAGGCCGAAGAAGATCAGGAAGAGCTGGACGATCAGCGGTGTGTTGCGGATGGTCTCGACATAGACGGCGACGATGCGCTTGAGCCACGGCGCGCCATAAACGCGTGCCGCGGCGCCGGCGAGGCCGATGACCAGGCCGATGGCCATCGTCACCAACGAAAGCTCGAGCGTGAGCGCGAGGCCTTCGAGCAGGAACTCCCATGCGGCGAACACATCGCGAAACTGGAAATTGTAGGTCATACGCCGCGGAACACTCCCTTCCAGACCCTAGCGCCTCTCGCTGCGGGGATCGAGGGCATCCTGCAGGCCGTCGCCGACGAAATTGAAGGCGATGACCGTGAGGAAGATCAGCAAGCCAGGCCACACCGCGAGCATCGGTGCCTGCTGGAGAAGCTCTTGCGCGCCGGTCAGCATGTTGCCCCAGCTTGCGGCCGGCGGCTGGATGCCGAGGCCGAGAAACGACAGGGTCGATTCGAACAACACGAGCGTGCCGACCGACATGGTGGTGGCGACGACAAGGGATCCGGTCGTGTTGGGCAGGATGTGACGGAACATGATGCGCAGCGGTCGCGCGCCCAGCGCCCGCGCCGCGCGCGTGAAATCGCGGGCCTTGAGAGACAGTGTTTCGGCGCGCACCAATCGTGCGACGGTGGTCCAGCCGGTGAGGCCCACGATCACGACGATGCGATAGAGCGAGAAGGTTTCCGACTGGGCGATCTCGGCCGGCACGCCGATCTTGCGCGGGTCGATGGCGGCCAGCACGATCAGCAGCGGGAGCAGGGGGAGCGCAATCACGCCGTCGGTGAGCCGCATCAGGATCGCGTCCAGCCGGCCGCCGAGATAGCCGGCGAAGACACCGACCACGGCGCCCAGGACGGCCGACAGCAAGGCCCCGGCCATGCCGACCAGAAGCGAGACGCGCCCTCCGTCGAGCAGGCGCTGGAAAAGGTCGCGGCCGAGATCGTCGGTGCCCAGCCAGTATCCGGCCGATGGCGGCTCGAAGCGGCGGAACAGGTCGGTCGCGGACGGGTCGATGCCGCGCAACTGGGCGATCAGCGGAGCGGCCAGAGACAGGAGCAGCAGGAGGGCCAGGAAGACCAGCGAGACCCGCGCCAGGCTGTGGCGCAGCAAGCGCTTCAAGACGAGGCGGCGCGGGCTGAGCGCGGTCACGGCGCGTCGTTTCCCAACGAAACGCGCGGGTCGACCCAGACGTAGGCAAGGTCGGCCAGCAGGTTGCCCAGGATGGTGGCGAAGGTCGCTACGAGCAGCCCGACGAGAGCGAGATTGTAGTCGTTGTCGAGAATGGCCTGGTAGATCGCCTTGCCCATGCCGGGCCAGGCGAACATCGTCTCGGTGATCACGGCGCCCGAAACCAGCCCGCCGAACGACAGGGCGAGGATCGTCAGCACCGGTGCCAGGGCGTTCGCAAAAGCGTGACCCCACATCACGCGCCGTTCGGAGGCACCTTTGGCGCGTGCCGTTCGGACATAGTCCTGGCGCAGCACCTCGATCATCGCGCCGCGCATGAAGCGCGTGTAGGCACCTAGCTGCACCAGCGTAAGCGTCAGCACGGGCAAGGCGAGATGGCGGAATTGCTGACCGACGCTCGAGGTCCATGAAGCACCCGGGCGCGGCTCGGCCATGCCGCCCGCCGGCAGCCAACCCAGAGACACCGAGAACAGCGAGATGAACAGCAGCGCAAGCCAGAATGGCGGCGCGGAGAGGCCGGCGAAGCACAGCAGGTTGATGAGATAGTCGGCGCGGCTGCGCGGGTGGGCAGCAGCCCAGATCCCGAGTGGCAGGGCGACCGCCGTGGCCAGGATGAATGCGATGCCGGCAAGCTGCAGGGTATTCAGAAGCCGCGGCCACAGGACGGTCAGCACGGGCTGAGCGAAAGAACGCGAATAGCCGAAGTTGCCCTGCGCGGCCTGCGTTGCCCAGGCGAGGTAGCGTTCGAGCAAGGGCTTGTCGAGGCCATACAGAGCGCGCAACCGGGCCGCGTCTTCGCTGGTCATCTGGGGGTCGCCGGAAATCATCATGTCGATCGGGTCGCCCGGCATCAGGCCGATCAGGACGAAGACGATCAGGCTCATCAATGCGAGCGTAATGGCCGTCTGCACGGCGCGGGCGGCCAGGTAGCGGGTCATCGCTCCGCTGAGCGCGGTAGATTTCCGGAGAAGAGGTCGCTTATTGCTGCCAGCGCCATTGCTCTATCCATAGGGTCGAGCTGTTGAGCGTCCCGGTTGGCACGACTCCTTTGAGCGCTTTGGGAATGACGAACGGATCGACCCGGAAGAAGAGCGGCAGCGCTGGCAGGTCGTCGGCGGCGAGGCGCTGGATTTCGGCGAACAGGGCGCGCCGCCTATCGAGGTCGAGTTCTCGTTCGGCCGTATCGAGTGCCTTGTCCATTTCGGGATTGGCGTAGCCAGTGTAGTTCTGTCCGCTCCAGCCGTTGGCAGCCGACGGGATTTCCGAGGAGTGCAGCGACGAGCGTGGGACGGCCCCCGGCTGTTGTACCCAAGCATACATGCCGAGGCCACCGAACGTGCGGCGCCCCATCGCCTCGAAGAAGATGCGCGGCGGCTCGGCCTTGATGCGAACCTCGATGCCGACCTGCCGCAGCTGGCTCTGTATTACCTGTGCCACGAGTTCACGGACGCGATTGCCGGCGGTGGTGCCGAGCTCGACCGACAGTCGCTCGCCGGCCGCGTTCTGGCGGACCCCGTTCTTCAGCGCAGCAAAGCCAGCGTGGTCGAGAAGCGCGCGTGCCGCTGTCGGATCGTAGCCGTATTGACGCGCGGCCGGGCTGTACATCGGGTCGAGAACACTGATGCCGCCGTGGGCCACCGGCTGCTTGCCGTCGAATAGTTTCTCGGAGATCGCCTGGCGGTCGATGGCGAGCAGCATGGCCTGACGCACGCGCCGGTCCGCCAGCAGCTTGTTGTCGAGGTTGACGTCGATATGTTCGTAGATCAGCGCCGGCTTGTAGACGACTTCGTACCTGTCCTTGTGGCGCTTCTCGAAGGCAATCGCCTGGTCGAGCGAGAGCCCTAGTTCACCCAGGACGTAGTCGACGTTACCCGAAAGAAGGTTGGCCTCGAGAGCCGCCGTGCTCTCGATGATCCTGACGACAATACGCCTGAAGTAAGGCTTTTCGCCGGTCCAGGTCGGGTTCCGCTCGAGCGCGATGCGGCTGCCCGGCACGACTTCTACGATGCGATAGGGGCCGAATGCGAGGCCGGGATTGGTGGAGTCGGTGTCGTAGGCGGTCCTGTTGCGATACTCGGCTGGATTGGCATCGAAAATCGGCTTCTCGATATGCGCCGGCAGAAGGTTCAGGCCCAGGCTGTTGTAGTCGAACGTCACGCGATCGATCGTCATGGTGAAACGACGATCGTCCCGCGCATCGAACTTGATGATCCGCTTGTAAGCTTCGGATGAGGCGACGCCCGACAACGGGTGGCGGCCGACCTCCAGCGTAAAGGCTACATCTGTGACGCTGACCGGCACGCCATCGCCCCAGCGCATTTCGCGCATCTCGACGTCGATCTCCATGCCCTTCTTGCCATCCGGCAGGTCGATCACCCGGGCCTTGCCGTTCTGCAGGGTGGGCAACTCGGTGCACACGAGGCAGACGAGCTTCCAGTCGGCGTTCCAGGCCGTCATCGGCCGGGCGGTCATGTTCGCGATCAGGGACTTCGCCAGCATCGAGCTGATAAGCGGGTTCCAGGTCCCCGGCATCTGCGTCATGGCCAGGACCAGATCGTCCTTGGCACGCGCGGGCGCACT
Source organism: Alphaproteobacteria bacterium (assembly GCA_010032545.1). Lineage (GTDB taxonomy): Bacteria > Pseudomonadota > Alphaproteobacteria > Reyranellales > Reyranellaceae > Reyranella. The sequence goes on from RGPT01000085.1 coordinate 7,974, forward strand.
GAACGCACAGAGCGCCAGCAGAAGTGTGAAAAGGCGGCGGATCATGTCCGCCGCACCGTCGCATCCGCTACGAAACGAGGCAACCGCCTCGCGAGAGTGGCTTTAGCGACCGAGCATCGACCGCGGCGCAGGGGGGCGGCCACCGTGATTGGCCGACCACTGCTCGGGCGCCTCGAGGAAGGCGCGCGTTTCGGCGAGGCCCTTCTCATCGAAGTACTTGTGCTTCTGTGCCGCTTCCAGGGCATCCCACCAGGTCGCGAGCGCATGCAACTTGACGCCGCCCGCGGCCAGCATCTCGATGCTCTGTGGGAAAATGCCGTAGTGGAAGATGACAAAGCAGTCGGTGACCTTGGCTTCGGCTTTCTTGAGGGCTTCGATGAAGACCAGCTTGCTGCCGCCATCGGTGGCGAGGTCCTCGACCAGCAGGACGCGTTTGCCGGGCTTGAGATCGCCTTCGATCTGGGCCATCCGGCCGAAACCCTTGGGCTGTTTGCGGACGTAGATCATCGGCTTCTTGGCGAGGGCTGCCAGAAAAGCCGCGAACGGGATGCCGGCGGTCTCGCCGCCGGCGACCACATCTATCTTGTTCCAGTTGATTGCCTTGCCGATCATCTTCAGCGCGTGATTCATGATCTTGGCGCGCGCTTCGGGAAACGAAATCAGCTTGCGGCAGTCGATATAGACAGGGCTGGCACGGCCCGATGTGAAAATGTACGGGTTCTCAGGACGGCAGTGAATCGCCTCGATTTCCAGCAGCAGGCGGGCGGTATCGCGCGCCTCGGGCGTGCCGCTGGTTCGCGCCGAAATATCCTTTCCGTTCAACCTGTTGCCAGGCTTTTCCGCAGGCGCTGAGTTCGACGTTTTGGCTTTCTTCTTCGTCGCCATGCTGCTTTTTCCCCCCGGCCGCTTGCGACAAAATGACGGCCGTGTGTTTAGCGTTCATCCACAGGAGCGGCAAGTGCGACGCCGGGGAATCGGGGCGTGGCGATCGTGAATTTAGTCAGTCTCTTTAGGAGACCCTCTGGGTGGAGAAACCCAGGGAAATGGAGCCTGCCCCGGCAAGCGCCGCCACCGCGTAGAGCTCGGACCGCAGCACAGTGGGAACCTGCAGGGTAAGCAGGTCGCGGGTAATCCCGCCCGCGACGGCCGCCACCCAGGCAACCACCAGCACGCCGAACAGATCGAGCTGGCGGCGCACGCCACGGGTTGCGCCGCTGATGGCGAACACGAACGTGGCGCCGAGGTCCATCGCATCGAACAGCATGGGCTCCACAATACATCGATTGCGATGCGGCGCCGAGATGGCAGAGTGTGGGCGGGGAGCACAGATGAGCAGCATTTCGGCCCGTGGCGGGCGTTTCTTCCGATTTGTCCAGGGGCGCCGCCGGCTTTTGTCGTCGATGGCGGCGGGGCTGGTGCTTCTGGCTTTCCTGCCGGGCTCGATGCGCGAGGTAACCCGACTGCTGCTGGCCTGGGATTTCGCGACCCTGCTCTACCTCGGCGCGACTTTCAGGATGTTTGCCCGCTCCACTGTCGACACCTGCCGGGAACGCGCCTCGCTCTACGACGAGGGCGAGCAATTCATCCTGCTGATCGTGGTCATTGGTGTTGCCGCAAGCTTCGCCGCCATTTTCACCGAGCTGGCGACGGCACGGTCGAACAAGGATGGGCTGCTCGAGTGCCTGTTGATCGCCGGCGTGACGGTCGCGCTGTCCTGGACGTTCACCCATACGGTCTTCACGCTTCATTACGCAAACGTCTACTACAAGCCCGATGATGACGGTCCCGGCGGCCTGAAGTTCCCTGGAGACAGGGAGCCCGACTATCACGACTTCATGTACTACTCCTTCGTCATCGGCTGCGCGGCACAGACCGGTGACGTCGCCACCGTCTCGCGCAGCATGCGCCAACTCAGCCTCGTGCATGGCGTAGTCGCCTTCACCTTCAACACGGCCATCCTGGCGCTAACGATCAATGTCGGAGCGAGCCTCCTGCTATGACTAACCTTCCGCACAGCCGCGGTCGCGCGGCGGACATCGCAGGCCTTGTCCTGTTCGTGGGCCTTTGTCTCGGCATCGGCGCGCTGGGTGGCGCGGTGACGGCAGCAAGCGTGAAGACCTGGTATCCAACGCTCGTCAAACCGTCCTTCAATCCTCCCAACGAAGTGTTCGGACCGGTGTGGACCGTGCTCTATGTCATGATGGGCACCGCCGCCTGGAGAGTGTGGCGCGCGACTGACCGGGATACCGCGCGCGGTCCGCTGGCGCTGTTCGCCCTTCAGCTCGCGATCAATCTGAGTTGGAGCGTGGTCTTCTTCGGACTTGAGCGGATCGGGCCTGCCGTGGCGATCATTGTCGTATTGGAGTTGGTTGTCGTGGCGACAGCGATCAGCTTTCGCCCCATCGACCGGCTCGCGGCGCTGCTTCTTCTGCCGTATATTCTTTGGGTCGCCTTCGCGACCGTGCTCAACATGGCGATCTGGCGCCTGAACTAGCTTCCGGCCTCGTGGTGGGCCCCGTCGTGCCGGCTGATGGCGTCGCCATCGTCCTTCCTCAACTCCGTAAAGACCACTGACGATACGATCGTCAGTGCGCCCAAAACGAGGAAGGCCTGCTGCACGCCATGGACCAACGCTGCCGGATGTGAGTGCAGTCCGGGCGGTACAAAAATTGCAGCGATCAGGGAGGCACCGGCGACGCCAAAACTGATCGCAAGTTGCTGGCCGGTAGCAGCGATCGTGCTGGCGCCGCTGGTTTGAGGTCCGGAGATGTCGGCGTACACCAGGGTGTTCATGCTGGTGTACTGCATCGATGTGAAGAAGCCGAGGATGAAGGCCTGGGCGACGATACGCCAGACCGGCGTGTCGACGTCGACGGTTGCAAACGACGCGATGAGCAGGCCGACGACGATCGTGTTGGCGACGAGAACGTTGCGATAGCCCAGCCGGGCCAGGATCGCCGGCATGAAGGCTTTTAGGCCGATCGAAGCCACGGCCTGCGGCAGCACCAGCAGCCCCGACTGGACAGGCGAGAAGCCGAGTCCGACCTGGTAGAGGAGCGGGAACAGGAACGGGATGCCGCCGAGGCCGAGGCGCGTGAAGAAGCCGCCCGACACCGACGCCCGGAAGGTCCGCACGCGGAACAGGCCGAGGTCGAGTAGGGGGAAGGCCTTCCGGGCCGCGCGAACGCCGTAGCCGACCAGGAGAATCATGGCGAAAGCGAGCAGGCCGAGGACCTGATAGATGTTCAACGTGTTGTCGCCGAATACCTCGAGGACATAGGACAACAACGCGATCCCACCGCCGAACAACACCAGGCCCGCGATATCGAGTGGATGAGTCCGTGCTTCGCGGTAGTCCGGCAGATGGCGCCGAACGAAATAGAGGCCGAGCAACCCGACCGGGATGTTGACGAAGAAGACAACGCTCCAATGCAGGTAAGCGACGATGAGGCCGCCCGCGATGGGACCGACCATCGGGCCGATCAGGCTGGGGATGGCAACGAAGCTCATGGTCTTCACCAGGTCGGCCTTGTCGTAGGTGCGGGCGAGAGTCATGCGGCCAACCGGCGTCATCATCGCCCCGCCGGCGCCCTGCAGGATACGACAGGCCACCAGCATGTCGATGTTCGTCGCCAGACCGCAGAGGACAGATCCCAAGGTGAACAGGGCGATCGCCGCGGCGAAGACGGTGCGTGTGCCAAAGCGGTCGGCCATCCAGCCGCTGACGGGGATGAAGACGGCGAGACTCAGCGTATAGCTCGCCAGCACGGACTTCACGTTGAGTGGCGTCACGTCCATCGCCTGGGAAATGGCAGGCACGGCGGTGTTCAGGATCGTAGTGTCGAGCGATTGCATGAAGAACGCCACCGCTACCAGCCACGGCAACAGCCGCTTGGTAGCATCGCTTGGTTCGGCGGGTGTCGTCGTGGTCATGCGGCGGGTTGTCGGTTCGTGGCGATCCGGATGCATCACTGTGGCAGGGCGCCCGGTCAGTTCAATGGCGATTAGTGCTGCACGCGACCTCCAGTGGTAGGGTTCGACAGCGGGAGAATGTCATGCTGCGGACTATCATTGTCTTTCTGATGCTGTCTCCCGTCTCCACTCAAGCGCAAACGGTAGCGCCACAACTCGCTAATCCGGCCTCCCAGAATTGTGTGGCAATGGGTGGAACGCTTCGCATCGAGCGCCGCCCCGATGGCGCTCAATACGGCGTCTGCATTTCTGTCGACAACTACCAGTGCGAGGAATGGGCACTGCTTCGTGGTGAGTGTCCGGCCGGCGGCCTGCGCGTCACGGGCTACACCACACCTGCTGCGCGCTACTGCGCAATCACCGGCGGACGCTACGCGGCCGTGGCCCGGACCGGTGCCGCCGACGAGCTGGGCAGCTGCACGCTGCCGGGTGGCAAGAGGTGCGATGCCGAAGCCTATTTCGCCGGCATCTGCGGTCGTTAGTGGGCTTGGCCAGACGGTTAGGGGTGCGGTCCCCACGGTGCTGCGTTCAGCAGCTTCACTTCTTGGCTCATCACCAGCGGACGGAACTTGGCCGCGAAGCCGTCGATGAAGGCGGGGTCGGCGAAGACCGCGGCCCAATGGGAGCGCCGGTGGGCATCGTCCCTGAACTTCCAGAGATGGACGAGTTGGTTGATCGTACCCGTGTCACCCTGAAAGTAACCGACGAGGTTCTTCGCGTGGCCGCCCTTGTCGAGTGCCGGGAAGCCGAACTCCTGGTAGAGCTTCACCGCTTCGCCCATCTTTCCGACGTAGAGCGTGTAGGTCCTGAGTTCGTAGAGTGCCATTTGGATATCCTCCTCAAGTCAGACCGATGCGGGGACGAAAAGCCTCATCGCGCATTGAGACATCCTGGCCGATCAGGTCGTCGCTGGCGCTGTCGCAGAGATAAAGCAGGCCACGCACTGCATGCTCGACGGGCGAGAGTTCGCCACGCGGGATACGGCTTATCCTGTTCATGCCCGAGGCGCGGATTTTTACCTGCATGTCGGTGTCTATGGTGCCCGGCGAAAAGCCGAAGACGCGGATGCCGCGGCCGCTTGTTTCCAACGCAATGGCGTTGGTTAGCATCGCCAACCCCGCCTTGCCGGCGCAGTAGGCGCTCCATCCTTCGAGCGGCCGATGGGCCGCGCCCGACGAGACGTTGACGATGGTGCCGCCGCCGCCCTTCAACATGCCCCCCAACACGGCACGCACGACGTGATAGGCGCCAACGAGGTTGATCTGGACGTTGTTCGCCCAGGCGGCGGGGTCTGAGGTTGCGAGCTCGGAGATCGGCTCGATGATTCCAGCATTGTTGACCAGGATGTCGAGGCCGCCCAGCCGCTTGCGTGCCATCTGGACTGCATCTTCGATGGCAGCATAGTCGGCGACATCGCAGGCCAGCGCCTCGGCATGTCCGCCTGCGGCCACGATCGAGCGGGCCACCGTGCCGACGGCGGCGCCATCACGCGCCAGCAGCATTACGGCTGCGCCCTGGGCCGACAGCGCTCGGGCTGCCCCTTCGCCCAGCCCGCGGCTTGCGCCCGTGACCAGCGCCACCTTTCCTTTTAGCGAAGACATCGTTCCTCCCTTGTCTTCCGGCAGTCTATTCGACAGGCTTCCCGATATGGACATCGAACTGAACCGTGATGCGAAACAGATCGTCAGCGACTGGCTCAATGATCTGAACGCCGCCTTGGCCGCCAGGGATATGCAGCATGTGGCCAGGCTGTTCCGAGCCGATGGCGAGTGGCGCGATATCGTGGCGCTCACCTGGACGATCGAAACGGTCAGCGACCGGCTGCCGGTCGCCGGACGTCTTGTCGAGGCCGCCGCAAGGACCGCTGCCGGCAACTTCGCCATCGATCCCGACCGCTATCCCCCGCGCGACGTCGAACGCGCGGGCGAGGATTGCGTCGAGGCGATCATCAAATTCGAGACCACAGTCGGGCGTGGCGCGGGCATCGTGCGGTTCAAGCGTAGCAACTGCCGCGCCGGCGAAGCGTTGGCCTGGACGCTGCTCACGACGCTCGACGAACTGAAAGGCTACGAGGAGGAGACGATCCTCGAAAGTGCTGAAGAGCCCGCCTTCGAGCGCGACTTCCATGGACCAAATTGGCTCGATCGACGGCAGCAGGCGTCAACCTACTCCGATCGCGATCCCGAGGTGCTGATCGTGGGTGGCGGCCACGCCGGGGTGACAGCGGCGGCGCGATTGAAAGGACTCGGAATCGAGTCGCTGGTCGTCGATCGCATGGAGCGGATCGGCGACAACTGGCGCAAGCGCTATCACGGGCTGAAGCTGCACAATCAGAAGCACAGCAACCACTTCCCTTACCTCCCGTTCCCCAAGACCTGGCCCAAGTACATCGCCAAGGACAAGATAGCGAACTGGATCGAATCCTACGTCGAGACGCTGGAGATCGACTTCTGGACGCGCACGACCTTCAAGGGGGCGACCTGGGACGGCGCATCCCGACGCTGGACGGCGCGCGTCGAGCGCGCCGAGGGTGGTGAGCGCATCCTGCATCCGCGCCATGTCGTGATGGCGACCAGCGTGAGCGGCACGCCCAACATTCCCGAGATCCCGACGCTCGACCGTTTCACGGGCGAGGTCGTCCATTCGAGCAAATTCGCCAACGGCGGCCGGTGGAAGGGGCGCAATGTCTATGTCTTCGGTACCGGCACCAGCGCTCACGATATCGCCCAGGACCTGCATGGCAACGGCGCCCACACCACCATCGTGCAGCGCAGCCCGACGCTGATCGTCAATGTCGAGCCAAGTGCCCAGCTCTATGACGGCGTCTATTACGGCAAGGGTCCGACCTATGAAGATCGAGATCTGATCAACGTGTCAGTGCCGCTGCGGGTGATGAAGCAGGCGCACAAGATCCTGACCGACAAGGCGCGCGAGCTCGATGCGCCATTGCTGCAGGGGCTCGAGAGGGTAGGATTTCGCCTGGAGTTCGGCGAGAACGGCACGGGCTGGCCGCTGAAGTACCGTAGCCGCGGCGGCGGCTACTACTTCAACGTCGGTGCATCGGACCTGGTCGCCCGCAAGGAGATCGGGCTGATCCAGTACGCCGACATCGCCGAATTCACGGCGACCGGCATGAAGATGAAGGACGGCAGCGAACGGCCTGCTGACCTGATCGTTTTGGCAACCGGCTATAAGGGCCAGGACCATCTGGTGGCCGCGCTGTTCGGGAAGGATGTCGCCGAGAAAGTCGGCGCGGTCTGGGGCTTCGACGCGCGTACGCAGGAGCTGAACAACATGTGGGTGCCCACGGCCCAGGCCGGGCTCTGGTTCACCGGCGGCTCGTTCGCCCAGTGCCGGATGTACTCCAAGTACCTGGCCTTGCAGATCAAGGCGCAGGACTTGGGCCTCGCGCCGCAATAGCGCGTGCTACGCGACCTCGATCGCCGCCAGCCAGATGACCACGGCTTCCGCGCCGGCGTCCGGCATGCCCAGCACGCGCTCGCCAAGGTAGGCCGCACGGCCGAGGCGCGGATGCATGCGCGCGGTGGCTGCAGCGCCCACGCGCGCGGCCTGTACCGCATGTGCCCAGGCCTCGCGAGGTGCGGTGCCGCCCGCCAGTCCGGATGCCAGAGTGTGCGCAGCCGGGAGAAGGGCGTCCAGCATGGTGCGGTCGCCGGGCTTGGCGCCACCCAGTTCGCCGATCGAGGATACTGCGGCTGCGAACGCCGCTGCCCAGTCGTCGGCGACGGGATCGTCGGGCAGGTTGCGGGCAGCACGCAGCAGGGCGGTCGCGTAGAAGGGACCCGAACTGCCGGCAATGGCGCGACTGAGCACCGAGGACATCTGCGTGAGGGCGATCGCGGGTGTGGCCCATGCAGTCTCGGGCAGGGCACGGATGGCCGCTGCTCCACGCGCCATGCTGAGCCCGAGGTCGCCGTCGCCCGCAATCGAGTCCAGCTCTGTCAATCGCGACTCTGCGCGGGCGACGGCGACCTCGGGCTCAGCATGGCGCGTGGAGCAGCGGCCATCCGTGCCCTGCCCGAGACTGCATGGGCCACACCCGCGATCGCCCTCA
>RGPT01000086.1 GCA_010032545.1 Alphaproteobacteria bacterium
CGGCGCCGACTTTGGAGGCGTTGAAGTCGCGCTGTTGATTTCCAAGCAGCGACTGCAAGGCAGCGAGGCGCGCCGTCTTGACACCATCGCTGAGCTGGTCCCCCAGCGCCGCCCCGGGCGTCCCCGGCCGGCGGCTGTATTTGAAAGTGTAAGCCGAGGCAAACCCGATCTCGTCGACCAGGCGCATCGTGTCGTCGAAGTCGACATCGCTCTCGCCCGGAAAGCCGACGATGAAGTCCGACGACAAGGCGAGGTCCTGGTTGACGGCGCGCAGGCGATCGATGAGCCGCCGGTAGTGATCGCGACCATGCCCCCGATTCATCGCCTCGAGAATGCGGTCCGACCCCGATTGCACCGGCAGGTGCAGGTAAGGCATGAGCTGCGGCACTTCGCCGTGCACGGCGATGAGATCGTCATCCATGTCGCGCGGGTGGGAGGTGGTGTAACGGATCCGGGCAAGGCCATCGATTTCGGCGATTTCCCTGATGAGCCGAGCGAGCCCCCAGGTGGAGCCATCCGCAGCTTCGCCGTGATAGGCATTGACGTTCTGGCCGAGCAACGTGAGTTCGATCGCACCCGCCGCCACCAGGGCGCGTGCCTCCTGCAACACCGCCGTCGCCGGCCTCGAATACTCCGCACCGCGCGTATAAGGCACGACGCAGAAGGTGCAGAACTTGTCGCAGCCCTCCTGGATGGAGAGGAACGCCGAGCCGGCGCGCACGTCGGCCGCCGTTGGCGCCGGCAGATGGTCGAACTTGCTCTCGGCGGGAAACTCGGTGTCGAGCACACCGGCGCCCGGTTGGCGGCGGCCGTCGAAGCGCCGTTCATCGGACTTGCGCGCGGCCCTGGCCAGCAGCTCGGGCAGGCGGTGATAGGCCTGCGGGCCGACGACGATGTCGACCGCCGGCTGGCGCTGGACGATCTCCTCGCCCTCGGCCTGGGCCACGCATCCGGCTACGGCAATGGTGAGGTCGGAGCCATCGCGGCGACGGTCGACCTTGAGATCGCGCAGGCGCCCGAGCTCGGAATAGACCTTTTCCGAGGCCCTTTCGCGGATGTGGCAGGTGTTGAGAACGACCAGGTCGGCCTGTTCGGGACTGTCCGACAGGGCATAGCCCAGCGGCCGCAGGACATCGGCCATGCGGTCGGAGTCGTAGACGTTCATCTGGCACCCGTAAGTGCGAATGAACACGCGCTTGCGCTGCCACTGGCTCTCGGTGCCGGTGCGGACGTCCTTCATTGGTCTCCGTTTCTAGAACGACCAATTCCTAACACCGGCGGCGGGCGGGGTCGAGAGGCTCTAGGCAGTGCCGGACACCGGCGGCAGCAGCTCCGGGTGGCCGGAATTCGCCGATTGGACGCCGAACGACACTTGATTGAAGCAATACTCGGCGAGCTTCTTGCGATCTCCGAACTGGTCGATATCGACCGTCGGAAAGAACGTCACGACGGCCTCTGTCTCGCCCAGGCAAACCATCTGCCAGAGATGCGGTACCAGATCGAGATCGCCAAACCACGCGAACAGGGGCCGCCAGTAGCGGCCGAGCGGAATGCCGTCGAGCCGCGTATAGGCGATCGCGACGGGTTGCACGACGATCGGGCTGTCGTCGCGGCGCAGTTGCGCCACGGCAAAAAGGGCGCTGCGAAAAGGCAGAACGTGCGTGCCGTCGCTGCTCGTACCTTCGGGAAACAGCAGGAGGTTGTCGCCGGTGTTCAGTCGCTTCAGCATTTCGTTGCGGCTGGTGCTGGCTTTGCTCGATCGCCGCTCGACGAAGATGGTGCGCTGTGCCTTGGCGAGCGTGCTGAAGAACGGCCAGGTCGCGACTTCGGCCTTGGCGACAAAGCAGCCAGGCACCAGGCCGCCCAGCAGCTCGATATCGAGGTATGAGACGTGATTGCAGACAAAGAGCGTCGGGGTCGTCGCCGAAGGCTGGCCGTGCACCCTGACTCGAATGCCCAGGATGATGCAGACGATGCGATGATAGACCACCGGCAGCCAGCGCACGACCGGCGTGATCCGGAGTGCCAGCGCAAGCAGATGGAAGGGCAGCAACGCCAACGTGAGGACCAGGTAGCACAGCAGGCGAAACGCGCCGCGCAGAGGAGATCCGATCCACATCGTCGTCACAGGCGCGTCAGTCGTGCTGATCACGAATCCCGCGTTCGTAGTGCCGGATGTACTTCTCCGTCACCAGCTCGGTCTTGACGACGATGAAGACGTCGGTGGTGTTGAATTCGGGGTCGATGACCGCGCCGTCGCCGACGAAGCCACCGAGCCGCAAATAGCCCTTGATGAGCGGCGGCACCCGCGCCATCGCCTTGCGCGCGTCGTAGGAGCCGGGTTCAAGCATGTTCATGTCGACGTATCGTTCGGGCAGCGCACGCGCCCGGATCTCCCGCGGCGCCAGATGATGATGATAGAGGTAGCTGAGCGGCAGCGCGTGTTGCGACGGATCCGTTCCAGGCAGGCTGGCGCACCCGAACATCACCTGAATGTTGTAGTGGAACGCGTACAGCGCAATGCCGCGCCACAGCATCTGCATGGTTGCGGTGTTGCGCGCGTCCCTCTCGATACACGATCGCCCGAGTTCCAGCACCTCGCCGGGATAGTCGATCATCGTCCGGATGTCGTACTCGGCGGACGAATAGAAGCGGCCGATCTTCGCCGCCGCCGGCCGGCGGATCAGCCGGTAAGTCCCGACGATACCCTCGGGTCCCTCGCCGCGACGCCGGTCGAGCACCAGCAGATGATCGCAGACCTCGTCGAAGGCATCGAAGTCGCGGCGTGTGGCCGCGATCTCGGCCGTTGGCCTCGCTGCCATTTCTTCAAAGAACACCCGGAAGCGAAGTGCCTGCGCCGCCTCGACCTCGGCGGCCGAGTTTGCCAGTCGCACTTCGAAATCGCCGGCAATGACTTTGACGATCTCCGCGCTCGAGGCGGGAGTTCCAAGCAGCTCGGCTTCACTGTCAACGCGGTCGATGCGCATGCTTTATCCGCAGGGAGCCGCCCCAATCATCTGCCCATTATCGGGGTGGTAATGGTTCCGTCCACTCATTTTTGCCGCTCGGCCTTGCCGTCCAAGGGCACGCCATACAGTTCGAGCCGGTGGCCGACCAACCGGTAACCGGCCTTTTCCGCGATCTTGCGCTGCAGTTCTTCGATCTCGTCATTGTGGAATTCCACGACCTTGCCGCTCTGGATATCGATCAGGTGATCATGGTGCTCGTCGGGAGTTTCTTCATAGCGAGCGCGACCATCTCCGAAGTCGTGCTTGGCGAGAATACCCGCCTCCTCGAACAAGCGAACCGTGCGGTAGACGGTTGCGATCGAAATATTGGGGTCGATCACGGTGGCGCGGCGGTGAACGGACTCCACGTCCGGATGATCGGACGACTCCGACAGGACGCGTGCAATGACGCGGCGCTGATCGGTCATCTTGAGACCGCGGTCGATACAGAGCAGTTCGAGTTTGGCTTTACGATCAGGCATGCTGGAATAGCCTACACCGGCAGCCGTTCGCGGTATAGTTGGGGACATGTCCATACAGCCAGTAGCTATAAAGCCGGACCATGACATCGACATTACCGGCGAGGTCTGCCCGATGACATTCGTGCGAACCAAACTCAGGCTTGAGCGCATGCGTTCGGGCGAGGTTCTGAGCGTGAGGCTGCGCGGCGACGAACCGCTCAGGAATGTCCCGCGGGCAGCGCGGGACGAGGGCCACACGGTCTTGGGGATCGAGGCCGACGGCGACACCCATCTGGTAACAATCCGCCGGGCGTGATCAATCGAAATCGAGACGCATGACAAAGGCATCCACGGCAAGATGGTCGCCGCGCCGGAAATAGGCCGGGCGGCGACCGACGTTGCGAAAGCCCAACGATCCGTACAAGGTTCGGGCTGCCGGATTGTCGTCGGCGACCTCGAGGAACAGCGTCCGGGCACCGGCTGCCCGGACTGCGTCGAAAACCGCCGCCAGCAGGGCCCTCCCGACGCCGCAACGGCGTTCGGCCCGGCGGACGGCGATGGTGACGAGTTCCGCTTCGTCGGCCACCACCCGGAAAATGGCCATGCCGATAGCCGCACCATCGATTTCGAGCAGAATACCGGCGACGCCTGGCGACGCCAATAGTTCGGCCATGTCCTGCCGCGTCCAGCCCCGTTCGCCAAGGGGCGTGAAGGCCTCGCCGTGCAGCGCCGCCGCACGGTCCAGATCGAGCGCACCCAGCGGACGCAGGACACGGGGCGGGACGGGCACGGCTTCAGTCCACCGTCCGGCGCACACCGTCCGGCAAGGTGATGCTGACACCGCGCAGATAGAGCGGCCTTGGCAATCCCTCGCTCGCGTTGCGCGCTCGCCAAGCGTCGACGCCTTGCGCCAACGCCAGGCGCGCCACGGTGACGGGATCCACGCTGGCGACTTCGGCTTCACTGTCCACACCGGCCGCCACCAGATGGCCCTCGCCGATGGCGCAGAACCAGTCTCCGAGCCGACTGTCGATGGCGGCAACGGCCAGTCGTCCGCTTGCCGACGCCCGGCGCGCCGCCTGGGCGGCCAACACCGAGGTGGTCGAAACACCGGCCAGCGGCACACCCAGCCCAAGGGCGAGACCGCGCGCCGACGCCAGCCCGACCCTCACCCCCGTGAAGCTTCCCGGGCCGATGGTCACGGCAACCAAAGACAATTCATGGCGCGCGACCGCGGCGGCCCGCAGGGCCGACGCCACCACCGGAAACAGCCGGACTGCCTGGTCGCGGCCTTCTTCGCGCCGGGCTGCCAGGCAAGCCCCGTCGCGAACCACGGCGACCCCCAGTCCGCTGACGGCACAGTCGAGCGCAAGCACCACACTCATGCCGAACTCGGGATCGGGCGGCCCGTTCGCCAGCCTCTGGCGCTCGATCGGACAGGTGGGCATTCTTTGGTCATGAAACTCGACTTGGTTGCGATCGCCCCGCCCGACTTCGACGTCGACGTGACGCTGGCCTATGCGACGGACGCCAATCTAACGGGGAGACCTGTCTACCGGAACGCCGAATGCTGGCTGCAACGTGCAGCGGCCGAGAAGCTCGCCGCCGCGGTGGCGCTGGCACGGCCGCTTGGCCTGCGACTGCGCATCTTCGATGCACTACGCCCGGTCGAGGCGCAGTGGGCGCTGTGGAAAGTCGATCCCGACCCCGAGTTTCTTGCCGACCCTCGACGCGGCTCGCCGCATTCGCGCGGCGTAGCGGTCGATCTCAGCTTGCTGGACGGGAAGGGCCGCGAACTCGACATGGGAACGGCCTTCGACGCCTTTACGCCGCTGTCCCATCATGGCCGGACCGACGTCTCCGCCGAGGCCCAGCGCAATCGACTGCTGCTGATGGGCATCATGACCGCCGCAGGCTGGGACTTCTATCGCAACGAGTGGTGGCACTATCAGCTCTTCGACGCCAGACGCTATCCGCTGGTTTGCGACGCCGATCTGCCACGCCCGATGATGTAGCTCAGAAGCTGGAGAGCCGCGACCTGTCGAAATCGGCGAGCTCGTTTTCACGCATGATCTGGCGGACGAACTGCACGTAAGCCTGGCCACGCTCGGAATACCGCAGCAACGTGCCGATCAGGCGATAGCCTTCGGGATGCTCGCCGCGCTCACGCATTGCCGAGCGGTCGGCACGAAAGCCTGCATAGGCGGGGTGGGTATTGAGATTGGTGATGTAGGCATCGGTGGCTTCGCCGACGTCCTTGAACGGCTGCGGCATGCCGGCGCCCGGCGTCCAGGGAACGGCAACGCTGTGGCGGCCCGCCACCTGGATCTGGCCGTACAAGGCATTGCCATTGCGCGCGGCAAAAGAGGTGCCCCAGCCCGATTCGACGCCGCCTTGCGCGATCGCCATCGAAGGCGGGACGATGTCCACACGGCGCGCCAGCTCATCAAGCTTGTCGGCCGACGTGTCGTAGCGATCGGCGAGATCCTCGAGCCAGATTCGCTCAATCGGCGTCACACGATCCGGCGCTGCCGCGATCTTGTCGCGCAGGAAAAGAAGCTGCTCGCGGTCGGCAAGCACGCGTTGGTTGACTTCGAGCACGACCGGCAAGATCGCGGTGATGAAGAGCATCTTTCGCTCGTTGCCGTCCTTGGTGCCGAGATCGCCGGGCACGCGATCAACCTTGATCGGCGGAACAGCCTCGCCCAGCCGGACGTCGGTGAGGGTGTAGGCGGCGGCGCGAAAGAAGCCGGCGAGCTCGTCGGCGGTACGCGGACTGACAGGCCGCAAATGGACCTGCCGACGCACGGCATTGCCGGGCGCCGCGAAGCGTCCGTGGCCGAGGGAGGCTTCACGTGTCGCGAAATGAGGCCAATCTTCCGGTTCGCCCGGCTCGTGGCGGACGAACGTCAAGGCTGCGGGCTTGTCGTCCAAGGCGAGAAACGCCGGCTGCTCGGACGATGCGGCGCTTGCGGCTCCGATCGCGGCAAAGGACAGATACGGCGCGGCATCGACGTTCGGCAACGGTTCGCTGAGGCCCACCCCGCCGGCGACAATGGCCAGCCAGGCTGCTGGAAATGCGTAACGGCGCCCGCGTTCGACCACGGGCCGGAGAAACAACTGCATGCCACACTCTTCGTTTCGTTGGCTCGGAACGGACGGCCCACCACGCGCAGCCCTCCACGGACCGCGATGCAGTAACGACGCTGTACGCTTGAGCGAAAGCGGCCTACTGGGCCGCCTGGACTTCAATCACTTCCGGCACGTAGTGCTTCAGAAGATTCTCAATTCCCATTTTGAGCGTGGCGGTCGAGCTGGGGCAGCCGGAGCACGACCCCTGCATGTGGAGATAGACCACGCCGTCTCGGAAATCCTTGAACACGATATCGCCGCCATCCTGGGCCACGGCCGGACGTACGCGCGTATCGAGCAACTCTTTGATCTGGGCGACGACTTCGTCGTCGTCCGCTGCGTCAACGGCGGTATCGCCGCTTTCGGCCACCACCGGATCGCCAGAGGTGTAATGTTCCATGATGCCGCCCAGGATGGACGGCTTGAGAATCTGCCAGTCCAGGCTCGCCTCTTTTGTGACGGTCACGAAGTCGGAGCCGAAGAACACCCGCTCAACGCCTTCGATCGCGAACAGCCTCTTGGCCAGGGGCGACGGCGTAGCAGTATCGACGCTGGCGAAATCCATCGTGCCCTTTTCCATGACCACGCGGCCAGGCAGGAACTTGAGGGTCGACGGGTTTGGCGTCTGCTCGGTCTGGATAAACAAACCTGGTCTCCTTCATCGAACGCTTGGCGGCTGGGCCACCTGGCATCGCTCAGGCTGGGAACGGAACGTCTCCGCCCTCGATCAGTACCCCGGACGTAGGAACCGCCGTCCAGTCGATCAAGTTGATTATTATGCGCTTCGGTATAATTATTATGGAATTAATTAATATTATTGAATTATTTCAGTATATTAGCACAATATCAAAAATCAATGTGAAACAGACTATTGTAATGCAACTTCTAACTATCCCCATGCGCAAGACATAGGGACGCAGAATCGACTGACCACTCTTACGAAATTGCGTCGATCTCGGACTCGTTCAGGGCGCCGGGGACGATCGTCAGCGGAATGCGGAGCTGGCTCCCGAGCTTGCCGGTGAAGGCCGTGACCAAGGGGCCCGGCCCCTCACCTGTCGACGAACTGCCCAGAACCAGAACCGAGATCGACCTGTCCTCGGCAATGAGTTTGATCAATTCGTCCCGGCTCTTTCCCTCCCGGATATGGATTGTCGGAGGCTGGCCGGTAAGGGTGGCGGCGGCGTCAGCGTGGCGGGCAACCACGTCCTCGGCCTGTTGGCGCGCTTCCTCGCGCATCAGATCGACAACGGCCCCCCAATGCTGGCCTTCCGGCGGATCCATGACGTACAGCATGGCCACGCGCCCGCCGGTGCGCTTCGCCCGACGGCAGGCATAGCGCAGCGCATTGCGCATTTCGGGGCTTTCGTCGACGACAACAAGGAAGACGCGTTCGTCGGCACGGCCGGGCTGCTCGTTCACGGTCATGATCATCTCCCCCCTGCACTCGCTTCGGTGTTCACCGTCCTGTCCGCCTTCTACAGGCGCCGCATGATCGCGCCGCCCAGCCAGCCGGCCACCAACGCCATCACGATCGCGGCCAGGCCGTAGAGCGCCCCATCGTGACTCGCCCATCCGGCGAGCTGAGCGCTGAAGCCGACCTTGCCCACCGGCAGCGGCCTCGACACCGCAGCCACGATCTTGCCGTCGCGCAGCAGATAGGCCTTCACCTCGTAAACCCCCTCGGGCAACCGGGATGGAAAAGGCAGGTCGACACGAAACAGCCGACCCGCCTGGACAGTGACTTGGCCGATCGCGGCCGGATAGAGCCCTTCCTGGCGCTTGACCTCGACCAGCCCCCCGCGGAACTTGGCCAGCTCCGCCGCCGACCTCGAGCCAACTGGCTTGATGGTCGACATGCGATCTTCCAGCGACAAAATCTCGCCGCCCGCTCCGCGGGCGAGCAGCCGCTGCAGCGGCTGGCTGGCGGCGATGGCGTAGTAGGCGGGAACATTCTCGAAGGACTGCCGGCCGGTATTGAGCCACAGGCCGAGAACCCGCTGCTTGCGCAGCACCGTCTCGCGCGCCTCCGGCCCGATCACCACCACGACGACCTCGCCCGGCGGATCGAACATGCCGAACATCAGGATGCTCTCGCCCTGGAAGGCCGACGTAATCGACACGCGTGCACGCGACAGATCGACGACCAACTCGGGCGTCGCCGACTCGGCAGGGACCGATGGCGGCGCGCCGGGGTCCGTCAGTCCGCCCCGGATCGGTGCTGGCAGGGCGGCGCCGGGCGGCTCGACGCGCGGGCCCTGGGCATTTGCCCCCATCGCGCAGACAAGCCCTGTGACGAGGACCAGCAGGAAGCGTCTCACTGCTGCACCTCGCGGGTGCCGAGCGAGAAAGGCGAACTCGGCGTGCGCAGCAGCTCGGTCAGCAACTCGGCCGCTACCGCCAGGATCAAAACCGACATCAGGCCACGCAACACGACGCCGGGCAGTTTGGCTGCAAGCCGCGAGCCGATCGGCGCTCCCACCACGCCGCCCAGGATCAGGAGCAACGCCAGCACCACGTCCACCGTGCCATTGGTCGTGGCCTGAAGGAACGTGACGTTGGCCGCCACGAACAGGATCTGAAAGTTCGAGGTCCCGATCACGACCGCCGTCGGCATGCCGAGCAGATAGATCATGGCGGGGACCAGGACGAAGCCGCCGCCGACGCCCAGGATCGCCGACAGAATTCCGATCAGGAAACCCAGACCCACCGGCAGCAGCGCGCTGATGTAGAGCTTCGACTTGTAGAATCGCAGCTTCAGCGGCAAGCGGTGCACCAGATAATGGGTGTGAAGCTTGCCGCGCGGCGCGCCGGGATTGCGCCGGCGCTTCAAATAGGTACGCAGGCTCTCGACCAGCATGAGGAGACCGATGGTCGACAGCATGATGACGTAGAGCACCGCGATGACGAAATCGATCTGGCCGATGCGCTTGAGGTAAGTGAACAGCCAGACGCCGGCCGAAGAACCGAACATCCCCCCCAGCAGCAGCACCATGCCCATGCGCAGATCGACGTTGCCGCGGCGCCAGTGGACTTGCAGCGACGACACCGAATTGGCGACCACCTGGTTGGCCTGGCTGGCGACGGCGACAGCCGGGGGAATGCCGACGAAGATCAGCAGCGGCGTGGCGAGGAACCCGCCGCCGACGCCGAACATGCCGGCCAGCAATCCGGCTGCGGCGCCCAGGCCCAGCAGCACGAATATGTTCATCGACTGCTCGGCGATCGGAAGGTAGATTTCCACGCTGCCGGCCTACTTCAGCAAGATGTTGCTGATTTCGCGCAACTGAGTGCGCGCCCGCAGCAGATAGAAGCCCTGTGCGGCGAGGTGATTGGGGATCAGGAACCCGTCGGGGTAGCCGTTCCACACCACCCAGGGATCGAGCTGGGCGGCGATGCGGAACGTCTCCACCGTGCCGTTCCAGGCATTGGTCAGGCCCTTGTCGCGGATGATGCTCTCGAAATCGACGCCCAGTTCGCGCAGCAGCAGGTAGTTGGCGTAGAGCCTGCCCTTGTTGAAGTAGAAGATGTCGTCGCACCGCGAATCGAACAGGTCGCCGGCCTTCTCGATGATGTGCTGGTCGATGACCGCTGAGTCCGAGCCGGTGTCGTTGGCGATGCGATCGAGCAGCGCCTGCAGATTGTCGGCGCGGCGCTCGAACACCGCCTGACCGGCCCCCAGCCGCTTGTTGTAGGCCAGCAGTTTTTCCCTGCCTGCCCGATACTTCTGCGCCGAGGTGGCTGACGGCATCAGCGACACGCTGGGCTGCCAGACCCAGATGTTGGGCTGCTCGTTCAGGAAGCCGCGCGCCTGCTCGAGGTCGCGATCGGTCTGGCTGGAACCGCGGGTGCGGCCGAGCTGGTCCATCAGCTCCGTGCTGAAGCGGCCCAGCGCCGCCATGATGCCACGCTGGAAATTCGGCATGTTGTCGAGCAGCCCCGACGGCATGAAGAACGGCTGCATCGGCGTCCAGGTGTGGACGTTGACCTCGCGGTTGACCAGGTCGGCGGCGACGGCCACCGCCCGGCTTTCACCCGGTGTCACGTTGCGCGGTGCGAACTGTGGATCGTCGTCGATGTCCTCGGTCACCAACGCGCCCACAGGATAGTAGAGGATGGCCACCACCACCGCAGCGCGCCATGCCCAGCCCCAGACCGTGCGACGGCCGCTTGATCCAGCCGCTTTGGCGGCGAACGGGCGAAAAGCGCGCACGCGATCCCACGCACGACGGCTCCAGGAGGGCGTCGATGCCGGGGCGGCGCTGTGATCCGGATCGAATGTCATGGCAGACCTTACCATTCGCCTCGTGACGAAACAGGGGCGTGGCCTGCTAGAGTGACGTGTTTCTTCGTCCAATGGAGTTGGTGGAATGGCGCTCGATCCGGAATCCCAGCGGCTGCTCGATCTTGCCGCAGCAGCCAACCGTCCAGCCTGGAACAAGCTCAGTCCGGAGGCGGCGCGTGCGCAGTACCTGGCGCTCCGCCCGCCCGCCCAGGGCCCGCGACCCGCCGGCGTGACGGTCGCGGACCGGACGATTCCCGGACCGGGCGGCGCGATCCCGATCCGGCTCTACCGGCCCGCCGCGGCGGCGGCCGATGCGATGCTGCCGGCCCTCCTGTTCGCCCATGGCGGCGGCTGGGTGTTCGGCAATCTCGACAGCCACGACGTGCTCTGCGCCCAGCTCGCCCTCGATGCCGGCATCGCCATCTGCGCCGTCGACTATCGCCTGGCGCCCGAAGCCCGGTTCCCGGGCGCCTTCGACGATGTCGTGGCCGGCCTGCAATGGGTCGTGGCCAATGGCGCATCGATCGGCATCGACACCAGTCGGCTGGCCATCGGCGGCGACAGCGCCGGCGGCAACCTCGCCGCGGCGGCCGCCATCTGGGCCCGCGACAACGGCGGGCCACGCCTGCGCCTGCAGATCCTTGCCTATCCCGTCACCGACGCCGTGGCGCGGACCGAGTCGTATCGCCGTTTCTACGACGGCTACGGGCTCAATGCCGAGACCATGGAGTGGTTCTTCGATCACTATGCGCCCGACAAGGCCTGCCGCGCCGACTGGCGCGTGTCGCCGCTGCGCGCCACCTCGCTCGCCGGTCTGCCGCCCGCCCTGGTCATCACCGCCGGCTACGATCCGCTGCGCGACGAGGGCCGCGCCTACGCCTGGCGGCTGCAGCAGGAAGGCACTCTGGCCGACCTCGTGGAGTTCGGCGGCATGCTGCATGGGTTCCTGAGTGCCCCAATGCTGCTGCACGGTGCACGCCGCGGGACCGCGATCTGTGCCGGCGCGCTGCGCGAGGCTCTGGTGCTGCGCACGCAGTGAACACGCCCGCCGCTCCCGGTGCCGTGCACACAGGCATGGCGCTGCCGGGACTGGTGATCGCCGTCGCCATGATCGGCGACACACTGCTCTACGCGGTGTTGCCGCTCTACCACGATGACTTCGGCCTCAGCCTCGCCATGGTGGGCGTGCTGCTGTCGCTCAACCGCTGGATCCGGCTGTTCGCCAACTCGGGCGTGGCGGCGATCGGCGGGCGCGTGGGGCCGCACCGGCTGATGGTGGCGGCAGCGATCGGCTCGATCGTGTCGACGACTCTCTATGGCCTGATCGAAAGCCCGGCCGTCCAGATCGCCGCCCGCATCCTCTGGGGCATCTCCTACGCCGCGCTCAATCTCGCGACGCTGGCCTATGCCGTGAGCGACCGCGCCAATGCCGGCAAGCGCGTCGGCACCAGCCGCGCCGCCATCGGCCTGGTCCAGGCGATGTCGCTGGTGGGCGGCGCCTGGATCGTCCTGCAGGTCGGGCCGCGATCGGTCTTCGTGATCTTCGGCGCGCTCACGCTGGTGTCGCTTGGCGCCGCGCTGATGTTGCCACGCCTGCCGCGTGAGCCGGTGGCGCACGGCAAGGGTTTCCGCCTGCCCCTCCCGCACCGCCTCGAAGTCTGGGGTTTCGTCATGGGCTTCTCGGGCGACGGCGTGTTCCTGCTCACGCTCGCCTTCCTGCTCAAGGACTCGATCACTTCGGTCGCCGCCGTCATGGCGACGGCGTCGCTGCTGGCGTTGCGCTGGCTGGTCGAGATCACGACGGGACCGCTCGGCGGCTGGATCGGCGACCGCTTTGGCGCGCGGCGCATCGCGATCGCCAACGGCACGTTACTGGTCGGCGGTTTCGTGCTCATCGCGCTCGGCCGCGACGTCACCGGCGCGCTGCTGGTCGTCTTGAGTCGCGGCATGTTCAACACGCTGATCCCGGTGCTCGTGATCGAGCGCGGTCACGACGGCGTGCTGTCCAGCCAGGCGAGCTATTCGACCTGGCGCGATTTCGGTGCCGCCGTCGGACCGCTCAGCGCGCCCTGGCTGTTCCTCAACGTGGCCCAGGGCCCGCTCTACGCCGCCCTCGCCACGATCATGGCCCTCGGCGTCGCGCTCTGCCTGGTCCGACGCTGAAAGTGGACCATTCGGGAGCTGTTCACGGCCTACGAAAGACGCCCGGCGGAAGAACCGTCGCGCTTTTCTGGTGCCGGGGCGGCAAAAGGCCAGGATGACGAAGAACATCGCAGAAGCCGGCCGAATCTGAACGCTCTTCCTGCGTATATAATTGCATAGTGCTTGCATACGGAAATATATCGCCCCATATTATCGCCATGACCAACCCCTCCTTCTCTGCCGTCCTCCGTCTCCTGGGCGCCCAGGCGCACCTCGAAGAGCGCTTCACCAGCGCGCTCGGCGCCGTCCATGGACTGGCCCTCAAGGAAACGCTGCTGCTGATGCATCTGGAGCGAGCACCGCGGAAGCGCCTGAGCCGGATCGACCTCGCGAAACGGCTCTACGTCAGCCCGTCGACCGTCACGCGCATGACTGCCCCGCTCGAGAAGCTGGGCCGCGTCGGCCGCGAAGCCGATCCTCGCGACGCGCGCCTGTCGTACGTCATCCTCACCGACGCCGGCCAGCAGCTCGTGAGCGACGCACGGACCACGCTCGAACGCATGTCCGACAATGTCTTCCGCGACCGCTGGACGAAGCAGGAAATCGTCTCGCTGAGCGGGCTTCTGGGCCGCCTCACGGCCGGCCAGCCTGGCGACCTTGGTCAATCAGATGATGTCTGAGGCGATGTTCCATCTCGTGTGCGGCTCGACCGGTGCCGGCAAGACCACCCATGCCGGAAAACTCGCCCGCCAGATCGGCGCCCTGCACCTGTCGATCGACGACTGGATGATGACGCTGTTCGCCCCCGACATGCCGCGTCCACTCGACTGGGCCTGGATCGGCGAACGGGCGGCACGGTGCGAGAACCAGATGGTCGTGACGGCGCTGGCGCTCGGCCGGATCGGGGTGTCTTCCATCCTCGACCTTGGCCTGCTGCGCGCCGACCGCCGGCGAAGCATCGCCGCCACGGCGACGGCAGCGGGGCTGGGCGTTCGATTGCATTTCGTCGACGTCGATCCGGCGGAACGATGGCGACGGGTCGAGGGACGCAACCACGACCGTGGCGAGACCTTCCGCCTCGCGGTCACCCGCCCCATGTTCGACTTCATCGAAACGATCTGGCAGCCGCCCGACGCCGGCGAGATGGCGGCGCTTAACGACGTGCGCGTGACGCCTCGGGGCTAATCTGGTCTGAGTCGGCCGTTCCTACGATCGACGGGCCCGGCAGACGTCGCAGTCCCGCCCCTGGCGCCCTATCTCTTCTCGAAAAACGGAAAAAGCTGCTGGCGCACGAAGCCCGCCGGCACGTAGCGGCCGATGACGCCGTACTCGTCCGGGAAGCGATCCGGCTTCACCGCCGTCCCGAAGAGGTAGTCGAGAAAGGGAAAATGAGACGCGTAGTTGTGGTCGATCGCGGCCGGCTCGACCGTGTGATGCCAGTGGTGGAAGTCCGGCGTGACGATCAGCCACTTGAGGGGAGCCTTCCCGAATACGGCGGGCAGCTTCAGGTTGGCGTGATTGAACACAGTCTGCAGGCCGACGACGACGACGTAAGCGCTGATCGCCGCCTGATCGAAGCCCATCAGCAAGAGAACGCAGAGGAACAAGGCTCGGGTCGGAATCAGCTCGAACAGATGCATGCGGAAGCCCGCCATCCAGTCCATTTGCTCGATGCTGTGGTGCACGGCGTGGAAACGCCAGAGCAACGGGATCTCGTGAAAGGCGCGATGCGTCCAGTATTGAACGATGTCGGTGACCAGCAGGGCCAGAATCAATTGTGCAAAGAACGGCAGGCTGCCCACCCATGTCTGCAGGGGTGGCCAGACCATCCAGCCGAACAGGTCGCGCAGCGCAAAGCTGGCGAGAATCAGGATCAGGCCCGCCAGCAGGTGGTTGACGATGAGATAAGTCGAGTCGGTCCGCCACGCCGGCCGCAACACGTTCTGGACGCGCAACGGAAACAACTTTTCGATCGCGATAAAAATCAGACTCGACCCGATCAGGTTGAGAGCAAAGCGATCGAGCCCCAGATAGGGCGTCCCTGTCGGCAGATCGGCGATCGGCACGCGGTGACCGCCCAGCGCGACGGCCAGCAGGATCAGAGCCACCGTGGCGCCGTTCAGCCACCGGCCACGACTCTGGACCAGATTGGCGACGGCCAGTCCTCCCGCGACCGCCATGCCGAGAAAAAGAACCTCGCGCAGCACGCCGATGTCGACCGCCCCGCCGAGCAGGACGCCGAACCAGCCACCCGAAAAGCGGAGCAACGCCACGACCACCACGATGAGCATGGACAAGACGAGAGCCAGCCCCCCCGCGAAGGTACCTGCCGTGGCTTCCAGCCGCCCGCGCCGCCCCCTATCCGCCGCGATGTGCCTGTCGGTCACCGGACAGGCAACGTGAGGGCGGGAATCTGCGCGACGACGCCCGTCTCGGCGAGCGACGTGAAGATCATCAGCAACGTGAAGGTCCGCTTGGACGCGAAGTCGTTGTCGTCGATCCAGTACCAGGTATTGCCGTATTCGACCGCTGCAAACGCGTTCGCCGGCGGCGCCGTCCCTGAGTGAATTCTGACCATCGGCCGATCCCTCGGATTCGGCGAGGTGTTCACCCAGACCGTGGGCTGCGTGCGTCCCGCCGCGACATGGTCCGCCGGCACGTCGATCCCCATGGCCAGGTCGATCAGGATGTCGCCCATCGAGCGCGACAGCACCGCCAGTTCGTTACCGCTGCGCGGCGCCGGCGCGAAGACGATCGTCAGGTCCCCGTCCTTTGCCGGCCTGACGCGAAGCGTATCCCGGACGAACTTCACGTCGCGGGCGATTTCCGGGGTCTTGCCTTCGACGACGGAGATGATGCCGACTTCCTCGCCGCCGCGCTTCTCCGTCCGGACGCTGAGCCGCCCGGCGTTCTGGAGGCGCCGAAAGGCGTCGA
>RGPT01000087.1 GCA_010032545.1 Alphaproteobacteria bacterium
GCCCGGATGCCCGTCACCCGCCCGCCCTCGAACAGCAGGTCGACCATCGTCGTCTGTTCCCTCACCTCGGCGCCGGCCTCGCGGGCAGCCTCGACCAGCAGGGCGTCAAGCACGGTGCGCCGCGGACAGAACATCGCCGAGACCCCGTCGACCGGCTCGGGCCGGCCCGCCACGGCGACCGGTCCCCAGAACATGCTGACCCGCTCGATCGGCGGACAGCCCGTTGCCGCGAGACGGTCGAGCAGACCCCAGGCGTGGAGGAACGCGGTGGTGCGCGGCCACAGGAAATGGGTCGAGACCGTATCGCTGGGAAATTGCGCGCGGTCGACCACGAGGACGCGGCGGCCCCGGCGCGCCAGCAGAAGCGCCAGCGCCGATCCCGCGCAACGCGCTCCCACGACGATGGCATCGTAGCTTGGCATCCAGCCTCCGGTGCGCTAGATAGAACGAACGTACGTATTAGTACGATCGTTCTATCTAACGTCAAGTCACAATGTCCGCAGGCTCCCCCACCCCATCCGCTTCCAGTCGCCGCCGTCGCCGTTCCGACGGTCTGCGGACCTACGACGGCATCGTGAACGCCGCCGCCGACATCGCCTCGCTGGAAGGCCTCGATGCGCTCACCATCGGTACGCTGGCCGAGCGCCTGGAGATGAGCAAGAGCGGCCTGTTCGCCCATTTCGGTTCCAAGGAGGAACTGCAGCTCGCGACCGTGGAAGCAGCGCGCAAGCGCTATGTGGCGGCCGTGCTCGACACGGCGATGAAGGCGCCCGCGGGCGTGGCCCGCATCGAGGCCCTGTGCACCATGACTCTGGACTATGTGGCCCGGCCGGAGTTTCCCGGCGGCTGCTTCTTCGTCGCCACCCAGGCCGGCGTCCGTTCCCGCGCGGGCAGCGTCCGCAACGCGGTCATCGCCAACAAGGCGTATTTCCGCCGCCTGCTCGAGCGCACCATCAAGGAGGCGAAGACGCGCCGCGAGCTGGCCACCGGCCTCGACGCCGATCAGCTCGCCTATGAACTCATCGCCGTAATGGATGCGGCCACGTGGGCGGCGACGGACGAGCGCCGCGAGGACGACCTCCGCCATGCCGGGCGGGCCGTGCGCACCCTGCTGGACCGCGCGACAAGGCAAAGGGCCAAGCGATGACCGAGGCCCCTTCCTTCATCCGCCTGTCGACCACGGCCCACGTCGGTTGGCTCGAATTCAACCGCCCCCCGGTCAACGCCTTCAGCCGCGCGATGGTCGACGAGGTCCATGACGGAATTGCCGCAATGCTGGCCGATCCCGAGGTGCGGGTGCTGGTACTGGCGAGCGCCGTGCCGGGCTATCTCAGCGCCGGGGCCGATCTCAACGCTTTCAGAGGCATGACGTCCGACGGCATGCGCGACTGGGCCACGCGCGGCCACCAGATCGCGCGGCTGCTGCGCGGCGCGCCCAAGCCGCTGCTGGCCGCCATCAACGGCACGGCGGTGGGCGGCGGCCTCGAGATGACCCTGCATTGCGACCTGCGCTTCGCCGCCGCCAACGCCAGGCTCGGACAGCCCGAGATCCGCATCGGCTTCATCCCGCCGATCGCCACGACCCAGGCTTTGGCACGCCTGATCGGGCGGCCGCGCGCCATCCGCTATCTCTACGACGGCCGCATGGTGCCGGCCGAGGAGGCGCGAAGCTGGGGCCTGGTCGACGAGCTGGTAGCGCCAGACGATTTGCGCGCGCGTGTACAAGCCTATGGCGAGGAGCTGGCAGCCAAGTCGCCGGCGTCGCTCGCCGCCATCCGTCGCACCGTGACCCTGGGCGGCGGCATGAGCTTCGAGGACGGCATGGCCTACGAACTCGAGGCGGTGGCGGCCCTCGCCGACACGCCGGATTTCGCCGAAGGCGTCGAAGCGTTTCTCGCCAAGCGGCCACCGGTGTGGCCGCGCGGCTAGGCGCCTTGTGATCGGGCGAAGGCCAGCAGCGCCTCGTCCTCGCCCGACCCCGCGATCACCGAAAGACCCAGCGGACAGCCATCGAACGTGGCGAGCGGCAGCGTGACCACGGGAAGACCGGCGAGGCCGGCCACCGAACCGAGCGCGAGGGCGGCCCGATAGAAGCGCTCGGCATGCGCGCCACGCAGGAAGCGCAGCGGCGCGATGCCGGGAGTCGTGGGCAGCAGCAGCATCGTGCCGGGCGGCAGCAGCGCGCGCATCCGGGCGGCAAGCGCCTGTCGCCATGTCCTCCACCGCGGCTCGACGGCGGGATCGAGTGCGCGCGCGCCGACGAAACGCGGTGCGATGGTGGAGCCGAAGCGCGGGTTTGACTCGAGGAAGACACCCAGCGACCGCATGACGTCGAGCCCCTGCAGCGTGGTGTAGGCCTCGAGGAACTCGGCCGCACGGCCGACGTAGATCTCGACCTCCGTCGTGACGCCGAGGCGGGCGGCCGCCACGCGCAACGGTGTGCGGGTTTCGGGATCGGCCAGCGCAAAGGCATCGGCCGCCAGCAGCAGGCGCGCGGGGCGCGCCTCGACCGGCGAAGCCTCGAGGAGCGCGAGCCCTCCGGCCAGCAGATGCGCGGGCGTGCGAGCAAACAGGCCCACGGTATCGAAGCTAGGCGCGAAGGGAATGACGCCCGTCATCGGCAGGCGGCCATGGGTGGGACGAAAACCGCAGAGGCCGCAGAAGCTCGCCGGCACCCGCACCGAGCCACCGGTGTCGGTGCCGAGACCGAGGTCGGCCAGGCCGGCCGCGACGGCCACCGCCGATCCACTCGACGAGCCGCCGGGCAGGCGCGCGGGACAGCGCGGATTGATCGGCGTGCCGTAGTGCTCGTTCTCGCCTTCAAGGCTGAAGGCCAGTTCGTCGGTGACGGTCTTGCCGACCATCGCCGCACCGGCCTGCAGGAAGCGCTGCACGACGACCGCCGACGTCCCCGCACGCTCCTGCTGCCGGTGCCAGTCGGGATTGCCGCCACCGGTGATGGCGCCCGCGACGTCGATCAGATCCTTTACAACGAAGGTGAGACTGTCGAGGGCGCCCGACCCCGAGGGCGGGATCCCCATCCGCGGTCCGGCAACGAAGGCGCCGAAGTCGTCGCTCACCGCAAGGCTTTGACGATCGTGTCCGTCGGTGCGGTCCAGCCGACGATGCCGCCCTGGGCGCGGATCATCGCCAGGGTCGCGGCCTTGAACTCGGGGAAGTAGCTTTCGGTCGCATCCTCCGCCAGCAGGCATTCGTAGCCGCGGTCGTTGGCCTCGCGCATCGTCGTCTGCACGCAGACTTCTGTCGTGACACCAGCAAACACCAGATGGCCGATGCCCTTGGTCTCCAGCAGGTGGCCAAGCCGCGTCGCATAGAAGGCGCCTTTGCCCGGCTTCACGATCACCGTCTCGCCCGGCAGAGCCGCCAGCTCGGGCACGAGATCGTTGCCCGGCTCGCCGTCGATCAGGATTCGGCCCATCGGCCCCTTGTCGCCGATGCCGAGCGCGCCCTTGCCGCGCGCACGCTTGGACGGCGGGCAGTCGGTGAGATCGGGCCGGTGACCCTCGCGCGTATGGATGATGGGCAGCCTCGCGGCGCGGAAGCCGTCGAGCAGACAGCGCACGGTGGGCACGATGGCGGCGAGCGGCCGCACGTCGTTGCCGAGGACCGAGCCGAAGCCGCCCTCCTCGACGAAGTCGCGCTGCATGTCGATCACCACCAGGGCGAGCCGGCCGGTGGGAAATTCGTAGTCGTAGGGTTGGGCGGCAATCACGGGCATGGGGCGATCCTGCTACTTGCCGCGCTGGAACGGCAGCGTAAGCGCCGTCGGCGGAACGGCAGGTCGCTGAGACCCGGCACGGAAAGCTTGGGCAGGCCCGGAATCTCCTCGCGCGAGAGGCCGCCGAAGATGATGCGGTAGAGCAGCGTCGTGGCACCCAGCGCCAGGATATTGAAACCTATGCCGATCACGAGCTGGTTGGCGCGCAGGTTGACGCTGAGCCAGGCTTGGACGGCGGCGACGCAGAGTGCCGCGCCAACGGCGCAACCGACACCGAGATAGGGATTGCCGGTCGCCCATGAGCCCAGCGCGCCGAAGAAAGCAGCCGTCAGCATCATGCCTTCGAGGCTGAGGTTGAGAACGCCGGCGCGCTCCGACACGAGCTCGCCGCTCGCCGCCAGCATCAGCGGCATGGCAAGACGCAGCGTCGAAGCGATGAAGATGGCCAACGTCTCTTCCATCAGCGCCGCCCTCCCTCGAGCTTCTCGACCAGGATCACTGAGCCCGCGATCGCGATCACGATCAGCCCCTGGATGACGACCGTCAGCGCCGACGGCACGCCCGCCATGATCTCCATGGAAATGCCGCCCGAACGCAGGAAACCGAAGAACAGCGCGCCTGCCAGCACGCCGATGGTCGAGCCGCGCGACAGCAGGCCGACGACCAGGCCGTCGAAACCGTAGCCCGAGGAAAAGCCCGCCTTGAGATAGAACTGCTCGCCCTGCAGCATGATGGCGCCTGCCAATCCGCCGAAGGCGCCGGCAATGCCCAAGGCCACGACCAGCAGGATGCTGCCGGGCATGCCGGCGCGGCGCGCCGCCAGCTCGTTGAGCCCGATCGCGCGCAGCCGCAAACCGAAGGTCGAGCGTTGCAGAACGATCGCGATCGCAAGCGCCAGCAACAGGCACAGTATGAGGCCGATGTGCAGCGGCGATCCGGGATCGTTCGTGAGGCCCGGCAGCTTGGTCGAGTCGGGTATCGGCAGCGATTCCGGCAGCGTGGACGACGACGTCTGCGGCTGCCGCAGCAACGCCGTCGACTGCACGCACCAATAGACCATCAGCAGGGCGACGAAGCCCAGCAGCAGGGTCGAGATCACCTCGTTGGTGCCGAAGCGCACCTTCATCACGCCGGCGATTCCGCCCCAGACGGCACCCGCCAACGTGCCAGCCAGCAGCGGCAGGATCACGGCGAGGCCAAGCGGCAGGCCGGCGACGGGCGGCCACAGCGCGATCGCGGTCGCGGCGATGCCGCCCACGGCGATCTGGCCCTCCCCGCCTACATTGGTGAGGTTGGCGCGCGCGGCCAGGATGAAGCCCAACCCGATCAGCGACAGCGCAACGGCGCGGTTGATCGAAGCGCCGAGGGCGAAGGCCGTGCCGAAGGCACCATCGAGAAACGCTTCTATGGCGTCGGGTATCGACTTGCCGCTGGCGGCAATCAGCAGCAGGCCGATCGCCATCGAGCCGATCACGGCCAAGAAGGGGATCGACAGCGCCAGCACCCGACGGCGATCCGGCATACTGAGGACGAGCGCCGTCATGCGACCTGTCCCGACATGAGGGCGCCGATGGCACCGCGTTCACCAATCTCGGCCGGGCGCTCGCCGACCAAGCGGCCGCGATAGAGCACGGCGATACGATCGGCGACGGCGATCAGTTCGTCGAGTTCGCTCGAGATCAACAGCACACCGACGCCGCGGCGCGCGGCGGCCCGGATCTGGCGATAGACCGCTTCAACGGCGCTGACGTCGAGGCCGCGCGTCGGTTGGGCCGCGACCAGCGCCACCAGGGGATCAAGCGTCAGCTCTCGTCCCAGAACGGCCTTCTGCTGGTTGCCACCGGAGAGGCCGGAGAAGGCCACCTCCGGTCCGGCGGCGCGGACGTCGAATGCCTTCATCTGCACCTCGGCCGCCGCGTTCAGCGCGCGGCGCTGCAGCAGCCCGAAGCGCGTGAAACGGTCGAGCTTGTTGAGATACATGTTCTCGGCCACCGACATGGCCGTTACACAGGCCACGGCATGGCGATCCTCCGGCACGATGCCACCACCGGCTGCCGTGACGGCGGCGGCGCCGGCGTGAGTGAGCTCGGTGTCGCCGATGAAGTAGCGGCCTTCCGTGGGCGCCAGCAGGCCGGCCAGCACCATGCCGAGCTCGCTCTGGCCGTTGCCCTCGACACCGGCCAGCCCGACGATCTCGCCGGGCCGGACTTCCAGGGTGAAATTGTCAAGCCGCGTGGCGCCATGGCGGTCCTGCACGGTGACGCCGTCGCAGACCAGCGCGAAGCCCGGCTTGGCCGGCGCCCCGGCCTCGGGCTCTTTAGAGTCTCCTAGCGCAACGTCGAGCGGCTTCACCTCGCGGCCCACCATGGCGTGCACCAGCGCGCCCATGTCGGCGGTCTTCATGTCCGCCTGTGCGACCAGCCGGCCGGTGCGCAGCACGGCCACGCTGTCGGCAACCTTGGCGATCTCGGCCAGCTTGTGCGTGACCAGGATCACCGCTCGCTCCGAGTCGGCGACGCGGCGGCAGATGTCGAGCAAGGCGCCGATCTCGCCCGGCGGCAGCACCGCCGTGGGCTCGTCGAGTACCAGGAGCCTGGGATCGCGCATCAGGCACTTCACGATCTCGGCGCGCTGGCGCTCTCCCACCGACAGTTCGCCGACCACTGCATCGGGATCGAGCACGAAGCCGAAGCGGTCGGCGATGTCGCGAATGCGGTCGCCGAATTCTCGGCGCTTCAGCACGCCCTTCGCCTGACCCAGCATCAGGTTCTCGACAACGGTCATGCGCGGCACCAGGCTGAAGTGCTGGTGCACCATGGCGATGCCTTGCTCCAGCGCCTCGGCCGGACTGGACGGCAGCCACGGGCGCTCGCCGAAAAGCATCTGGCCGGCGCTGGGCGCGTAGACGCCGAAGATCAGGTTGCAGAGCGTCGACTTGCCGGCGCCGTTCTCGCCCAGCAGGCAATGAACGGTGCCGGCATGTACGTCCAGCGTTATGCCTTCCAGGGCCTGCAGGCTGCCGAAGCGCTTCCCGAGGCCCCGGAGGGAAAGAAGCACGCTCAGGCGTCGAGCACCTTGATCTTGCCCGACAGGAGATCCTTCTTGATCTCCTCGAGCTTGGCCTTCTGTTCGGGCGTGCCCTTGCAGATGACCATATCTGACGACTTCGGCCCCATCGCCAGACCGAAGGGCTTGAATTCGGGCTTCCAGGTTCCGGCCGCCGCCTGCTCGATTGCGTACTCGACCTGGAAGCCGACGCCGGTGACTGAGTAGGCGACGTAGAGCGGATCGGTGCCGCAGCGATCGGTGTAGCTGCCGATGACATGCGTACCCTTCTCGCGCGCCGCCTGCTCCATACCGCGCAGGCCGAGGTTGAGAATGTGATAATGCACGTCCGCGCCCTGGGCGATGGCGGCGAGCGTGGCTTCCTTGGCCTTGGCAACGTCGTCGAAATCACCCGTGTAGTTCTCGATGTACTTGATCTTCGGATTGACGTAGCGCGCGCCGTTGCCGAACTCCTTGCCGGTATTCTTGATGGCCGGGATTTCCAGTCCGCCGACATACGATACGGCGCCGTTCTTGGAGAGCATGGCGGCCGCGGCACCGGCCACAAAGCCGATCTCCGCCTGGCGGACGTCGTAGCCCGAGACATTGTCGGGCTTCTTGGGATCGGCGTTGCCGCCGATGATGGCAAACTTCACCTTGGGGAAACGCGGCGCCACCTTGAAGACCGAAGCCTGTGTCTGCCCACCGACGCCGATCACCAGATCGTTCTTGCCGGCCAGCGCCACGAGCACCTGCTCCATGTCGCCGAACTTCACGTTCTCGATGTACTTCACGGTGATCTTGGCACCGAGCTTCTTCTCGGCCGCCTGGAGACCGTCAAAGCCCGATTCCATCCAGCCCTTGTCGGACTTAGAGCCCGGGATCAGCACACCGACGGTCAAAGGACCGGCCGCGCGTGCCGGCACGGCAAGGCCGCCCAGCATCACCAAACCGGCGGCACCGGCCGTTCCGGTCAAAAAGAGTCGACGGTCGAAGTGGTTCATGGCGGTGCTCCCCTATTGCCGAGATCTTTCCTCATCCAGTCACACGCAATCGCCATGCCAACTGGCAGGGAACTTGCTTCCCTGTTTCCAACCAAGGGAGGGATCGATGGCTGCAAAGCTGCATCCGCTGGGCGCACCGCGTGCCGGCTTCGTCTGGGGTGCCAACGCCGGCCACATCGACATGGCGACAGCGCCTGCCAAGCCCGTGCCGCTCAAGATCGCAGCAGCGCCTCAGAACGTCACGATCGACCTCAAACGCAGCGCCATGATTGTGATCGACATGCAGAATGATTTCTGCGCCAGGGGCGGATGGGTCGACCATCTCGGGGCGGACTACACGCCCGACCGTCGCCCCATCGCGCCGCTGCAGAAACTGCTGCCTGCGCTCCGCAAGGCGGGCATGCCCATCATCTGGGTGAACTGGGGCAACCGTCCAGACCTCGCCAACATGCCGCCCAACCAGATCCACCTCTACAAGCCGGCCGGCACGGGCATCGGCCTGGGCGATCCCCTGCCCGGCAGCGGCGCCCCGGTGCTGCAGAAAGACTCATGGGCCGCCGCCGTGGTCGACGAGCTCGAGCAGAAGCCGGAGGACATCAAAGTCGACAAGCACAGGATCAGCGGCTTCTGGGATACGCCACTCGATTCGATCCTGCGCAACCTCGGCATCCGCACGGCGCTGTTCTCCGGCGTCAACACCGACCAGTGCGTGCTGCACAGCCTGACTGACGCCAACTTTCTGGGCTACGGCTGCGTGCTGGTCGAGGATTGCTGCGCCACGACCTCGCCTGACTTCTGCACCGAGGCCACGGTCTGGAACGTGAAGAAGTGCTTCGGCTTCGTCACCGACTCCGGCAAGATTCTGAAGGCGCTGAAGAAGAAGTAGGCTGGCGCATTTCTGCCGGGGACGACGTAAGATGGCGGCGTGCCGCCTCTCAACCCCCTTGTCCTCAATCTCGCCGTCGCGCTCGGCATCGGCCTGCTGGTCGGCATCGATCGCGAGCGGCGCAAGGGCGAAGGACCTGACCGCGCGGCCGCCGGCATCCGCACCTTCACCATCACCTCGCTCTGCGGCGCCGTCGCGGTCGTCGTGGGCGGCGAGTTGTTGCTCGCGGTCGTGACCGTAGGCGTGTCCGCGCTGGCAGCCCTGGCCTACTGGCGCGCCGCGGAGCGCGACCCCGGCCTCACCACCGAGGCGGCCCTGGTGGCCACCGTGCTGCTGGGCGGTCTCGCCATCCACGAGCCGACGTTCGCGGCGGGGTTGGGAGTCATCGTGGCGGGGTTGCTGACGGCGCGCACGGTGATCCATCGCTTCGTACGCTCCGTGCTGACCGAGCAAGAGGTCCACGACGGGCTGATCTTCGCCGGCGCCACGCTGGTCGTTTTGCCGCTGCTGCCCGACGAGGCGATGGGGCCCTACGGCGCGCTCAACCCCCACACGATCTGGATCGTGGTCGTCCTGGTCATGGGCGTGAGCGCGCTGGGCTACATCGCCGTGCGCCTGGTGGGCGCCCGCTTCGGCCTGCCGCTGGCGGGCCTCGCCTCGGGCTTCATCTCGAGCGCCGTCACCATCGGCGCCATGGGCGCGCGGGCAACCCGGGACGGCGACCTCCTGGGGGCCGCGGTGGCGGGCGCGGTTCTGTCGACCGTCGCCACTTTCGTCCAGCTCGCCCTTGTCATCGGCGCCACCGACACCGCCACTTTCCGGGCGCTGGCCGTGCCGCTCGCCTGCGGCGGCGGTGCGGCGATCCTCTATGGCGGCGTGTTCACGGCACTTGCGCTGCGACACAAGGTCGAGCATCCCGACAAGCCGGGCCGCGCCTTCAGCATACGGTCGGCGATCCTGTTCGCCGCACTGCTGTCGGTCATCCTCGTTGCCTCGGCCGCGCTGCAGGACCGGTTCGGCAACGCGGGCGTCCTCGCGGTCGCAGGCCTCGCCGGTCTCGCCGACACCCATTCGCCCGCCATCTCGGTGGCCTCCCTGGTCGCCTCGGACAGGCTCGTCGCGAGCAGCGCGGTCGTCCCTATCCTGGCGGCACTCACCACCAATACCCTGACCAAGATGGTCTTTGCCGTGACCGGCGGCGGAACCGCCTTCGCCGTACGTGTCGTTCCGGGGTTGATCCTGGTCCTTGCCGCCGCCTGGGCTGGGAGCCGCTTCCTTGCCTGATCTCGTTCTGCTTCCCGGTTTCATGTGCGATCGGGATCTGTGGACCGACATGGTCCCGGCTCTCGAGCCCCTGGGCCAGCTCCACTACGGCAACGTCTACGAGGACGACACGCTGGACGGCATGGCGCGGCGCGTCCTCGCCGGTGCGCCCGAGCGCTTCGTACTGGTCGGCTTCTCGATGGGCGGCTTCGTGGCCCGCGTGCTCGCGCTTATGGCGCCCGAGCGCGTGAGCGGTGTGGCCTTCGTCGCCTCCTCGGCACGCGGCTATTCCGATGAGGAGACAGCGCGGCGCCAAGCGGGCCATCGACCGGGCGACCGGCCGCCGCGCGCCGCCGGTGCCGCGACGACAGCCATGAGCCTGCATCCGGATCGCGAAAGGGATCCCATCCTGCTCGACCGCCTGCGCGGCATGCAACGCCGTCTCGGGCCAGAAGTCCGCAAGCGGCAGGCGGCGTTGGTGCGCCGCGACGGCTATGCCGACCTCGAACGCATCGCCTGCCCCGCGCTGGTGGTCGCCTGCCGCCAGGATCGCCTGCGCAGCTTCGCAGAGACCGAACGCATGGCGCGCAGCCTGCCGCGCGCGCACTTCGAAGTGATCGAAGACTGCGGCCACATGGCGCCGCTGGAACGGCCGCGCGAACTCGGCCGGCTGCTCGCCGCCTGGATCAGCCGCGAGGCGCTTTAGCCCGCTGCCGCGACCGGCGTGACAGCCAGACCGCACTGCCGAACGCTGCGGCCACCGCGAAGGCCGCGGCCGACGGCAGCCAGAAGTCGAAGAACGACACGATGCGGGCACGGATCGGATTGGCCGGGTCGTAGATCACCGTCACACGGTCGCCTGCAGAGAACGACCGGTCGCTGCCGCCGCGGCCGTGGAACTCCATCTCGCGGCCTTCGCGCGTGGTGAAGCGCACGACCGGCGCGAACGACACCTGCTCGACCTCGCGCCGCGTCTCGCGTCCGTCGGGTTGCCGCACGGTCTCCTGCGCGGTGTGCCGGCTGGCGCGGTTCTCGAGGACCACGCCTTCGGTGCGCAGACCGCTGGCGTAAAGATCAGCAGCACTCCACAGGACGAAGATGCCGACCATCAAGCCGCCCGCGGCGATGACGGTGAAGGCCTGCTCGCCCACGACCGCGAGGTCGACGCCACGCGACAGCGCGAACGCAATGCCGCCGAAGAGCAGCCAGAAGCCGCCGAAGAGCGTGACGATGATCGGCGACAGCCACAGTCGCTCAAAGGTGGCGATATGGAAGTTGGAAGGATTTTGCCGCGTGTAGAGGATCGTGACCCGGTCGCCGATCGCAAACTCCGGCGAGCCGCTGCCGAGATCCTTCAGCGTCTGCAGTTCGCCGCCGGGCAGCCGGAAGCGCACCACGGGCGCGTACATGTCGCCCTCGCGGCTGAGCTCGATCACCTCGCCATCGACACGTTCGCCATAGAGCACATGGCGCAGGCTGCCGAGCCCAAGCGCCAGGCCGCCGGCCAGGATCAGGCCGCCGATCCCCAGGATGAGCCAGGAAAGCCGGCGCCAGATATGGTCGGCGGCCATCGCGCGCGACTCAGGCAGCGCGACGGTGAAGCGCGTCGACGATCGCCGCCAGCCGAGTGCCCTGGGGCGTGGCGGGATCGAGGAGCTGTTCGCGCGGCGTACTTTCAGCGAGCAGGCTCAGCTCCATCAGCGAGCGGATATGCTGCTGACGTGTGAGGCCGTACTCCGCCGACCGATGGCGGAAGAACAGCCGGAAGAGCTGGCCCTGACCCACCAGTGCGTTGAATTCGGTCGCGGTCACGTAGATCAGGAAGCAGATGAAGATCCAGAGTTGGACGGCCACGAACCGATGCCAGGAAAAGTCGCGCAGCGCGTCGTGGAACGCGGGTCCCAGGCCGCCGGCATCGATGGCGAATCCCGCGACCTTCTCGAGGAAGCGCACGATCAACACGACGGCAGAATAGAAGACGGACTTGTAGAGGATCGGCCGGATCAGCGGTCCGCCGCGGAACTTGTCGATCAGGCGGATCCTGTCCACGACCAGGACGACCTTGCCGACCACCAGCGCGGTAACGGTGGCCATGGCGAAGCTCGACGGCCGGAACCAGTGGTTGTGGACCAGCAGGTCGGTCGTGAACGAGATCAGGTTGAAGGCGACGAAGAAGTAGAGAGTAGGCGGCAG
Source organism: Alphaproteobacteria bacterium (assembly GCA_010032545.1). Lineage (GTDB taxonomy): Bacteria > Pseudomonadota > Alphaproteobacteria > Reyranellales > Reyranellaceae > Reyranella. The sequence goes on from RGPT01000087.1 coordinate 12,131, forward strand.
CACGTGCCTCACCACCCTCGCCGCTGCACCAAGGGCGTGACGCGGCAAGGAACGCGGTGTCGTGCTCACATCCGGCCTCCGTCGACGACGAAATTCTGCGCCGTCACCAGACGGCTGTCGTCGGCGGCCAGCCACAGCGCCATGCGGGCGATGTCGGGCGGATAGACCTTCTCCTTGAGGCACTGCGCCGTCATCAGGGCGGCTTCGGCCTCGGGCGTCAGCCAGAGATCGATCTGGCGCTGGGTCATGATCCAGCCCGGCGTGATTGCATTGAGACGGATGCCGTCGGGGCCAAGGTCGCGGGCAAGGCCACGGGTCATGCCGATGACCGCGGCCTTCGCCGCCTGATAGACCGAAAGCTGCGGCGTCATGGTATGGTAGCTCACCGAGCTGAAGTTCACGATCGAGCCCCCGCCCGCGTTCTTCATCCCGGACGCCACCGCCTGGATGGCGAAGTACTGGTGCCGGAGGTTGACGGCGATGCGCTCGTCCCAGAATGCCGGCGTCACGTCTGCCAGCACGTGGCGGTCGTCGCGCGCGGCATTGTTGATCAGCACGGTGACGGGGCCGAATGCGGCAGCGACCTGCGCGATCGCCTCTTGGTAAGCGGCGATGTCGCGCACATCGCACGGCAGGAACAGCGGCAACGGATGGCCGGCGGCGCCAATCCGGTCGACCAAGGCCCTGGACGCCGGCTCGTCCACGTCGACAAAGCCGACCCTGGCGCCCTGGCCCGCGAAGTGCTCGACGATCGAGGCGCCGATCCCGGAGCCGCCGCCCGAGACGAGCACGACACGACCGCGGAGGCTGGGATAGGAGGCAAAACGCGGCATGGATCCTCACAAGGTGAACGGACGGAACACGATCTCGCCGGCAAGCTTCCCGCCGGACGCCAGCAGCGATCGCGCGATGGCGCCATTGGCATGGCTCACCGGCTCGACGCAGAAATACGGCCGGCCCTTTGGAACATAGATCACGAGATGGCGAAACGGCTCCGTCGCCTCCATCGCGAGGCCGAGGGCACGCCGCGGCCAGCGAACCGTGGCACGGCCGTCCCACCCATCGAAGCAATTGTCGAGCACGACGCCTTCCACGGGACGGGAAAGGGCAAAATCCCAGTCCGACGGCACCGCGATGCGATCGATCGGCAGCACCTCGGCATCCGACCTCCACACGCCCTCGACCCTGCAGGCAAGTTCGGTGTCTGCATCGCGCGCAAAGAACGGATGGAGTCCGAGGCCTGCAGGAACCTCACGCGGTTCAAGGTTCTCGATCGACATGCCGACCACGAGGCCGTCGTCGTCGAGACGAAACGACTGGCGGGCGCGATACCGGAATGGCCAGCCCTCGCGTCCATGGTGTTCATAAGCGAATGCGGCGAAGCGGTCGTCCACACGCTCGACCGTCCAGGGATGGGCCCAGGCGTCGCCGTGCATCGGATGGCGCTGGGCCGGCCAATTGGGCTGCAGGACGAATTCCCGGCCACCGACATCAAGGCGACCGTTCGCGATGCGGTTGGAGAACGGGATCAGCGGGTAGCAGGCATTCCCCGAGCCAGATCCCGTGGCCAGCGAGGCGGCGCCGGCTGGCCGTAGCAGATCGAAGGCGCCGCTTGGGCCTTCGACCGCGAAACGGACGATCGACCCTCCGGCCGCGGGGGCGAGATCGACGGCGAGCCGCCCGGCTTTCAACGACAAAACCGTCACCGAATTCCCCGTCCCTGTGTAGACTTCGCCGTTATCAACCAAACGAGGAAGCGCTGAAATGTCGACGAATATGCTGAAGAAGCGCCTGCAAGCCGGCAAGGCCTGCATCAACGGCTGGCTTGCGATTCCCAACGGCTTCTCGGCCGAGGTGATGGCGCAGTGCGGCTGGGACAGCGTCACCGTCGACATGCAGCACGGCGTGCAGGACTATCTCTCGATGGTCACCTGCTTCCAGGCGATGGACAAGTATCCCATCACGCCGCTGGTGCGCGTGCCGTGGAACGAGCCCGGCATCGTCGGCAAGGTGCTCGACGGCGGCGCCTGGGGCGTGATCTGCCCGATGGTGAACACCGCCGCCGAAGCGAAAGCGCTGGTCTCCTATGCGCTCTATCCGCCCAAGGGCAAGCGCAGCAACGGCCCGATACGCGCCGGCGCCTATGGCGAGGCCACGCCCTACCAGGCGACGGCCAACGACGAGGTGCTGATCATTCCGATGATCGAGACCCAGGAAGCGATCGACAATATCGATGCCATCCTCGACGTGCCGGGCGTCAGTGGCATCTACGTCGGCCCGTCCGATCTCGGCCTGTCGCTGGGGCTGGTGCCGAAGCTCGACCGTGACGAACCACAGGTCCTCAAGATCTACGAGAAGCTCACCACGGCCTGCAAGAAGCGCGGCCTGTTCGCGGGCATCCACAACGGCACGGCGAGCTACGCCGCCAAGGCGGTCGGCATGGGTTTCCAGTTCTGCACCATCGCCAACGATTCGGGCCTGCTGGCAATGGCCGCCAAGGCCGCGGTGAGCGGCTTCCGCAAGGAAGCAGGCGCGATCGCCGACAAGTAAGGCGATGCTGATCGCCAACGCCGTCCTGACCGACGGCACGCACCATCACCTCGACATCAAGGGAGGGCGGATCGCCGCCCTCCTTCCAGCGTCGGCCGCCGTTCCTCCAGGTGACGACGTGCTCGACCTTGGCGGCGCACTGCTGCTGCCGCCCCTGGTCGACGGCCACATCCATCTCGACAAGACCCTGCTGGGGCTGCCTTGGGTTCCCAACCAGGCGACCGGCAACCGGGTCGCCGACCGTATCGAGGCCGAGCGCCGCGTCCGCACACGCCGCACCCTCCCGGAGGCGGAGACCGGCGCCAACCTCGTGCGTCAGATCGTGGCGAGCGGCACGCTGCACATGCGCAGCCATGTCGACATCGACAACCAGCTCGGCCTCCGCAATCTTCACGAAGTCCTGAAAATCCGCGAGCGCTTCCGCGACCTGGTCACGATCCAGATCGTGGCGTTCCCGCAAAGCGGCATCCTGCGCTCGCCCGGAACCGCCGAACTTCTGGACGCCGCCATCGCCGAGGGTGCCGACCTGGTGGGCGGCCTCGACCCCGTCGGCATCGACGGCAATCTCGACGGTCATCTCGACGTGGTGTTCGGCATCGCCGAACGGCGGGGCGTCGGCGTCGACATCCACTTGCATGACGGTGGCGAGAGCGGAATCGCCCAGCTGCGGGCCATCGCCGAGCGCACGATGGCGGCGGGCCTGATGGGCCGCGTTGCCGTCAGCCACGCCTTCGCCCTGGGCTCCGTCGACGCCGACACAACCACCCGGACGGCCGACGTACTGGCGAAAGCGGAAGTCGCCATCATGAGCCACGGTCCTGGCGGCGCACCCATCCCGCCCCTGGCATTACTCCATCGGCATGGCGTCAGAGTGTTCGGCGGATCGGACAACATCCGCGATGCCTGGTCACCCTTCGGCAACGGCGACATGCTGGAACGCGCCATGATGATCGGCTACCGCGCCAACTTCCGGCACGATCACGAACTGGCGTTCGCCTTCGACATGGTGACCGGGGCGGCCGCGCACGTTCTCGGCATCGAGGACTATGGCATCGCCGCGGGCGCTGCTGCCGACTTCGTGGCGGTGGAGGCGGGCTCGGTGGCTGAAGCCGTGGCCAGCCGGCCGCGCC
>RGPT01000088.1 GCA_010032545.1 Alphaproteobacteria bacterium
CCGCCGGGCCGCGAAGCCTATCCCGGCGACGTGTTCTATCTCCATTCGCGGCTGCTTGAGCGCGCCGCCAAGCTGAACGAGAAGAACGGCTCGGGTTCGTTGACGGCGCTGCCGATCATCGAGACGCAGGCCGGCGACGTTTCTGCCTACATCCCGACCAACGTGATCTCGATCACCGACGGTCAGATCTTCCTTGAGACCGAGCTGTTCTATCAGGGCATCCGCCCCGCGATTAACGTCGGCCTGTCGGTCAGCCGCGTCGGTTCGGCGGCGCAGATCAAGGCGATGAAGCAGGTTGCCGGCACCATCAAGCTCGAGCTGGCGCAGTATCGCGAAATGGCGGCCTTCGCCCAGTTCGCCTCGGACCTCGACGCCTCGACCCAGCGCCTGCTCGCGCGCGGCCAGCGGCTCACCGAGCTCCTGAAGCAGGGGCAGTTCGCGCCGATGGTGATCGAAGAGCAGGTCGTGTCGCTCTATTGCGGCACCCGCGGTTTCCTCGACGGTCTGCCGGTGGCCCGCGTCGGCGAGTTCGAGCGCCAGGTGCTCGACACCTTGCGCGCCGAGGGCTCAATTCTGGCCTCGATCCGCGACAAGCGCGAGATCACCAAGGAGACCGACGACAAGCTGAAGGCGTTCCTCGCCGACTTCGTCAAGAAGTTCGCCTAGGGTTTCGCAGGTCTTCGATGCCCAGTCTCAAAACCTACCGCCTCAGGATCCGAAGCGTTCAATCGACGCAGAAGATCACCAAGGCCATGAAGATGGTCGCGGCGGCCAAGCTGCGGCGCGCCCAGGAACAGGCCATGGCGGCCCGACCCTACGCCGAGGCCATGGACAAGATCCTGGCGTCGCTGGGGGCCAGCCTCAAAGGCGGCACCGGGCCGCGCCTGTTGGCCGGCACCGGCTCCGACCAAGTCCACCTGCTGATCGTGGCCACCGCCGACCGCGGCCTGTGCGGCGGGTTCAACAGCACGATCGTCCGCGAGGCGCGCCGCAATATCCGCGCGCTGCTGGCCGACGGCAAGACCGTCAAGATCATGTGTGTCGGCCGCAAGGGGCGCGAACAGCTGCGCCGTGACTTCGGCAGCCATATCGTCGAGACCATCACCGACCTTGGCCGTCCGCGGCTGTCGTTCGCCGACGCCCAGAGAGTGACGACGCGGATCATGGAGATGTTCGCGGCCGGCGAATTCGATGTCGCCTCCGTCGTCTTCAACCGCTTCAAGTCGGCGATGACGCAGGTCGTCACGCGTCAGCAGCTCATTCCACCCCCGGCCCCCGAGGCTGGCCAGACAGCCGCGCCCGCCACGATGGGTGGTGCGGTCTATGAGTTCGAGCCGGACGAGGCTGAGATCCTGGCCGATCTGCTGCCACGCAATCTCACGGTCCAGGTCTTCCGCGTGCTGCTGGAGAACGCGGCGAGCTTCTACGGGGCGCAGATGACCGCGATGGATAGCGCCTCGCGCAACGCCGGCGATGTGATCAAGAAGCTGACACTGCAGATGAACCGTTCGCGTCAGGCCTCCATCACCAAGGAACTCATCGAGATCATCTCGGGCGCCGAGGCCGTCTAGGCCGCGCGCTGACAGCAATTGAAGGAAAGGGATCCGTCATGGCCACCAACAACATCGGCACGATCACCCAGATCACGGGCGCGGTCGTCGACGTGCGCTTCGACGCCGACCTGCCGCACATTCTGAACGCCCTGCATGTCAAGGCGGATGGCCGGCTCATCGTGCTCGAGGTTGCCCAGCATCTGGGCGAGTCCGAGGTTCGCACGATCGCCATGGACACTACCGACGGCCTGGTGCGTGGCGAGAAGGCGGTCGACACCGGCAGCCCGATCCAGATGCCGGTTGGTCCCGAGACGCTCGGCCGCATCCTGAATGTCATCGGTGAACCGATCGACGAGCGCGGTCCGGTCGGCAACAAGGAGACTCTGCCGATCCATCGCAGCGCCCCGGAGTTCGTCGAACAGTCGACCGAAGCGCAGATCCTGATCACCGGCATCAAGGTCATCGACCTGCTCGCCCCCTACGCCAAGGGCGGCAAGATCGGCCTGTTCGGCGGCGCCGGCGTCGGCAAGACCGTGACGATCATGGAGTTGATCAACAACGTCGCCAAGGCGCACGGCGGCGTGTCGGTGTTCGCCGGCGTCGGCGAGCGAACCCGCGAAGGCAACGACCTCTATCACGAGATGATCGAGGGCGGCGTCATCAAGCTCGACGGTCCGGGCTCCAAGGTGGCGCTGGTGTATGGCCAGATGAACGAGCCGCCGGGCGCCCGCGCCCGCGTCGGCCTGTCGGGCCTCACCGTCGCCGAGTACTTCCGCGACGTCGAAGGCCAGGACGTGCTGTTCTTCGTCGATAACATCTTCCGCTTCACCCAGGCCGGCTCGGAAGTGTCCGCGCTGCTCGGCCGCATTCCCTCGGCGGTCGGCTATCAGCCGACGCTGTCGACCGACATGGGCGCCCTGCAGGAGCGCATCACCTCGACGAAGAAGGGCTCGATCACGTCGGTGCAGGCCATCTACGTGCCCGCCGACGACTTGACCGACCCGGCGCCCGCCACCTCGTTCGCCCACTTGGACGCGACGACCGTGCTCAACCGCTCGATCGCCGAGCAGGCGATCTTCCCGGCCGTCGATCCGCTCGACTCGACGTCGCGCATGCTCGATCCGCGCATCGTCGGCGAGGAGCACTACAACGTCGCGCGCTCAGTGCAGCGCGTGTTGCAGCAGTATAAGTCGCTGCAGGACATCATCGCCATCCTGGGCATGGACGAACTCTCGGAAGAGGACAAGCTGGTCGTGACCCGCGCCCGCAAGATGCAGCGCTTCCTCAGCCAGCCTTTCCACGTCGCCGAGGTCTTCACCGGCACGCCAGGTGTGTTCGTGAAGCTCGAAGACACGATCAAGGCCTTCAAGGCGATCGTCGCCGGCGAGTACGACGACTTGCCGGAAGCGGCCTTCTACATGGTCGGCACGATTGAAGAGGCCGTTGCCAAGGCCAAGAAGCTCGCGGCCGAGGCGGCCTGAACCGATGGCCAAGTTCAACTTCCGGCTGGTCATGCCCGAGCGCGAACTGCTCGCGATCGAGGCCGACATGGTGGTCGTTCCGGGCAGCGAAGGCGACTTCGGTGTTCTTCACGGCCATGCCCCGCTGATCTCGACGGTCCGTCCGGGCGTGCTCGAGGTCTTCCAGGGCAGCAAAGTCGACCAGCGGTTCCTTTTGGTCGGTGGATTTGCCGAGGTAACGCCTGACCGGTGCACCGTGCTGGCTGACGAGGCGCTGCCGTTCGAGACGGTGACGCCCGAACAGCTCGTCCAGCGCGAGCGGGCGGCCGAGCAGGAACTGGCCGACGCGGCGAGCGACACCGAAAAGGCCACCGCTCAGAGAAGTCTGGCCGTCGCCAAGGATCTACGGCGCGCGCAGGCTTACTACGCCGGCCGCTGATCTTCGGGGCTGCCAAGGGACCCCCGCGCGATTTTCGGCCAAGATGTGCACCAACCGGCCCTTGAAGGCGGGGCGGGCGGCCGCTTTATTACACCTACGCGACAGAACGCCAAAGGTGCTCGATCATGGCTAGCTGGACACTCGAGACGATCGACTGGGATCGGTTCGACGCGTCGAAAGTCGATCCGGAAATCCTGCGCAACATCAAGGCCGCGGCCTTGGTGGAACGGAACGGCGGCGACTACGGTACCTATCTCGGGCGCGTTTTCGCCGACGATCTGCAGTTCATGGATTCGGTAAACACCTGGGTCACGGAAGAGGTCCAGCACGGCATGGCGCTCGGCCGCTGGGCCATGCTTGCCGATCCCGCCTGGGATTTCGATGCGGCTTTCCAGCGCTTCCGTGACGGCTACAAACTGCCACTCGATGCCCAGCATTCGGTGCGCGGCAGCCAGGCCGGCGAAATGATGGCCCGCTGCATCGTCGAGACTGGCACCAGCTCCTATTACAGCGCGCTCAAGGACGCGACCGACGAGCCGGTCCTGAAGCAGGTCTGCGCCAGGATCGCAGCCGATGAATTTCGGCACTACAAACTCTTCTACGAGCATCTCCGGCGCTGCCTGCAGCGCGACCGGTTGAGCCGCTGGCGCCGGCTTCGCATTGGCTGGGGCCGCCTCAAGGAGAGCGAGGACGACGAACTCGCCTATGCCTATTTCGCGGCCAATGAGTCGGTCGACGCTGTCTATGATCGCAAACGCTACATGCAGGCCTATGCCCGGCGCGCCTATCCGCTCTACCGTCGGTCCCATGTGCAGCGCGCCATGGCGATGATCCTGAAGGCGATCGGACTACAGCCGCAAGGCTGGTTGAACCGGCTGCTGACCCGCACCGGCCTCTGGTTTCTCCGCCGCAATGCACTGCGCCTTGCGGCGTCGGGCGCCTAGCCTTCACGCCACCAGATCGGCGAATTCCTTCAGGACGGCTTCGTAGACCGGCCGCTTGAAGGGCACGATCAATGACGGCAGGTCGTGCGCCGGCACCCACCGCCAGGCCTCGAATTCACGGTCATGCGCGTCGATGGCGATGTCGGCGTCGGTCCCGGTAAAGGCCAAGGCGAACCATTTTTGCGCCTGGCCATGCCATCGACCTTTCCAGTGGGCTGGTCGCTGGTCCTCCGGCACGTCGTAAATCATCCATTTTGCGCTTTCGCGCAGCAGCAGCGCCTTGGCCGTGCCGACCTCTTCCTTGAGTTCGCGGCAGGCGGCTTCGACCGGCGACTCGCCACGATCGACGCCGCCCTGAGGCATCTGCCAGGCGTCGGATGTTCCTGTGCGAAGCCCGACAAATATGCGGCGGTCGGCAGAGATCAGCATCAGCCCGACGTTCGGCCGGTAGAATTCGGGGCGTCCGGCCATCATGGGCGGAGCTGCGTCGGCTGGACAGCGAGGCGTGTCATGCAGTTGTGACGGCATTCGAAGTGGCCAATGATCGGCACCAGCGAAAAGGCTGCCGGTGTCATCTGCCGTGCATGCCAAGCCACGATGGCGTCGATTGCCTCGTTGCTTGGCTGCAGGACACCAAAGGCGTGCCGCGGCGGCCGGCCGGCTGCGCCTTCGCCGAGCCAGGTGACGAGACGGTCGAGAGCGCCGGCGACGCCGTCGCTCGAGAGCCTGTAGTCGAGGATATTCGTGCTCCTCGCATATCCCACACCCAGCTCGACGGTCAGACCGCGAAGGATGGCTGTTTCGAGGTTGGGATTGATCTCGATCACCGCCAGGCCACGATCGGCGATCTCCTTGATCAAGGGGCGTGCGACGGCCTCCGACTGCGAGACAGGTCCCGGTGACCGGACGACGAAACCGACATAGCCTTCGCCACGCGCCATCGCACTGTGCAGCCGGCGCATGTTTTCCGCCGAGTCGACCGATGTTGCGATCGGCTTGATACCGCGTTCGGCAGGCCCGTGCGGATCCTCGACCGGTAGCATCAGATAGGTCTCGTGGCCGCGCTCGCGCGCCTGCCGAAGCCAGCGCGGCAGGTCGGGCGTGCTGGGCAGGAAGGCGAGGCTGACTTCGCCGGGCAAGTCGTCGATGGCGCGTTGAGTGAGAAATTCGTTGGCCCCGACATCGATCATCAGCAAGCCCAGGCGGGCTGACGGCCCGGTTGGATCGAAGCGCCGGGAGTTGGCGATCCAGGGCATCCAGCCGCTGGCCGAGATCCGGGGCAGGCGCAATCCTTCAGCAGTCGCTTCGGTCATTCCTGCCGCTTCGGCTGGTGGCAGAGTTCGAAAGCCCGACGACGGTGGTTTGGGGGGCAGTTTCAGCGAGCCTGCCTGGCGCGGTGGCATCGCCTCGTGGGCCGGCGTCGCCGCCGGTTCGGCTGCCTGGGGCGAGCCGCCGCCAACGCCGAGAGCCACCAATGCAAAGGCGGTCACCAGAGAGAGAACGAGCGCGTAAGCGGCGATCAGGCCGCTTCGCGCTCGTTGCTTCCCAGGTCCGTGGCCGGCGGAGGCCATGGCGTCATTCCCGCCGGGGACTGCTCAGTCGCCGCGCTTGCTGTACAGCGAGATGCCCCGGATCAGATCGGCCGCCCGCAGGAGCTGATAGTCCGACACGGCTTCCTTCGGCGGTTCATCGGGATCGCCTGCCGGCGCTGGCGCTGTGCTTGCGGCCGGCTTGTCGTCCTTCTTGTCAGCCGGCTTGGGATCGGCGGGCTTGGCTGCCTCGGGCTTTGCATTGCCCGACTTGTCGTTAGGGTTGGTGATCGAGCGGCGCAGATTCTCCTCGCGGAAACCGGGACGTTGCTGGATCGCCTCGATCTTGGCGGGTTCGACCTCGATGTCGGGATTGATGCCTTCCTTCTGGATCGAGCGTCCCGACGGCGTGTAGTAGAGCGCGGTGGTGAGGCGGATGGCGCCGCCGCCGGTGACCTGCATGATTGTCTGTACCGAACCCTTGCCGAAAGTACGGGTGCCGAGAACGATCGCGCGCTTGTGGTCCTGAAGGGCGCCGGCCACGATCTCGGAGGCCGATGCAGAGCCGCCGTTCACCAGCACGACGATAGGCAGGCCGCCCGTGACGTCGCCGGGCTTGGCGTTCCAGCGCTGCACGTCCTCGCTTTTGCGGGCCTTGACCGAGACGATCTCGCCCTTGTCGAGGAAGGCGTCGGACATGGCGATCGCCTGATCGAGCAGGCCGCCCGGGTTGTTGCGCAAGTCGAGGATGTAGCCCTTGAGCTTGTTGCCGGCTTCCTTCTTGAGCTTTTCCACGGCGTCGAGCACGCCCGCCGTGCTCTGCTCGGTGAAGGAGGTGACGCGGATGTAGCCGATGTCGCCGCCTTCCAGGCGAAAGCGCACCGACTTCACCTTGATTGTCTCGCGGGTAAGCGAGACGTCGAACGGGTCCTTGCCGGCCCGGCGGATCGAAATCTTGATCGGGGTGCCGACCTTGCCGCGCATCTTCTCGACCGCTTCCTGGAGCGTGAGCCCCTGGACCGGCTCGCCGTCGAGGGCGAAGATCAGGTCGCCGGGCATGATGCCAGCCTTGGAGGCGGGCGTGTCGTCGATCGGCGACACCACCTTGATGACGCCGTTCTCCATCGTGACCTCGATGCCCAGCCCGCCGAACTCGCCCTTGGTCTGGACCTGCATATCCTTGTAGGTCTTCGGGTTCATGTAGCTCGAATGGGGATCGAGTGCCGACAGCATGCCGTTGATGGCGTTCTCGATCAGCGTCTTCTCTTCGGTCGGCTCGACGTAGTCGCGGCGGACGCGTTCCAGTACGTCGCCGAACAGGTTGAGCTGCTGATAGAGTTCGCTCTTGTCGCCGGTGGCCGGCTTGGGGGCGGCCTTGTCCTGTGCCAAGGCCGGCAGGCCGACTGGAACGGCCAGGAAAGCCAGGATCGCGGCGGCGGAGGCGAGGCGCAAACGGGTCATTGGATTGCTTTCAGGGATTGTCGCTGGCCGGCACGGACAGGCGAACTCAGGGGCAAACGTTGGGACGAAGATACAGGGCGGTCTTTGGCAGGATCAAGGCGCTGACGGTCACGAGGCTTCACAAATCAGGCTGAAACCGCCGCCACGGGGCGGGCGGTGGCCAGGATCGTCGGCCGGCTGGCGGCGGAAAGCATCGACTTTCCGGTCATTTCGGCCGGTTGGGGGACGCCGATCAGCTCCAGCAGCGTAGGGGCGACGTCGGCCAGCTTGCCGTCAGCGAGCGACCGGACGGCGGCCGGGCCGTTGAACAGCAGGGCTGGCACCCGATTCAACGTGTGCTGTGTGTGCTTCTGGCCGCTCGCCGCGTCGAACATCTGCTCTGCGTTGCCGTGGTCGGCGGTGACGAACAGGACTCCGCCGGCCTTCTTGACCGCCTCCATGAGCCGGCCGAGGCAGGCGTCGACGGCTTCCACCGCCTTGATGGCAGCGCCGAGATCGCCGGTGTGGCCGACCATGTCGGTGTTGGCATAGTTCACCACAATCAGGTCGAATTTCGCCGAGCCGATCGCCTCGACCAGCCTTTCGGTCACTTCCGGCGCGCTCATCTCGGGCTTGAGATCGTAGGTCTGGACCTTGGGCGAGGGAACGAGAATGCGCTCCTCGCCATCGAACACACGTTCCTCGCCGCCGTTGAAGAAGAACGTCACGTGCGCATACTTCTCCGTCTCGGCGATGCGGAGCTGTTTCAGGCCGGCCCGCGAGATCGTCTCGCCGAGCCCCATTTTGATCACCTCAGGAGGGAAGAGAGTCCTGAGGAAGGGGTTGAGCGCTTCGGAATACTCCACCATGCCCACGGCTGCGGCGAAGCGCACGAGCCTCGCACGCCTGAAGCCGTCGAACATCGGATCGAGCAGCGCCGTCAGGATCTCGCGCGCGCGATCCGACCGGTAGTTGAACATCAGGACGCCGTCGCCGTCCTTCATGCCGGCATAGCTGTCGATCACGGTCGGCTTGACGAATTCGTCGTCGAGGCCGGCGGCATATCCCCTGTCGACCGCTTCCGAGGGGGTCGTGGCGGCGTCACCCCGGCCGTCGACCATCGCCTCATAGGCGAGCGCCACGCGATCCCAGCGCTTGTCGCGATCCATCGGATAGAAGCGCCCCGATATGGTCGCGAAGCGGATCGGCAGGCCAGGCCGCAGCCCGGCCTCGACATGGGCGATGCACTCGAGCGCGCTGCGTGGCGGCATGTCACGGCCGTCGAGGAAGGCGTGAATTGCGACCGGCACGCCGGCGCTTGCGATCAGGTTGGCGAGCGCAACCAGGTGATCCTGGTGTGCATGCACGCCGCCGGGCGAGGTGAGCCCCATCAGGTGGCAGACCCCGCCGCTCTTCCTCAGGGTCGCGATCATGTCCGTCAGCAGCGGATTGCGCGCCAGCGATCCGTCCGCGAGGGCGGTGTCGATCCGCGGCAGGTCCGGCACCGCGACGCGGCCGGCGCCGAGGTTCATGTGGCCGACTTCGGAGTTGCCCATCTGCCCCTTCGGCAGGCCGACGAAGCTCTCCGACGCATCGATCAGTCCCTGCGGGCAAGTCGCGACCAGGCGATCGAAGTTCGGCGTGCGGGCATCGAGGATGGCATTGTCCGTGGGATCGGGACGGAACCCCCAGCCGTCGAGAATGCACAGGACGGCCGGCCGGGGCGCTGCGGACGGCATCAGGAGGCCTTGCCGCCGTTTGGGCGCCTGTACTCGACCGCGTTGAACTTGTTGGGGCAATTGAGGTCGCGTGGATCGGTATTGGGATTCTGGTCAGGCACTTCGATCGCACAGAACACAAACTCGCCCCGCGACTCGCCGTCGATGGTGATGTCGTAGGTATACGTGCCCGGCGGATCGCCGGGGATGATGCACCATGAGCGCTGCAGCACGCCGTCCTGGACGGTTTCGAACATGCGCGTCGTCGCCCGGGTCTTGTCGGCGCTGACCTCGGTTTCCGGCCCGGCGATGACCTGTTCGGCGGGTTGAGAGGTCGTCAGGACTTCCTTCAAGGATACGACCCGATTCGGGCCGCCGAGATACATGCGCCAGCCGAAGCAGGCGCGGTTGAACAGCAGCGGAATCGCGTTGGTCTCGTAGTGGCGCTGCTTGCCGTCGTCACCGGCGATCGACACGTAGGGGATGCTGCGCACCGGCTTGGCGGCAGGCTTCTGGCCAGGCGCGGTTTGGGCGAACGACGCGGCGGAAACCGCGACGAGGGCGAAGGTGGAGACGAAGATGAAAAGGGCGGTGGTCACCCGCCGGAACTGGATGCGCATGGGTGGCAATGTAGCCCCGCTTTTTCGTCAGAACAGAGGCAAAATCGACGCCATTTCAGGCCCGGTGGTAGGGATGTCCGGCGAGGAGCTGCTGGGCGCGGTAGAGCTGTTCGGCCAGCATGGCCCGGGCGAGCAGGTGGGGCCAGGTCATGGCGCCGAAAGAGATCACCAGGGCCGCCTGTTTCAGGAGCGGTTCGGGATGCCCGTCGGCCCCTCCGATCAGGAAGGCCACGTCCGACACGGAATCGTCACGCCAGCGGGCCACGCGGGCGGCAAAGGCCTCGCTGTCCAACACCTTGCCGCGGCGATCGAGGGCCACGAGCACGGCTTTTTCCGGCACAGCCGCCAGAAGCAGTTCGCTTTCGCGGCGAATCATCTGGGCCGGGGGAAGCTTGCGCTTCTCCTCCAGCTCGCGCAGCGCCAGAGGCCAGCGGATACGGCCGGCGTAGTGTTCGTAGAGATCGCGCTCCGGACCGCGCGCGGCGCGGCCGATGGCGGCGATCAGGAGCTTCACGCCGGCTTCTTGGCGCGCCGTGGACGGGCGGGTCGCGCGGCCTTGGCCTTCACCGGCTTGGGCTCGGTGGCTTCTTCCTCCAGAGCCCACATTTTCTCGAGGGCATAGAAGGCGCGGGGCTCGGGACGGAAGATGTGGACCACGACGTCGCCGCCGTCGACCAGTACCCAGTCGCCGGTTTGCTTGCCTTCGACAGGGATGTAGCCATGGCCGGCCTGCTTGAGCCGGTCGGCAAGATGCTCGCCGATGGCCACGACCTGACGGTTCGATCGACCGGAGGCGATTACCATGTAATCGGCAAAGGCGGATTTTCCCTTGAGGTCGATGACGACCACGTTTTCGGCTTTGTCTTCTTCCAGCGAATGCCGGGCGAGGGCGAGCATCGCGTTGGAAGCTTTGCTCCGGTCGGGAAGCTGCCGGGCCCCTTTGGCGGGATTGTGGTCGGAGATGGTCGTTCCTTTCCTTGTGGTTCGTCGTGGCCGCACGGCGCGGATGGCGGTCGCGGAGTGGCTGTCCAGTCGGCTTGGGATAAAGCACCAGGCCGGCGGTTCGCAAGAGGCGAGGGTACGTTCCTGGCCCGCCGCCAGCCGATGACGGGCAAATGCGCGCGGAGCGACAGCGGCGAGGGCGGGATAACTCCAGCCGGGACGGGCGAAGGCGGCAATCGGGATCGCGGCGAACAGCTCACGCCATCCCCGCACCGTGTCGAGCGTATAGCGGGTGCCGAGCAGCAGCTCGGGTGCACCGACCCGGATGCGGGGGTGACGGGAAAGCTGCCGCGCACGGGCGACGCGGCTCGGCAGCGGCTCCATGCCGTCGTCGCTCTTCAGCGGGTTTTGCGGAGAGACCAGCCACCAGACCTCGTCGAGGCCCAGGCGCCGCAGGGCTTCCAGGCTGATGTGACGATGCCCGTCATGGGCTGGATTGAACGATCCGCCCAGAAGCCCGATGCGGCGCGTCGTGTCGCGCGGCACGTCCGGCATCGGATGATGGGCAGAGGTCAAGCGATCGGCCTCACGGGCGCAGGGTGCCCTTGCCACGCACGATGTTCTTGTAGGTGGTCAGTTCGACCAGGCCAACTGGCCCGCGGGCGTGCATGCGATTGGTCGAGATACCGATTTCCGCGCCAAGGCCGAATTCGCCACCGTCGGCAAACTGTGTGCTGGCATTGTGCATGACGATGGCGCTGTCGACCTCTCCCAGGAAGCGCTCGGCCGTGGCCCGGTTGTCCGTCACGATCGTTTCGGTGTGCTGGCTGCCGTAGGCCGCGATGTGGCGGATGGCACCCTCGACGCCATCCACCGTGGCGACCGAAATGACCGGCGCCAGATATTCCGTGCGCCAGTCCTTCTCGGTCGCGGGCAGCGCCCCGGGGTCGCGCCTGCAGACTTCGCCGTCGCCGCGGACCTCGCAACCCAGCTCGTGCAGCTTCGCCAGCACGGGCATCAGATGCGTGTCGAGCGCGGCCCGATCGACCAACAGGGTTTCCGCGGCACCACAGACGCTGACACGTCGCATTTTGGCGTTGGCCACGAGGTCACGCGCCATGGCGATGTCAGCGTCGCGGTCGACATAGACATGGCAGATACCGTCGTAGTGGCGCAGCACCGGCACGCGGCTTTCCTCGGTGACGCGGTCGATCAGCGAGCGCCCGCCGCGCGGCACGATGAGATCGAGCCAGTCCATGGCGCGCAGCATCTCACCGACCGCAGCGCGGTCGGTGGTGGGCACGAGCTGCACGCAATCCTGGGGCAAGCGGGCACTGGCCAGCGACTGGCGCAGAAGCTCGACGATGGCGCGCGATGAATGGAAACTATCGGAGCCGCCGCGCAGCACCACGACGTTGCCCGACTTGATGCAGAGTGCGCCGGCGTCGGCGGTGACGTTGGGACGGGCCTCGTAGATCACGCCGATGATGCCGATTGGCACGCGCACGCGGCTTATCACGAGCCCGTTGGGGCGCGTCCATTCCTCGATCTTCGCGCCAACGGGATCGGGCAGCGCCACGATATCGTCCAGCCCACGGGCCATGGCCTCGACGCGCGCGTCGTCCAGCAGCAGGCGATCCTGCAGGGCAGCGCTCAGTCCGGCGGCCTGGGCCGTGGCGATGTCCCGGGCGTTGGCGGCGAGGATCGCGGCCTTCTCCAGGCGGATCAGACGGGCGGCTTCGGCGAGGGCGCGGTTCTTTACCTCGGTGCCGGCGTTGCGCAGGGCGACGGCGGCGGCCTTCGCGCGTCGGCCAAGATCGGCCACGATCGCGACGGCGCTTTCGGCAGGTTTGGTCTCAACGTTCATCGGCTACACCAGTATGCCCTGCCGGGGATCACTCGACCACGAGGTCGTCGCGATGGACGATCTCGTCGCGGCCGCGAAATCCCAGCAGACGCTCGATTTCGGCACTCTTGCGGCCGGCGATCCGGCGCGCATCCTCGGCGGCATAGGCCACCAGGCCGCGCGCCAGGACGCGCCCGGCGCGGTCCTTTACGTCGACCACGTCGCCGCGCTTGAATTCACCTTCAATGGTGGTGACACCGGCCGGCAGCAGGCTCTTGCCCGCGGAGAGCGCGCGTGCGGCCCCGTCGTCGACGGTCAGCGCACCGGCAGTCTTGAGCGAGCCCTTGATCCACTTCTTGCGCGCCGACAAAGGCGACGCCTCGGGCAGGAACCAGCTGCAGCGCGCCGTGCCGTCGACCAGGGCGCCCAGCGCGCCGACCGACCGGCCGTCGGCGATCGCCATGCGGCAGCCCGCGGCCATGGCGATGCGCCCGGCCATCAGCTTGGTCACCATGCCGCCGTTCGACATTTCGGACGCGGCAACGCCCGCCATCGCCTCGATCTCCGGCGTGATCTCGCGGATCTCGGGAATGAACTTCGCGGACGCGTCGCTGCGGGGATCGCCGGTGTAGAGACCGTCGATGTCCGACAGCAGCACCAGCGTGTCGGCGGAAATCATCTCGGCCACGCGCGCGCCCAGGCGGTCGTTGTCGCCGAAACGGATCTCGTCGGTTGCCACCGTGTCGTTCTCGTTGATCACCGGAACGGCCTTCAGGCCCAGCAGCGTCGCCATTGTCTGGCGCGCGTTGAGGTAGCGTCGGCGCTCCTCGGAATCGTCGAGGGTGAGCAACACCTGCGCCACCGTTATGCCGTGGCGCGCAAGGGCTGCCTGATAGGCATGGGCAAGCTGGATCTGGCCGGTTGCGGCGGCGGCCTGGCTCTCCTCGAGTCTCAGCGGCCCAGGTGCCAGTTTCAGGTGCGTGCGTCCGAGGCGGATGGCACCCGAGGAGACGAGCACCACCTCGCAGCCCCTCTTGTGGAGGTGCGCAACGTCGTCGGTCAGGGCGTTCAGCCAGTCGTGTCGGATTTCACCGCGAGATTCGTTGACCAGGATCGACGAGCCGATCTTGACGACCAGCCGATTGGATGTGGCCAACGGGGAGCTGGCCAGGGGACTCATGCAGCTTCCCGCTGGGGAGCGCGCTGTTTCTCGACCAGCTTCATCAATTCGTGGAGCAGCGGCTGCACGCCGTGGCCGGCCACGGCGGAGATCACATGCACGGTCTTGCGGCTCGCCTTGGCGAGCCGGGCGCGCTTGGCCTCGATGTCGTCGGGCGTCATGGCATCGGTCTTGTTGAGCGCCAACAGCTCCTTCTTGCGTGCGAGGTTGCCGCCGTAGGCGCGCAATTCGGCCCGCACCGTGCGATAGGCGCCGGCGACATCGTCCTGGGTGCCGTCGACCAGATGCAGCAGCGCGCGGCAGCGCTCGACATGGCCCAGGAATCGCGTGCCGAGGCCCGCGCCCTCGTGCGCTCCCTCGATGAGGCCGGGAATGTCGGCCATGACGAACTCGCGGGCATCCGATCCGGCGCCCACCTTCACCACGCCGAGGCCAGGATGCAGCGTGGTGAACGGATAGTCGGCGATCTTGGGTCGCGCGTTCGAATTGGTCGACAGGAAGGTCGACTTGCCGGCGTTGGGCAGTCCGATCAGGCCGACGTCGGCGATCAGCTTGAGCCGCAGCCACACAGAGCGTTCTTCGCCCGGCCAGCCCTTGTCGGCGCGGCGCGGTGCCCGGTTGGTGGAACTCTTGTAGTGCAGGTTGCCGTAGCCGCCGTCGCCGCCCTTGCACAGCACGACGCGCTGGCCGATCTCGGTGAGGTCGACCAGCAGGGTCTCGTTGTCCTCGGCGAAGACCTGCGTGCCGCGCGGCAGGCGGAGGACGACGTCCTTGCCCGCGCCGCCGGTGCGCTGCGCGCCCATGCCGTGGTGGCCGGTCTCCGCCTTGAAGTGCTGGGCGTAGCGGTAGTCGATCAACGTATTGAGGCCGTCGACGCATTCGAGCACGACATTGCCGCCGCGCCCGCCGTCGCCGCCGTCCGGCCCGCCATACTCGATGAACTTCTCGCGACGAAAGCTCGCCGATCCCGCGCCGCCGTTGCCGGAGCGGACGTAGATCTTGGCTTGGTCGAGGAACTTCATGGGCCCAAGGCTCGGTTATTATGTGTCCGGAAATGAAAAGGGGGAACGGTTGACCGCTCCCCCTTCGAATTCCAACTGGGTGGGAACGGCTATTCGGCAGCCATCTTGGCCGGGTTCCGCGCCGGCGCCGGAAGCACGTTCACCTCGACCTTGCCGCCCGTCCGCTTGCGGAAAGTCACGATGCCGGGGGCCGTGGCGAACAGCGTGTGGTCGCGGCCGACACCGACGTTCTCGCCGGCATTCATCTTGGTGCCGCGCTGGCGGACCAGGATGTTGCCCGACAGGACCGTCTGTCCGCCGAAGCGCTTCACGCCCAGACGCTTGCCGGCCGAATCGCGGCCGTTGCGCGAGGAGCCGCCTGCTTTCTTATGTGCCATCGTTCTACTCCGGTCGCCCTGAAGGATGAATGAGGTTAGGCGACGATCTGTTCGATCTTGACCACGGTCAGGTCCTGACGATGGCCGTTCTTGCGCCGCGAATTCTGGCGGCGGCGCTTCTTGAAGACGATCAGGTGCGGCCCGCGGGCCTGCTTGACGATCGATCCCAGCACCTTGGCGCCTGCGACGGTCGGTGCGCCGACCTTCTCGCCCACCATCAGCACGTCGGTGAACTCGATCTTGGCGCCCGCCTCGCCCTCGATCTTTTCGACCGTGAGCGTGTCTTCGGCAGCGACCGTGTATTGTTTTCCACCCGTGCGAATAACGGCGATCATGATGACACCTGACTAAAGCCTCCCGAACCGGGTGAACTCTCCACCACCCCTAGGGGCAGCAGCCGGATCCAAACCCAAATACGGGAAAGCACGAAAGAGCGCGGCGGGCCTGAGTGACCCGCCGGAAGAGGGCGGAATATACGCAGGACGCCCCCCAAGTCAACGCCGGAAACCCGCCATTATGGGCCTGAATTAGGGGAACCCGGCCACCGGGCCGCCCGGGTTGCCCGGACAGAATCGCGCCCCTATAAGCGTGGCCCCGGAGGGGTGCCAGAGTGGTCGATCGGGACGGTCTCGAAAACCGTTGTGCGTGCAAGCGTACCGTGGGTTCGAATCCCACCCCCTCCGCCATTACCTCGTTGCAAACTCTCGCTGGCGTCGATGGAG
>RGPT01000089.1 GCA_010032545.1 Alphaproteobacteria bacterium
CGGCATCGGCGGCCTCGCCGCGGCGGAACAGCGGGACGCCGCCGGGCAGGGCGAGCAATTGCAGCTGGCGCTCGACCGCAGCCAGGCTCTTTGCGTCGAGTTCGGCAAAGAGGGGCGCGTGCTGCAGGGCCTTGTGAAGCCGCAGCAGCGGCGCCTCCTCGGTCGGGTCGAGGATGCTCACCCGCCCGGCCTCACGGTGCGCCGAGGCCCTTGAGTGCCCAGCCGATGGTCTGGTCGGCGCGCGCCCACACCATCTCCCGCCATTTGTCGCCCGACGGAAAGAACCGCTCCTTGATGTCGGCCTTGAGTTCGCGGCCCAACGCCGAGCTCACGTCGCCGCGCTGATGCAGCCAGTTGTCGGCGCGGACTGCACCAAGCACTTCGGGCACGGAATAGGTGCCGTACTCGATGGCGATCGGCGTCACTTCGGCGTCGGGCAGTTCCTGGGGAAAGGCGTCGGTCATGATGCCGACCACGACCGCCGAGGTCGACGTCCCGCCCTCGGGCGAGGTCAGCTCGTCACCGTACCATGCCTTGGCGCGCGGAAAGGACTTGGAGGCAGGCGTCACCGCGCAGATCAGCTCGCCGTGACCGAACGGGCCGAGGCCGGTGTGAAAATCGATGATCCCCACGCGGCGGGCCTGGGAGAGTTCCTGGCGGGCGATGGCGCGGATGGTGCGATTGCTCCAGGTCGGCGTGTTGCCGCCGAAGAAGATGCCGTCGGGATGGCTGTACTGGCCGCTGCTGATCGCGCTCTGCAGACCGAAGGCGCCGTGTTTCTGGGCGTACGCGGCGAACACGCGCTCGGTTTCGGCCTTGCTTGCCTCCGACCATTCTTGTGGCAGCACGGCGTCGGCGATCGCAAGATAGCCGTCGTTCCGGGGATAGGGTTTGTCGTGGTCGACGAAGTTGCGGTTGAGGTCGACGTTGTCCTCGGTTACCCGGCGCGTCCAGGCGAAGCCGTAGGGGT
The DNA here is from genome assembly GCA_010032545.1 of Alphaproteobacteria bacterium. GTDB lineage: Bacteria > Pseudomonadota > Alphaproteobacteria > Reyranellales > Reyranellaceae > Reyranella. Next base: position 971 of record RGPT01000089.1, read on the forward strand.
TGATGGCATGTATCACCAGTGCGCCGGTGTCCTTGGGCAGCTTGGCCGGCCCGCCGCTTCGCAGCCAGGCGATCTCCGCGCCGGAGCCGCAATGGCCCTCGACGCCGTGCGTGCCGGCGATCAGCACCAGCATGTTCGGCGCGTCGTCGGCGCCGAAACGCGCCGTATCGAGATAGAGCGCCTCGCCGTGCGGGCCGCGCGCCCTGGGATTGAGCCAGGACCGCAGCGCCCCGCCGGCTGCGGCCGCAGCACCGCAGAATTTCGGCCGTGCCTCCGCATAGCTTTCGGAAAAGCACTCTGAAACTGAAGTCATTCTTTCCTCCCGCACTCATCGTAGCCGGTTTGGCGGCGACGTGGAACGCGAGACCGGCCGGCGTGGGTCGGCGCTCAGCTGTCGTACTTGAGCAGCGTCTCCACCGGCACGTCGAGTTTCTTGCGGCCCTCGAGAAAGGTGAGCTCGATCACACAGGCCGCCGCCGGCACCACGCCGCCGACCTGCTCCAGGAGCTTGACCGCGGCCGCCATCGTGCCGCCCGTGGCCAGCAGGTCGTCGACCAGAACGACCCGTGCACCCTTCTTGATCGCATCCTGCTGGATCTCGATCGTGTCGGTGCCGTACTCCAGCGCGTAGGTGTGGCGCACGGTAATGCCGGGCAGCTTGCCCTGCTTGCGCATCATTACGAACCCGGTGTTCAGCGCCAGGGCGAGCGGGGCCGCCAGCAGGAAGCCGCGCGATTCGACGCCGGCCAGAACGTCCGGCTTGTAGGGCCTGAGTGCGTCGGCCATCCGCTCGATGGTCGCATGCCAGGCCTTGGCGTGCGCCAGCAGGGTCGAGATGTCGTAGAACAGAATGCCCGGCTTGGGAAAATCGGGGATGGCGCGGATGTGCTTCTTGAGATCGATGTCCTTGTTCATGACTCTTCCTGGGATCAGCTATAGGCCGGGGGCGGTTCGAAGCTGCGATATTCCTTCTCCAGCAGCTTGGCGAACTGGATGCAAGTGTAGTCGCCGTACTGCGGGCCGATGATCTGCACACCGACCGGCAGGCCCTCCTTGGTCTGCCCGATCGGCGCCGCCGTCGAGGGCATCCAGGTGACGCCCGAATAGCCGGCCCAGAAGATCTGGTCGACCACCGGCACCTTCTTGTTGTTGACCACGATCGTCCGTTTGTGGCGCAAACCCGCCTGGTCGTGCGGGAAGGCCGCCGTCGCGGCGACCGGGCACAGCATCAGGTCGTAGTCCTTGAAAAACGCGTCCCATGCCCAGCGCATCTTGTGGCGCTTCTCGTTGAGCCGCAGCCATTCGCGATGCGACAGCGAATTGCCGCGCTGCATCTGGGCGAAGTAGCTCATGTCGTCGGACGGCAAGGTGGCGGCATCCTTGACGGCCTGCTCGTAGACGGCATCGGTCATGCGGCCCGAGGTCGCCGCGCGCAGCAGGCGCACGTAGACGTCGTTCAGCTCCGTCGTGTCGATCAAGGGGCGGGCCTTTTCGCTCACCTTCGCCTTGTTCTTGGCCAGGAACGACGCGAGCTTGGAAATCTGCTCCTGTACCGAATCGTCGACCTCGGCATTGGGATCGGTCAGCAGCACGGCGACCTTGAAGTCGCGCAGCTTGGTCTTCTGCGAGCGCGGCAGGTTGAGCGTCCAGCCGCGGCCGTCGAGTTCGTCGGGGCCGGCCATCGCCTCCAGGGCGATCTCTAGATCCTCGGCGCCGCGCGCCAATGGACCCACCACGCCGATGTCGCCGTAGGCCACGGCGCCGGCCAGAGCATGGCCCTTGGGCGAGACGACGCCCCAACTCGGCTTGTGGCCCCAGACGCCGCAATAGTGTGCGGGATTGCGGATCGAGGCGCCGATGTCGCTGCCCGCCTCGATGCCGGTGAGGCCCGCCGCCAGTGCCGCGCCCGAGCCGCCCGACGAGCCGCCCGGCGTGCGGCCGAGGTCCCATGGGTTGTTGGTCGAGCCATAGACTTCGTTGTAGCTCTGCCAGTCGGCCAGGTTCAGCGGGATGTTGGTCTTGCCGAACAAGGTGACGCCGGCGGCGGTCATGCGTTGGGCGACCAGCGAATCGGTCTTGGCGATGGAGTCCTTGAAGGCGGGATCGCCCCAAGTCGTCGGATAGCCCGCGACGTCGAAGGATTCCTTGATGGTCATGGGCACGCCATGCAGCGGCCCCAGTTTTCTGCCTGCCTTGACGGCCTTGTCGGCCGCCTTGGCCCGCTTGCGCGCGCCCGCAATGTCCGTGGCGATGATGGCGTTGAGCTCGGGGTTGTAGGCTTCGACCCGCTTCAGATAGAGGTCGAGCAGTTCGAGGCAGCCGATCTTCTTCTTCCGGATAGCCGAGGCGAGCTGCTTGGCGGTCTGGAAGGGCAGGGCAAGCGACATGGGAGGGTTTCCGTTCCGGCGGTGGACGTGTCTGAGGCACCTACCATAGTGTGCGGACGGCCATGAAGAAACTCCCCGCCCGCACGATGCATTTCGCGCTGCCGCTCGCCCTGACGTTCGTCATGACGTTCCTGGTCTCCGGCGTGGCAACGATACGTGCCGTGGGCTTCACGGCCGGGATGACGTCGAAGTGGATGGAGTCGTGGATGGCCTCCTGGGCGCTGGCCTTTCCCATCATGCTGTTCCTGATGCCGGTGATGCGCCGCGTGCTGGCCCGTTTCATCGAACAGAAGTAGGCAATCAACGCCGCCGCGGGTGTCGGATGCGGGCGGTCGGTTCGGCGACCAGCGGATCGTCCGGCCAGTAGTGCCGCGGATAGCGTCCTTTCAGCTCCGCCTTGACCGATTGATAGCCACTCGCCCAGAAGCTTGCGAGGTCGCGAGTCACCTGGACGGGGCGTCGCGCCGGCGACAGCAGATGGACGGTGAGCGGCACCTTGCCGCCTGCGATGCACGGCGTGTCGCTGAGGCCAAACATCTCCTGCAGCCGCACCGACAAAATCGGCTCGGCCGGGTTGGCGTAGTCGACTGGCACGTGGCTGCCGCTCGGCACCTCGATGTGGGTAGGCACCAGCCGGTCGAGATCGCGTTGGCGGTCCCACGGCACCAGGGTTTTCAGCGCGGTCGCGAGGTCGATGCGCGCAAGGTGATCGCGGCGCGACACGCCGTCGAGGAACGGACCCAGCCACTCTTCCAGCGAGGCGAGCAGGGCTGCGTCGGAAAGATCTGTCCAGCTTTCGTCATGGGTGCGCATGAAGGTCACGCGCTCCCGCCATCTCGTGAGTTCGTCGCTCCACTGCAGGGCGCCCAGGCCGAGCTGCCGGATGCCGTCCAGCATCGCGGCCCTGAGCTTCTCCGAGTCCGGCCGGGCGAGCGGCTTGTCTTCCAGCACCAGCGCACCCAGCCGCCGCCGGCGACGCGCCAGCACGGCCGCGTCGCGCGGACTCCACCGCACGATCTCCTCGGCCACGAGGCGCTCGGCAAAGAGCTCTTCGATCTCGGTGGCGGTGATGGCTGCCGCGAGGAAGATGCGCGAGTCCTGGGCCGCGCCGTCTGTTTCGGCGACCACGAGAAACTCCTGGTTTCCCATCGGGTCGCCCTCGGGCAGCGCCGCCCCGCGGCCGCCCGACAGCAGGTACCGTCCCGCAGTGCCCGCGCGCCGGCGACCGATCCTGTCGGGGTAGGCGAGCGCCAGCAGCGTGCCGGTCGTCGAACTGTCGGTATCGTTGCCTTGTGTCAGCCGGCGCGCCGCTTCGAGGAGCGGTCGCGGTGCCTTCCCTGAGAGGGCGATATCGACCCGGTGACGCAGATCGACGTCGCGGTGGCCGGGCGGCAACCGCAGGAAATCGCGCTCGCCGAGGATGGCCGCCACGAGGGCGGCCACCCTGCCATGGCCCATGTCGCGACCCTTGAGGACGAGATGCGCAAGGCGCGGATGCTGGCCTAGTCGTGCCATGGCACGGCCATGCGGCGTGATCGCGCCGGCCTCGTCGACAGCGCCGAGGTCGGCCAGCAGCGCCCGCGCGGTGGCGACTGATGCGGCCGGCGGTGGCGTCAGCCAGGGCAGGCTCGCGGCATCGGCTGCACCCCACGCCGCGAGTTCCAGCGCCAAAGGCGCCAGATCGGCCTCGAGAATTTCCGGCGGCGTGAAGGGCAGCAGCCCCCGTTCGGTCTCCTGGGTCCACAGGCGGTAGCACACGCCGGGCTCGAGACGGCCGGCGCGACCGCGGCGCTGGTCGGCCGAAGCCTGGCTCACCCGCACTGTCTCCAGGCGCGTCATGCCGGAGCGCGGCGAGAAGCGCGGCACGCGCATGAGACCGCCGTCGATCACGATCCGCACGCCTTCGATGGTGAGGCTGGTCTCGGCAATCGAGGTCGCGAGCACGACCTTGCGCCGCCCGGCCGGCGATGACGCGATGGCGCGGTCCTGCTCGGCGGGCGAGAGGTCGCCAAAAAGCGGCGCAACGTCGATCCCGGGATCGAGGCCCCGTAGCCGCTCCTCGACCCGGCGGATCTCGCCGACGCCGGGCAGGAATACCAGAGCGCTGCCGCTCTCTTCTGCGAGGGCCCGGCGAATGGCGGCGGCCATCGTGTCCTCTATCCGGCCCGACGCCTCGCGGTCGAGATGGCGCGTCTCGACCGCAAACATGCGGCCAGCCGACTCGATCAGCGCCGCGCCGCCCAGCCGTTCCGCGACCGGGCCTGGGTCCAGCGTCGCCGACATGGCGATCACGCGCAGGTCCTCGCGCAGCGCCGTCTGTGCTTCGCGGACCAGGGCGAACGACAGGTCCGAGTCCAGGCCGCGCTCATGCAATTCGTCGAAGATCACGCAGCCGATGCCGTCGAGCGACGGGTCGTCCTGCAGCATGCGCAGGAAAAGGCCGTCGGTGACGACCTCGATGCGGGTGCGCGGTCCGATCCTGCTGTCGAATCGCACGCGATAGCCCACGGTCTCGCCCACCGCCTCGCCCAGGGTCGCCGCCATGCGGCGCGCAGCGGCGCGGGCGGCAAGGCGGCGCGGCTCCTGCATCACGATCTTGCGCCCACCCAGCCACGGCGCGTCCAGCAGGGCCAGCGGCACGCGCGTCGTCTTGCCGGCGCCCGGCGGCGCCACCAGGACGGCGGCGTTGCCGGCGGTCAGAGCCTCTTTCAGGCGTGGCAGGGCCGCGTCGACAGGAAGGGAGTCCATCGCCGCCGCTTATAGCGGATGGCGGGCCCTTACAGCAGGAAGGTGTTCGTCCGGTCGAGGTAGTCGTGCATGTGGACGATCATCTGGTCCTCTTCCAGGAGGCAGACGCCGTAGGCGGGCGGCTCGTGGCTTCCGGGAATACGGCCTTCCGTGACGAAGTCGAGCGCCACCTGGTGGCTGGTGGCGCGCAGCGTGGAGATCGGGATGCCGCGCCAGGCGCCGGCGATCGGCCGATGCAGGTGACCGAAGAACATGTGCCGGATGTTGGTCCGCCCCTCGATCGCCTGGATGAAGTGCTGCGGCTCGAGCAGCGAGATGTCGTCCATCCGCTTCAGCCGGACCTTGAAGGGCGGATGATGGATGAAAATGATCACCGGTCTGCTGCCGAGCTTGTCGAGCGTGGCTTTGAGCCAGGCGCCGCGTTTTTCGCAGAAGGTGCCCCACGGCTTGCCGGGTTCGTTGGTGTCGAGGCAGACAGCTGTCACGCCCTCGCCCATGTCGAGCGTGTATTGGACGAAACCGTTGCTATCGAACTTCGCCGCCGGGAAGGTCGTGCGGAAATGCGCGCGGTCGTCGTGATTGCCGACCAGCAGGTGATAAGGCATCGCGAGCTTGTCGAGCTCGTGCTTCAGCGCCGCGTAGGCCTCCGGCTCGCCCTTGTGGGCAAGGTCGCCGGTGAGGATCGCGAAAGCCGCGTCGGAGTGATTGCGATTGATGTCAGCAACACAGAGCGCCAGCCGGTCGATGGGATTCAGGCCATAGAGCAGATTGCCCGGCGGCACGAAGTGGGTGTCGGTGATGTGGACGAACTTCTGCATGGCCACGCTTTGTCAGGCTGGGCAAAGCCCGGCGCCCGGCGGAAAGGTCACTGTACTCAGGTTGAGGACGATCGGGGCCGACACATCCTGGTCATTGTCTGATCTGCCGGGTCATCCTCCGACCTGGACGCACGCTTAACCCGCGATTGTTACAGCTGCTATGCGGCGCTAGAGGTTGCCAGGCTTGGTGGGCTTGCCGGGGTGATTGGCGCAAAGCATCCCGGTGGCGACTTCAGGGCCCAGCTTGGTGCGTTCTTCCTCGCATCGGGTGTACGAATACGGCCCGCCGAAGACCTTCGGGCCGGTAGCGACCGTCATGTACGGCTTCTCAAGGTACCAGCCCGGTCCCGTGTAGGCCTCGCTGGCGTTTGGGCCGGAGCAGGCGGCCACGGCGGCGGCGGCCGAGAGGGCGGCGGAGAGCGCCGACAGGCGACGAATAGACCGGACCGACATCGCTTACCCAACCTTCGAGATAACCGACGCCAAGTTACAGCGCCTTTCGCGCCGCAACAAACGCTTTCGCCCAGACCGCGAGCCGGGCTAATAATGCGCCGACCGACGCATCCGGGGGGATGCTGCGCCCGAGCCGCCAGCAGGACAGAGTCTATGGGATTGCCCGAGAAACAGGGACTGTACGACCCACGCAACGAGCATGACTCGTGCGGTGTCGGCTTCGTGGCCGACATCAAGGGGCGGAAATCCCACGATATCGTAAGCCAGGGCCTGCAGATCCTGGTCAATCTCGACCACCGCGGCGCCGTCGGGGCCGATCCGCTGATGGGCGATGGCGCCGGCTGCATGATCCAGACCCCCGACGCCCTGCTGCGCGACTGGGCGCGCAAGGCCGCGGTCGACCTGCCGCCGCCCGGCCACTACGCGGTCGCCATGTGCTTTCTTCCGCAGGACGAGGCGGCACGGAAGTTCGCGGTCAGGCGGCTGGAGCATTTCGTCAAGGTCGAGGGCCAGAAGCTGGTCGGCTGGCGGGACGTCCCGACCGACCTCACGGGCCTGGGCAAGTCGGTCATCGAGAAGATGCCGGTGATCAGGATGGCGATCGTCGGTCGCGGTGCCAAGGTCGCCGACCAGGACGCCTTCGAGCGCAAGATTCTGGCGATCCGCAAGCAGACCCAGAACCCGCTCGCCGATCTCGAGAAGAAGCACAAGCTGCCCGGCCTGGCCCAGCTCTACATGCCGTCGTTTTCCTCGCGCACGGTGGTCTACAAGGGATTGCTGCTGGCGCCGCAGGTCGAGAGCTTCTACGCCGATCTGCGCAACCCGCTCTGCGAGTCGGCGCTCTGTCTCGTGCACCAGCGCTTCTCCACCAACACCTTCCCGTCGTGGAAGCTGGCGCACCCCTACCGTTTCATCGCCCACAACGGCGAGATCAACACGGTGCGCGGCAACGTCAACTGGATGTATGCCCGGCGTCGCACGATGGAGTCCGACCTCATCGGCGCCGATCTCGACAAGATGTGGCCCATCATCCCACACGGCCAATCCGACACCGCCTGCGTCGACAACGCGCTCGAGCTTCTGGTGGCCGGTGGCTATTCGCTGTCGCATGCCATGATGATGCTGATTCCGGAGGCCTGGGCCGGCAATCCGCTGATGGATGGCAAGCGCAAGGCCTTCTACGAGTATCACGCGGCCCTCATGGAGCCGTGGGACGGTCCCGCCTGCATTGCCTTCACCGACGGGCGCCAGATCGGCGCCACGCTCGACCGCAACGGCCTCAGGCCGGCGCGCTTTATCGTTACCAAGGACGACAAGGTCGTCATGGCGTCCGAATCGGGCGTGCTGCCGATCCCCGATTCGAACATCGTGCGCAAGTGGCGCCTGCAGCCCGGCAAGATGCTGCTGATCGATCTCGATGAGGGCCGTATCGTCGAGGACGAGGAACTGAAGCGGACGCTGGCCGAAGCCGAGCCCTACGAGGAGTGGCTGAAGGAGACGCAGTACAAGCTCGAGGAGCTGCACGACCTCGCCGAGCCGCCGGCACCGGTGCCGTCGAACGATCCGACCACGCTGCTCGATCGCCAGCAGGCCTTCGGTTACACGCAGGAGGACATCCAGTTCTTCCTCGAACCGATGGCCAAGGAGCCCGACGATCCGATCGGCTCGATGGGCATCGACACGCCGATTGCGGTGCTCTCGAAGAAGCCGAAGCTGCTCTACAACTACTTCAAGCAGAACTTCGCCCAAGTCACCAACCCGCCGATCGATCCGATCCGCGAAGAGCTGGTGATGTCGCTGGTATCGATGATCGGCCCGCGCCCCAACCTGCTGGGCCGCCATGCCGGCACCCACAAGCGGCTGGAGGTGGCGCAGCCGGTCCTCACCAATGCCGAGCTGGAGAAGATCCGCTCGATCGAGGAACTGCTCGACGGCGCCTTCCGGACCGCCACCATCGACACGACCTGGCCTGCCGCCGAAGGCGCCGCCGGCCTCGAGAAGGCACTCGACCGCATCTGTGCCGAGGCGACCGATGCGGTGCTGGCCGATCGCAACATCCTGATCCTGTCGGATCGCGCCGTGTCGGCCGAGCGGGTGCCGATCCCGGCGCTGCTGGCGACCGCGGCCGTACACCACTACCTGATCCGCCGCGGGCTTCGGACCCAGACCGGCCTCGTGATCGAGACCGGCGAGGCGCGCGAAGTCCATCACTTCTGCTGCCTGGCGGGTTACGGCGCCGAGGCCATCAATCCTTATCTCGCCTTCGAGACGCTGGAGCAGATCCGCATCCAGAACGGCCTGCCGCTCAAGGCCTACGAGGTCCAGAAGAACTTCATCAAGGCGGTCGGCAAAGGCTTGCTGAAGGTCATGTCCAAGATGGGCATCTCGACCTACCAGTCCTACTGCGGCGCCCAGATCTTCGACGCCGTCGGCCTGCACTCGGGCTTCGTCGAGAAGTATTTCACCGGTACCGCCACCACCATCGAGGGCGCAGGCTGGAACGAGATCGCCGAGGAGACGGTGCGCCGCCACCGTGACGCCTATGGCGACAACCCGATCTATCGCACCATGCTCGACGCCGGCGGCGACTACGCTTTCCGCCTGCGTGGCGAGGACCATGCCTGGACGCCGCAGAGCGTGGCCCGCCTGCAGCACGCCGTGCGCGGCAACCTGCCGGAGGAATACAAGGCCTTCGCCGCCACCATCAACGAGCAGAGCGAGCGGCTGCTGACCATCCGCGGCCTGATGGACTTCAAGTGGGCGGAGGCAGCGATCCCGCTCGAGGAAGTCGAGCCGGCGGCCGACATCGTCAAGCGCTTCGCGACAGGTGCCATGAGCTTCGGCTCGATCAGCCGCGAGGCCCACACCACGCTCGCCATCGCCATGAACCGGATCGGCGGCAAGTCGAACACCGGCGAGGGCGGGGAGGAGGCGGACCGCTTCAAGCCGATGGCCAACGGCGATTCGATGCGCTCGGCCATCAAGCAGGTGGCCTCGGGCCGCTTCGGCGTCACGACGGAATATCTGGTCAACGCCGACGACATCCAGATCAAGATGGCGCAGGGTGCCAAGCCCGGCGAGGGCGGCCAGCTTCCCGGCCACAAGGTCGACGAGAACATCGCCCGCGTGCGGCGCTCGACGGCCGGCGTCGGCCTGATCTCGCCGCCGCCACATCACGACATCTATTCGATCGAGGACCTGGCGCAGCTCATCCACGATCTCAAGAACGTCAATCCGAAAGCCCGCGTCTCGGTGAAGCTCGTGTCCGAGGTCGGTGTCGGCACGGTCGCGGCCGGCGTCAGCAAGGCCCGCGCCGATCACGTCACCATCTCGGGCTTCGAGGGCGGTACCGGCGCCTCGCCGCTCACCTCGCTCACCCATGCGGGCTCACCGTGGGAAATCGGCTTGGCCGAAACGCAGCAGACCCTGGTGCTGAACGGCCTGCGTGGACGCATTGCGGTCCAGGTCGATGGCGGACTGCGCACCGGCCGCGACGTCGCCATCGGTGCGCTGCTGGGGGCCGACGAATTCGGCTTTGCGACGGCGCCGCTGATCGCCGCCGGCTGCATCATGATGCGCAAGTGCCACCTCAACACCTGCCCGGTCGGCGTGGCGACGCAGGACCCGGTGCTGCGCAAGCGCTTCACCGGCCAGCCCGAGCACGTCATCAACTACTTCTTCTTCGTGGCCGAGGAGCTGCGCGAAATCATGGCGCGGCTGGGCTTCCGTACGCTCACCGAAATGACCGGCCGCGTCGACCGCCTCAACATGCACCGCGCCCTTCATCACTGGAAGGCGGGCGGCGTCGACCTCACCAAGCTGCTGCACCAGATGCCGGCACGGCCGGGCGTCGCCATCTCCAACAGCGAGCGCCAGGATCACGGTCTCGACAAGGCCCTCGATCACAAGTTGATCGAGGCGGCACAGCCGGCGCTCGACACCGGCCAGCCGGTCCGGATCGAGCTGCCGGTCACCAACGTCAACCGCACGGTGGGCGCCATGCTCTCGGGCGAGGTCGCGCGGCGTACCGGCCATGCGGGGCTGGCCGACGACACGATTTCGGTGAAGCTCGTCGGCACCGCTGGCCAGAGCTTCGGTGCCTTCCTGTCGCGCGGCGTGTCGATCGAGCTGGCCGGCGACGGCAACGACTACGTCGGCAAGGGCCTGTCGGGCGGCCGCGTCGTCGTGCGCCCGAGGGCACCGGCGATCACGGCTGCGAGTACATGACCGGCGGCGTCGTCGTCGTGCTGGGCGACACGGGACGCAACTTCGCGGCCGGCATGTCGGGCGGCGTGGCCTACGTCTACGATCCGCGTGGCCGCTTCACGCAGCTCTGCAACCCGGCGATGGTCGATCTCGAGAAGGTGGGTCCGGCCGATCCCGCCTCTGTCGAAGAGTCCGCCAAGGACCCGGGTCGCCCACGCCAGCGCGCGGTAGACGTGGAAGACAACGGCATGGGCGACGTGCTGCGCTTTGACGCCGAACGCCTGCGCATCCTGGTCGAGCGCCACCACCTGCACACCGGCAGCGCCCGCGCGCGCGAATTGCTGGAAGACTGGGACAACGCGCTCAAGGGTTTCATCAAGGTGATGCCGCGCGACTACAAGCGTGCGCTTCTGCAGGCACATGAACGGGCGGCGGCGAAGGCCGTCGCGGCGGAGTAGCGTAGATGGGTCTGCCCACGGGGTTTCTGGAAATCGAGCGCAAGGACCGGCCTTACGAGAAGGTCGAGGCGCGTCTGAAGAACTGGAAGGAATTCGTGCTGCCGCTGCCGCCGGCCGAGATCGGCAAGCAGGGCGCGCGCTGCATGGATTGCGGCATTCCGTTCTGTCACAACGGCTGTCCGGTCAACAACCTGATCCCGGACTGGAACGATCTCGTGCGCCGCGATCGCTGGCGGGACGCGCTCGAGATGCTGCACTCGACCAACAACTTTCCGGAATTCACCGGCCGCATCTGTCCGGCGCCGTGCGAGGCCGCCTGCACGCTCAACATCGACGACAACCCGGTCACCATCAAATCGATCGAGTGCGCCATCGTCGATCGCGGCTGGGACGAGGGCTGGGTCGTCCCGCTCGTGCCCGCGAAGAAGACCGGCAAGCGCGTCGCCGTGGTCGGCTCCGGCCCGGCCGGCCTCGCCTGCGCCCAGCAGGTCGCGCGCGCGGGCCATTCGGTGACACTGTTCGAGAAGGCCGACCGCATCGGCGGCCTGCTGCGCTACGGCATTCCCGACTTCAAGATGGAGAAGCGGCTGATCGACCGGCGCGTGCGCCAGATGGAAGCCGAGGGCGTCGAATTCCGCACCGGCGTCGAGGTCGGCGCCACGCTCTCGGTCAAGTCGCTGCTCGAAGGCTACGACGCCGTGGCCCTGACCGGTGGCGCCGAGCTGCCGCGCGACCTCGAAGTGCCGGGCCGCGAGCTCGACGGCATCCACTACGCCATGGAATTCCTGGTCCAGCAGAACAAGCGCGTCGCCGGCGACGACGAAGCGCGCGCGGCGCCGCGGGGGGACTGCATCGGCACCTCGAACCGCCAGGGCGCCGCCTCGGTCACCCAGCTCGAAGTGATGCCGGCACCGCCGGCGCGCGAGAACAAGGCGCTGACCTGGCCGGATTGGCCGCTGAAGATGCGCACCTCGTCCTCCCAGGAGGAGGGTGCAGAACGCGACTTCGCCGTCCTCACCAAGCGGGCCGTCGGCAAAGACGGCAAGGTCGAGGCGCTCGAGTGTGTGCGCGTCGAATGGGGCAAGGGCGCCGACGGCCGCATGGGCATGCAGGAGGTCGCGGGCAGCGCCTTCCAGCTCAAGGCCGACCTGGTGTTGCTGGCGATGGGGTTCCTGGGCCCGCGCAAGCCCGGCATGGTCGAGCAGGCGGGCGTGGCGCTCGACCCGCGCGGCAACGTCGCCGCCAACGTGGTCGACTACCGGACCTCGGTGCCAAAGCTGTTCGCCGCTGGCGACATGCGCCGAGGCCAGTCCCTGGTCGTGTGGGCCATCCGGGAAGGCCGCCAGTGCGCGCGCGCCATCGACGAGGCCCTGATGGGAACGACGACCCTGCCGCGATGAAGCTGCTGCTGATCCAGGGCGCCAACATGGAGTATCTGGGTCGGCGCCAGCCCGAGCTCTATGGCACGACGACGGCGAAGGAGCTGGACGCGCTGCTGCGCCGGCAGGCGAAGAAGCTCCGCGTGACGCTGGACATTCTCTACACCAACATCGAGGGCGAGGCCGTGTCGGCGATCTACAAGGCCGACCGGGCCAAGGTCGACGGCATCCTGTTCAACCCGGCGGGCTTCCTCCACACTGGGCATGCATTGCACGACTGTCTGCGTGCCATCAGCGCACCGGCACTCGAAATCCACATGACCAACATCGAGAAGCGCGGCCGTCGTTCCGTCACCGCGGCCGCCGCGATCGGCGTGATCGCTGGCCTCGGCGTCGATTCCTACGTGCTGGCCCTGGAGGCGATGGTGGCGCGGTTGCGCAAGGCCAAGGTATCCGGGTCGGCGTGATCGAGATCTCGCCGCTTCGTCCCGAGGACCGCGCCGGCTGGCAGCCGCTCGCGGTCGGCTACAACACCTTCTACGAGCGCACCTACCCTGCGGCGACCTACGACACCGCCTGGCGCCGGCTGATGGAAGGCCGCGAGCTGCATGGCCTGGCTGCCCGCCTCGACGGCCGGATGGTCGGCCTCACGCACTACCTGTTCCATCCCAGCGTCTGGTACGGCCATGCCTGCTATCTCGCCGACCTCTACGTCGACGAGACGGCGCGCGGCCACGGGGCGGCGCGGGCGCTGATCGAGGCGGTGGCGGCGGCAGCGCGGGCAAACGGCGCCGAGCGCTGCTACTGGCAGACCCGCCACGACAATGCGCGGGCGCGGCTGCTCTACGACAAGGTGGCGAAGCACATGGGCTTCATCCGCTACGACTATCCGATGACGTGAGCATCGGCCCTCACTTCGCCTTGTCGAGCGTCGGCAGCCGGTAGCGGTCCGCGGGGTCGTTCCAGCCCTTGAAGTTGGGCTTGCGCTTCTCGGCGAAGGCCGCGCGCGATTCCATCAGGTCGCTCTTGGCGCCATGGTCGTGCAGGGCGGCGGCCAGGCGCTGCATCTCGGGTGCCGGGGCGGGGCGCATCTGGCGCATCATGTGCACCGTGTTGACCCTGGAAGCCGGTGGCAGGGTGAGCAGATGCTCGGCCATGCCGAGCGCGGTCGGCATCAGCTGGTCGGCCTCGACCACGCGATTGAGGAAGCCCACCTCGTAGAAGCGCTGCGCCGTGAAGCGGAAGCCCAGCGCCATTTCCATGGCGATCGGATAGGGCACGTTGGCGATGTGGCCGTGGTTGTAACCGCCCAGCAGCCAGCGCTTGGCTTCGGAGACCTCGAACACTGCCTCAGCGACGGCCACGCGCAGGTCGGTGCGCTCGACCAGCATGAAGCCGCCGCCCATGGCGAAGCCGTTGATGGCGCCGATCACCGGCTTCTCCAGCGCGCCGGACATGAACGGGTCTTCCATCGCCGGCCGCTGGCCGCCAGCCACGCCCTTCTGCAGCGATTCCTTCATGTCCTCGCCGGCGCAGAAGCCGCGGCCGGTGCCGGTGAAAATGGCGACCTCGAGGTCCTTGGCGACGCGGAACTCGGTCCAGGCCTTGGCGAGCTCCGTCCTCATCTCGGTGCTGAGCGCGTTCAGCCGCTCGGGCCGGTTCATGCGCACGATGAACACCTGCCCCTGACGTTCGGTCTCTACAACGGCCATCTCGTTCTCCCCTAGATGCTCGAGCCTGCAGGCTGAAGGGGCCGAGGTCGAAAGACAATGGCCGTCGCCGCCTATTGACGCCCGTGGCTTCGCCCCTCAGAACCGCCGCTGCGCCCTGCCGGGCACATCGAACGGAAACCCCGAGAGCGAGACAATGGCGCCGCGTCAGGCCGTGCTGGGCATGGAGAATGCCGGATTCTATTACGGCGCCACGCGCGTGTTCGAGGGCGTCTCGTTCCTGCTCGACGATGCGCGCACGGCGCTGGTCGGCGAGAACGGCGCGGGCAAGTCGACGTTGCTGAAATGCCTGACAGGGGAACTCGACCTGAACGCGGGCCAGGTCGTGCGCTCCCGCGGCCTGCGGGTGGGAAGCGTGCCCCAGGACGTGCCCGACGGCCTGGCCGGGCAGACCGTCCGCGAGGTATTGGGCGCCTCGCTGGAGCGCGCGGGCCTCGATGGCGAGGACTGGCGCATCGACGTGCTGCTGGACGAGATCGGCGTCGCGCCGGAACTGGCCGGGCAGGCCTTCGGCACCCTGTCGGGCGGCTGGCAGCGGCTGATGCTGATCGCGGGCGCCGCGCGGCTGGAGGAGCCGGACCTGCTGATCCTCGACGAGCCCACCAACCA
>RGPT01000090.1 GCA_010032545.1 Alphaproteobacteria bacterium
GCCGCCTCGAACTCGGCGCGCAGCCGGCGGCGCATGGCCTCGTGCGTGAGGTCGAGGTGGAGCGGCGTCACCGAGATGTGGCCGGAGCGGACCGCCGCGATGTCGCTCGACTCGTCGATCTCGCCCTCCTGCGGCTGGTAGCCGATCCAGTAGTAGGTGCCGCCGCGCGGGTCGCGGCGCTCGATGATGTGGCCGCCAAAACCGCGCGTGCCCTGGTGGGTGACCCGGACGCCCTGGACCGAGGCGGCGACCGTGTCGGGGAAGTTGACGTTGACCAGCACGTTCCTCGGCCAGTCGGTAGCGAGCACACGGCGCGCGACGGCAGCACCGTGGTGCGTGGCCGTGCCCCACTTCACCGGATGGTCGTGCATGTAGGCCTGGCTGAAGGCGATCGACCGGAGGCCGAGCAGGCAGCCTTCCATGGCGGCGGCAATGGTGCCCGAGTAGGTCACGTCGTCGGCCATGTTCGTGCCGCGGTTGACGCCCGACAGCACGACGTCGGGCTTGCGGTCCTTCAGCAGGTGCTTGACCGCGAACAGCACGCAATCGGTCGGCGTGCCTTCCAGCGCGAACTTGGCCTCGCTCACCTCGCGCGCCCGGATCGGCCGCGACAGCGACAGCGAATGGCCGGCGCCGCTCTGGTTGACCTCGGGCGCCACCACCCAGACGTCGCTCGAGAGCTGCGAGGCGATCTCGATCAGCGCCTCGAGGCCGGGCGCATGGATGCCGTCGTCGTTGGTGACGAGGATGCGGGCACGGGCGAGATCGACCGGCTTCATTTTTTTGCAGCCGGCGCCGGGATCGCCGCCAATCCGCCCATGTAGGGACGCAGCGCCTCGGGAATGGTCACCGAGCCGTCCTCGTTCTGGTAGTTCTCCAGGATGGCAACCATGGTGCGGCCGACGGCCAGCGCCGAGCCGTTCAGCGTGTGCAGGAAGCGCGTTCCCTTGCCGCCCTGGGGCCGGAAGCGCCCGCCCATGCGGCGAGCCTGATAGTCGCCGCAGTTGGAGCAGCTCGAAATCTCGCGATAGGCGCCCTGGCCGGGCAGCCAGACCTCGATGTCATAGGTCTTGCGCGAGGCCGGGCCCATGTCGCCGCCGCACAACACGATCGTGCGAAAAGCAAGGCCCAGTCGCTTCAGCACTTCCTCGGCGCAGGCGGTCATGCGGTCATGCTCGGCAGCCGACTGCTCGGGCGTGGTGATGCTGACCAACTCGACTTTGGGGAACTGGTGCAGGCGGATCAGGCCGCGTGTGTCCTTGCCGGCGGCGCCCGCTTCCGAGCGGAAGCAGGGCGTGAAGGCGGTGAAGCGCAGCGGCAATTCCCTCTCGTCGAGCACAGTGTCGTTCACCAGATTGGTGAGCGGCACCTCGGCGGTCGGCACCAGCCAATAGCCGTTGTCGGTGTGGAACATCTCCTCGGCGAATTTCGGCAGCTGGCCGACGCCGTAAGCGGCGTTGTCACGCACCAGCAAGGGCGGATTGACCTCGGTATAGCCACCCTCGGTCGTGTGCAGGTCGAGCATGAACTGCGCCAGCGCGCGTTCGAGCCGGGCCAGGTGCGCCTTCAGGAACACGAAACGCGAGCCCGAGATCTTCACCGCGGCAGCGAAATCCATCTCACCGGTGGCCTCGCCCAGCGCCACGTGATCCTTGGGCGTGAAGCCGAAGTTGCGCTGGTTGCCATGGCGCCGGATCTCGACATTGCCGTGCTCGTCGGTGCCCTCGGGCACCTCGTCGAACGGCAGGTTGGGGAGTACTTCCAGCCGGTGGGTGAGCTCCTCGTCGAGGCGGGCCGCTTCGCCCTCACCCTTTTTGAGCGACTCTTCGAGCGCCGCCACCTCGGCCATCAGGGCGTCGGCGGGCTCGCCCTTGCGCTTGGCGATGCCGATCTGCTGGCTGAGCGCCTTGCGCCGGGCCTGCAGCGTCTCACTGCCGGAAATGGCGGCGCGACGGTGCTTGTCGATCTCGAGCAGCTCGGCCGACAGCGGCGCCAGGTTGCGCTTCTTCAGGCCGGCATCGAAGGCCTCGGGGTTTTCGCGGATGAAACGTATGTCGTGCATGGCTTAGCTGGTCGCGTCCCTGGCCTTCTTCTCTGCCTCGGCCTTCTCTTCCTCGACCTTCCTGTCCGCCTCGGCCTTCTGCGCTGCTTCCTCGGCCGCGAGTTCGTCTGCCTCGGCCTTCTTCTCCGCAGCGTCGCGCTTCCGCTCGATGACGCGGCCGATCAGGATGCTGATCTCGTAGAAGATGAGCAGCGGGATGGCGAGGGCGAGCTGGCTCACCACGTCGGGCGGTGTCAGCACGGCGGCAATGATGAAAGCCACGACGATGGCGTAGCGGCGCTTGGAGCGCAGCCCCTCGGTGGTGACGATGCCGACCTGAACCAGCAGGGTCAGCAGCACCGGCACCTCGAAGGCGAAACCGAAGGCGAACACCAGCTGCAGGATGCGCTCAAGATAGTCCGAGGAGCGCAGCGTCTTCTCGATGTCGGGCGGCGCATAGACCGTGAGCATGAAATTGATCACGTACGGCAGCACGATGTAATACATCACGAGGCAGCCGGCGTAGAACATGAACGGCGTGGCGACGAGGAACGGCACGAAGGCCCGCTTCTCGTGGCGGTAGAGGCCCGGCGCCACGAACATCCAGATCTGCACCGCGATCAGCGGAAAGCCCACGATCAGCGCCACGAAACCCGACAGCTTCACGGTGACGAAGAAGAACTCGAAGATGTCGAGGACCACGACCTTGTATCCATCCGACAGCGCCGGCTGGATGAGAAACGAGAAGATCGGCTTGGCGAAATAGAAAGTGACGAAGAAGACCAGCAAGAACCCGGCCAGGGCATAGATCAGCCGCTTGCGCAGCTCGATCAGGTGATCGAGCAGCGGCATCGGCTTGTCGTCTTCGGGTCCGTCGTGCGCTTGGGTCAATTTCAGCTTCGCGGCATGGCTGGCGCGTTATGCCGCCCTTTGGCTCTCAATTCAAAGCGCTATTTGGCGCCCTAGCCGGCGACCGCCGCCTTGACCGGCTTGTCTTCCACTGAAGCTACCACGACAGGCTCGGCCGGAGCGGCGACTTCCGCCACGGCGGGCGCCGGATCGACCGTCGCCACGACCGCGGGTTCGGCAAGGGGCGCGACCGCGATTTGGGGCGCGGATTCAGGCGCGGCCAGGGGGTTGTCGATCGATGTGTTGATCTGGGACTTGGCCTCGTTCAGCGCCTTCTCGCCCTCGGCCACGCCCTCCTGGATCATGCTCTTGATCTGCTTGGTCGGATCGAGCGACTGCAGATCGAGGCCAGGCACCGCATCGAGTTGTTTCTTGACGTCATCGAGCTCGGACTGGCGAACCATCTCGTCGACATGGCCGCGGAACTCCGACGCCATGCCGCGCATCTTGGCCATCCACTTGCCCCAGCTGCGTAACAGGCTGGGCAGCTCTTTGGGGCCGATGACGACCAGCGCCACGATGGCGATGACGAGAAGCTCAGGACTGTCGATACCGAACATCGGTAATCAGACCCAGACGCGCCGTGATGCGACCGAGGGCCCCGTCAGACCTTGGCCGCGCTGTCCTGGTGGACCTGGCCGCCCGCCGGGGTCCCTGGAGGCGTGGTCGTGGCCTGCGCCGAGATCGGCTTCGCAGTATCGCCAGGCTGGCCCGGTGGCGGTGCAGCCGCCGTCGTCTCGTCAGTCGCCGCCCCGACGCCCTTCTTGAAGGCGTTGAGACCCTTGCCAAAGTCGCCCATAAGCTGCGAAATCTTGCCGCGACCGCCGAACAACAGCAGCACCACGGCCAGCACGATGAGCCAGTGCCATATGCTGAAGCTACCCATGTGAAATTGCTCCCAAAAACGATTTCGATCGGCGTATCGAATTCATGAGGGGTTATTATGGCACCCCAATAGAAGCCCCGGCAACCTGCCGAATAAGGCCTAATCTAGACCGAACGAACCGGCTCGTCGGTAGCGAGAGGTTCGTCGGCCTCGTCCTCGGCCGGCTCGAGCGGCAGATCCGGCTCATCCGTGTTGAATATGGGGGGCTGGGCGCGGGCATCCAAGAGCCCGGCGGCCTTCAATTCCTCCTGCCCTGGCAGATCGTCCAGGCTGGACAGGCCGAAGTGCTCGAGAAAGAAGTCGGTCGTGCCCCAGGTCACCGGTTTGCCAGGCGCCCGCCTGCGTCCCATCGGCTTGATCCAGTTCTGCTCGAACAGCAGGTCGAGTGTGCCCTTGCTGAGGCCGACGCCGCGGACCTGTTCGATTTCCGCACGCGTCACCGGCTGGTGATAGGCGATGATGGCCAGGGTCTCGACCGAGGCTCGCGACAGCTTTCGCGTTACCGGCCGCTCGATCTTGAGTTTCTCCGACAGGTCGGGCGCGGTGCGGAAGGCGTAACCGCCGGCCACATGCACGAGGTTTACACCTCGATTGGCATATGTCTCGGCCAGATCCGCCAACAGGCGCGGCACGTCAGCGTCATTGGGCAGGCGGTCGGCCAACTCTTTCTGGTCAAGAGCCTGGGTGCCCGCAAAGATCAAGGCCTCGATCAGGCGAAGATGCTGTGCGTGGTCAGGCGAAACGACGTCGGTCACCTTGCCGACCTCGGCCCCTGCAACCATTGCCACCGCGACACCGGCGGCGACGGCCCCTGCCGTCAGGGGTTCGGGAGCATCGGCGACGACGGTTTCGTTCTCGTCCCCCTCGTCCTCGTCGTCGTCGTCGTCGTCGTCATCGTCATCGTCGTCTTCGTCTTCGTCGTCGTCGGCGCCGTCGTCATCGTCATCGTCATCGTCATCGTCGTCATCATCGCCAACGCCGTCATCGTCCGCCTTGTCTTTGGGCGCCGCCATGCGCTTGCCAACGGGAAGGCGATCGGTATCCACGTCCTCCTCGGCGGTCGACTCACTGACGATGCCCGACATGGCTTCAGAAGCCGCCGCGACGACGTTCTTCTCGTCTTCGACGGGAAGCGTGGAATTCTCGGACTCTGACATTTTGGGGACCGTCACCGTTGTTCGGTACGCTTGCGAAGCTGGATGGGGCCGAATCGCTCGGTCTGGCGCAGTTCGATCTGGCCGTCCTTGGCAAGTTGAAGCCCCGCCACGAAGGTCGACGCTACCGCCGAGCGCCGTCGCGCCGGATCTGTGAGCCCGGCCGGCAGAAACGCCTCGAGCGACTGCCAGTCGACGGCGATGCCCAGCATTCGGCCCAACCGTTCAGCGGCTTCCTCGACGGAGAAAAACTGCATGGGGGCAATCTGATAGGTGTCGGCGTCCTTCGGCCGGACCTGTGCCCCATAGGCGTGCAGCAGGTCGTAGAGCTTCACGTCCCAAACAGCCCGGCGCACGACGACGACGCCCTCGGGCTGGCCACGGACAAAGATGTCGCGACCGAGCTGCGGCCGAGCCATCAGGCGTGCACCAACCTCCTGCATGGCCTCGAGCCGACGCAGCTGCCACTGCAGGGCATCCGCCATTTCCTGGCCCGATGGTTCTTCGCCGGCCGGTGGTTCGGGCAGCAGCAGGCGCGACTTGAGGTAGGCGAGCCATGCCGCCATCACGAGGTAGTCGGCGGCTAGTTCCAGCCGGAGCCGTCGGGCCTGCGCCACATGCGCCAGGTACTGATCGACCAGTGCCACCATCGAGATCCGGCGCAGATCGACCTTCTGGTCCCGCGCCAGGCTCAGCAACAAGTCGAGCGGACCTTCGAACCCCTCCAGGTTGACGATCAGCTCGCCCTCGCCCGGCGCGATGACGTCCGGGCCGCCCGCGTTGAAGCTGTCGGAGCCGGTTTCGTCGCCGGGCGAGGGCGAGCTGATCGTCATCGAATCGGCGCCCGGCAGCGGCTGTCATGGGCCCTGTTCGAGCTGCGACCTCGACCATTTCATCCATCCGCCCGTTGCAATGAAGCGCCACATCGCAGCCGGCGGCCAGGGCGCGCGAGGCCCGTTCGCCCAACGAGCCGCCCAGCGCCCGCATGGACAGGTCATCCGACAACAGCAGGCCATCGAAGCCGATATGGCCGCGAATAACCTGCTGCACGCCTCGCGCGGAAACAGTGATGCAGGCCTCGGGATCAATGGCGCCGAACAGCACATGGCCGGTCATCGCCCAGGGCAGGTCAGCCAGGAGCTTGAATGGGACAAAGTCGGTTCGTTCCAGCAAGTCGAGCGGCGCGCTCACCATCGGCAGGGCTTCATGGCTGTCGACGGTCGCCCGCCCGTGGCCGGGGATGTGCTTGATCACCGGCATCACGCCCTCGGCCAGAAGCCCTTCGGCCGCCGCGCGGCCGAGCGCGGCCACCGGTTCCGGCCGGTCGGCATAGGCGCGGTCACCAATCACCGCGTGGGTCTCGGGGAAAGCGATGTCGAGAACCGGCAGGCAGTCGACGTCGCAGCCGACCGACGCCACGTCGGCCGCCAGCAGCCGCGAATTCAAACGCGTCGCTTCGAGCCCTTGCTCGGGATTGCGCGCATAGAGTTGCCCGAGCAGGCGCGCCGGCGGTGCCTTGCGCCAGTGTGGCGGCCTGAGGCGCGCGACGCGACCGCCTTCCTGGTCGATCAGCACCGGCGCGTCGGACCGTGCCACGCACGAGCGAAGATCGTCGACGAGCCGGCGCGTGCGGTCGGGCGTGTCGATATTGCGCGCGAAAAGGATGAAGCCGAGGGGATCGGCGTCGCGGAAGAACGCGCGCTCTTCAGGGGTGAGGTCCTGGCCGGCGCAGCCAAATATCGCCGCACGCGGGCGGCTCATCGGCAGGATCTCACCTGGTCAAGTCTCACCGTATCTGGTCTCACCGTGCCGGCGGAACCGTGACGCAATCTGCACGTCGTCCTTTCAGAGTGCTGCAGACGCTTTGTGCCTGCTTCTCGTCGAGCGGACCCGCCTGGACGCGATACCACACACCCTTGTCGCCGAGATCGACGCGGACCGCCTGCATGCGCAGGTTGGCCAGCACGTCGCCGTGCGCGCTTTGCAGGCGTGCCCAGGTCGACTTTGCCACGTCCTCGCTCTTCACCGCGGCTATCTGTACCCGCCATCCGCCGGTCGGGCCGGACATGCCCTCGATCAGGCTGGCGATGCTCGGGCCACTCTCCGTGGACGGCGCGGCGACAGCGGGCTGCGCGCCTGCCGGCGATGTTGCGGTGGCGACCGGAGCAGGCGCCGGGCCGGCGACCGGTCCCGTCGGTTGCCCCGGTGTTGGGGTCTTGGCGGCAATGACCTCTGGTGGCTTCGGCGCCGCGGGCGCCGGCAGGCCGGCGGGCGGCAGCTTGGGCGTCTCAGCCGTCGGCAGCAGCTTCTCGGGCTGGCTCGCCACCGCGCCCGGCGCGATGCGGTTGAAGACTTCCTTGTCCTGGTTGGGCGGTACCAGGCCACCGGCGTTTTCGGGCTTCACCCGCGACGGCGTCGCGGGCGCCTGGACGACCAGCGGCTCCAGTCCGCGACCGCCCGCCTTCACGTCCTGATTGTGGGCCCACCATACGACCGAGCCGAAACTGGCGATGGCCGCGATCGACACCATAACCGTCAGGATCTGGCCGCGCCGGCGGTTGACGCGCATCAGCAGGGAATCCCGCGGCGGCGGCGGGATCGAATCAGGGTCGTGAGCGACGGGCCGGGGCGGCGGATCTAGCCGCACGGCAACCGACTCGTTGGGTCGGTAAATCGTTGGACCGTCGCCGGAGGGGGACCGGCGGATGTGCATTTTTTTATCTCATTTCATCGACGGGTGTGACGCCGAAGACCTTTAGACCTGATCCTATCACAAAACCGACGGCTTGTACCAATGCGAGACGTGCCCGGGTGAGCTCGGCATCGCCCTCGATAACGAATTTCAGCCCAGGCTCCTTCGATCCACGGGTCCAATGGGCGTGGAAAGCAGCGGCCAGATCGTAGAGATAGAAGGCGATGCGGTGTGGCTCGTGCGACACCGCAGCGGCCTCGACCTGCCGCGGCCACTGGGCAATCAGCCTGATCAGGGCGAGTTCGCCGTCATCGGACAGCCGGTCGAGCACGGCACCCGACACGGCACCGGCCGCGATCCCGGCAGCGGCGGCCTGGCGGACGACCGAGTGGGTACGGGCATTGGCGTACTGCACATACCACACCGGATTGTCGCGCGACTGTTCCGTGGCCTTGACCAGGTCGAAGTCGAACGCCGCGTCGTTCTTGCGGGTCAGCATGGTGAAGCGCACGACATCGGGCCCGACCTCGTCGAGCAGATCGCGCAGGGTGACGAAGGTACCGGCGCGCTTGGACATGCGTACCGGCTCGCCGTTCTTCATGACGCGCACAAGCTGGCAGAGCTTGATGTCGAGCCTGCCCTTCTTGTCGGTTATGGCGCTCACCGCCGCCTTCATGCGCTTCACGTAGCCGCCGTGATCGGCGCCCCAGATATCGATCATGTCGGCGAAGCCACGGCGGTACTTGTCGTGGTGATAGGCAATGTCGTTGGCGAAATAGGTCCAGCCGCCGTCCGACTTCTTGAGCGGCCGGTCGACGTCGTCGCCGAACTGCGTGGCCCGGAACAGCGTCTGCTCGCGGTCCTCGTATTCCTCTGCCTTCTCGCTCTTGGCCTGATCGAGCCGGCCCTGATAGATCAGCCCCTGCTTCAACAGATCGTCAAAGGCACGGTCGACGGCGCCCGCGTCGACCAGCGCGCGTTCGGAGGAAAAGACATCGATGTTGACGCCCAGCGTCTCGAGGTCGGTCCGGATTTCGGCCATTAGTGCGGCAATCGCGAAGCTGCGAACCTCGGGCAGCCAGTCGACCTCAGGCTTGTCGATCCAGCGCGCACCGTCGCGCTTCGCCAGGGCGGCACCCACATCCTTCAGATATTCGCCGGGATAGAGGCCTTCGGGAATCGCGCCGATGGTCTCACCCAGCGCCTCCTTGTAGCGCAGGTAGGTCGACTGGCCGAGCTTGTCGACCTGCGCGCCGGCATCGTTGATGTAGTATTCCTTGGTGACGGCAAAACCCGCCTTGTGCAGCAGGTTGGCAAGCGCATCGCCAACAACCGCGCCGCGGGCGTGCGCCACGTGCAGCGGGCCGGTCGGATTGGCCGAGACATATTCGACATTGACCTTGTGGCCCGCACCAAGCTGCGAATCGCCGTAGGCAATACCTGCCGCCAGGCACTCGCCCAGCCGCGCCCGCCAGAAGCCGTCGGCGATCTTGAGATTGATGAAGCCCGGTCCCGCGACCGCGCCATCGACCACGTCGGGATCGGCCTTGAGCCGGGCCAGCAGCGGCTCGGCGAGATCGCGCGGCTTCTTGCCCGCAGGCTTGGCCAGCACCATGGCGGCATTGGTCGCGATGTCGCCGTGCGCCGGATCGCGCGGCGGCTCGGCGGTTATGGCGGAAAAGTCGAGCGACGGCGGCAGCTCGCCAGAGGCCTGCATGGCCTCGAGGGCAGCCACAACGACACCGATGAAATGGCGATAGGGGTTCATGGCCGGGGGTATTGCGTATTCAGCGCATTTTGTCATCCCGGGCGGGGTCGTCCCCGTCCTGGAGCGCCGCAAGGGATCTTTGAGGCCAAGGGCAAGGTCACTCGGCCTCGGGGTGAAACCCTCACTCGTAAAGATCGAACAGCCGCCGGTGCTCGTCGAGGGCGAAGCGATCGGTCATGCCGGCGATGTAGTCGGCGACCAGCCGGGCGCGGGCGTGGGGCCCGGCCAGTTCGGCGCGCTCGCGCCAGGGCGACGGCAGGCAGTTGGGTTCGGCGAACAGCAGCCCGAACAGGTCGGCCACGACCCGGCGCGCCTTGGAGTGCGAGCGGTTGAGCCGCCAGTGCTCATACATGCGCTTGTAGAGAAACGCCTTCACCGTGCGGTCGGTTGCCGCCATGTGCTCCGAGAAGGCCACCACCGGCCGGCCCAGCGCCCGGATGTCGGCCACCGAACCGAGCGCGGCATCCTTGAGGCGACGCCGCGTTTCGATCAGCACGTCTTCCCGGAGATCGGCAATCTCGAACAGGCCGGCTCTCAGGCCGTCGTCGATGTCATGATTGTTGTAGGCAATGTCATCGCTCAACGCCGCGACCTGCGCCTCCGGGCCGGCATGACCGTCGAGTTCGAGGTCGTGATCCTGGCAGTATTCGACGATGGCGGCAGGCAGCTGCGACAGCGTACGCCCCTCCTTGAGGAGCGGCCCGTTGTGCTTGACCGCACCTTCCAGCGTCTCCCACGTGAGGTTGAGGCCGTTGAACTCGGCGTAGCGCTCCTCGAGCTTGGTGAGGATGCGGAGCGTCTGGGCGTTGTGATCGAAGCCGCCATGGTCCTTCATGGCGGCGTGCAGCGCTTCCTCGCCAGCATGGCCGAACGGGGTGTGGCCGAGGTCGTGCGCGAGCGCCACCGCTTCGCCCAGATCCTCGTCGAGCCGCAGCACGCGGCAGATCGTGCGTGCGATCTGCGCCACTTCGAGCGAATGGGTCAGCCGCGTGCGGTAGTGATCGCCCTCGTGATAGACGAAGACCTGCGTCTTGTGTTTCAGGCGCCGAAAGGCCGTCGAGTGAATGATGCGGTCGCGGTCGCGCTGGAACGGGCTGCGGCTGGGCGAGCTCGGCTCGTCGTGCAGGCGGCCCCTCGTCTGCCATGGCAGGGTGGCAAAAGGCGCCAGCGCCTGGTTCCGCCACATCTCCTCGCCCACGCGCCACGCCCTCCGGGTTGCGGCGCGGTTTTACGCCTTCCCGCCCGCGCCAACAACC
Source organism: Alphaproteobacteria bacterium (assembly GCA_010032545.1). Lineage (GTDB taxonomy): Bacteria > Pseudomonadota > Alphaproteobacteria > Reyranellales > Reyranellaceae > Reyranella. Next base: position 10,707 of record RGPT01000090.1, read on the forward strand.
GCGCGGTCCGGCCGGCACCCCTACTTTATCAGGGTGACCGGCACGGAGACGTGGGCGATCACGTCCTGGGCGACCGAACCCAGCAGGACACCGGCCAGGCCGGTGTGGCCACGGGTTCCGAGAACGACCAGACCCGCGCCGACCTTGCCGACGAAGTCGCTGACGATCTCGCCCTGACGCCCCACGCCGATATGAACCTTGGCCGGGACCGACGCTTTCTTGGCCAGTTCGACCGCCGAAGCGAGCGCCTTGGTGCCTTCCTCGCGGTGATGGGCGTCGAGCTGCGCCTTCGACACGAATGCCGAAATGGCTCCGCCAAGGTTGGGCTGCACATTGAGCAGGTGGAGTTCGGCCGCGAGGCCGCCGACCACGAGGTCGAGCGCATGCTGGACGGCGCGGTCGGAGTAGCTCGAACCGTCGACTGCCACGAGGATCGCCTTCATCTTGGCCATGGCGCCTACTCCTTGTCCGTGCCGTTCGCCAAGTCGACCGGCTTGTCGTGTTTTTTCCGGCGGTCGCGCTGCTGCAGCCAGTAGCCGAGGGCCACCGTCAGCACCGCACAGCCGATCTCGAAAGCCAGATGCGCGTTCGGAATCCGCGCCTCGAGCCAGCCGTTGATCGCCGGGTCGGTCTCGATCACGTCACCGGCGATGAAGCCGAGCAGGCCGCCACCCAGGACGATCAGCACCGGGAAGCGGGCGATTACCGCCATGATGAGCGTGGCGCCGAAGATAATCAGCGGAATGCTGATCAGGAGGCCGAGCACGATCAGCACCGTGTCGCCCTTGGCCGCCGCGGCAATGGCGATGGCATTGTCGAGGCTCATTACCGCGTCTGCGATGATGATGGTGCGGACAGCCACCCACAAGGACGAGCTGCTTGCGACCCCGTCGCCGTGCTCCTCCTCGCCCTGGACCAGCTTTACGCCGATCCACAGCAACAGCAGTCCACCGATCAGCTTGAGATAAGGGATCTGCAGCAGCCAGCCCAGGACCAGCACGAAGACGATACGCAGCACGATCGCACCGGCGCTGCCGGCCAGGATCGCGGTTTTCTGCTGATTCTTCGGCAGGTTCCGGCTGGCGAGTGCGATGACCAAGGCGTTGTCGCCGGACAGCAGAATGTTGACGACGATGATTTCGCCCAAGCCGACCCAGAACGCCGGGCCCAAATCGATTCCCATACGCAGCTGCCCCCTTCGGCCTTTGTCCCCGGTTGCCGACCTTCAATGTCCTGGAAGAAGCTGTTAATCCACGGATCGCCGCCGGGCAAGACGGCGCTGCGACAGACGAAAGGGACAAACGGGATGGCGGAGGCGGACGGCTACAAGAGGATGTTTCCCGTCTCCTGGACGGAATTGCACCGCGACGCCCGCGCGCTCGCCTGGCGGTTGGCCGATCTCGGGCCGTTCAAGGGTCTGGTGGCGATCACGCGCGGCGGCCTGGTGCCCGCCGCCATCATCGCCCGCGAGTTGAACCTTCGCTTGATCGACACAGTCTGCTGCTCGACCTACGACCGCATGGAGCGTGGCGCCAAGGTCGAACTCCTCAAGGGCACGGCGGCCGAGCAGGAACGGGGCAAAGGCTGGCTGATCGTCGACGACCTGGTCGACACCGGCGTCACCGCCCGCGCCGTGCGGGCGATGCTGCCGGAAGCGCATTTCGCCACGGTCTATGCCAAGCCCGCTGGCCGGCCGACCGTCGACAGCTACATCACCGAAGTGAGCCAGGACACCTGGATCCTGTTTCCCTGGGACCAGGAAGCCGTGATGGCCAAGACGGTTCTCGAGTTGAAGGGCGGCCAGTGATGAAGTGCTATGTCATCCCCTCGCCCAAGGGCATCGACTCGCTCACGCCGGTCGAGCGGCCCGATCCGTCGCCTGGTCCGCGTCAGGTGCTGGTGCGGGTGCGGGCGACGTCGCTCAACTACCGCGACCTGCTGACCATCGAGGCGCAGTACGCGCGCTCTGCCCCCAAGCCCGACCTGATCCCGCTGTCCGACGGCGCTGGCGAAGTGGTCGCGGTCGGCCCCGGCGTCAGCCGGGTCAAGGTCGGCGACCGGGTCGCCGGCTGCTTTATGCAGAAATGGGTGGGCGGCACGATCGACGAGGCGGCGCAGGCCTCGGCCATGGGCGGTGCGATCGATGGCATGCTGACCGAGTTGGCGGTGCTGGAAGAAGACGGCGTGGTCAGGCTGCCGGCCGGCATGAGCTTCGAGGAAGGTGCCACGCTGCCGTGCGCCGGCCTGACGGCGTGGCATGCGCTGGTCGAAATCGGGAACATCAAGGCCGGCGACGTCGTGCAGATCCAGGGATCGGGCGGTGTCTCGATCTTCGCGCTGCAGTTCGCCCGGATGTTCGGCGCGCGCGTGATCGCAACGTCGAGTTCCGCCGCCAAGGCCGAGCGGCTGAAGAAAATGGGAGCCGAGGCCGTGATCGACTACAAGGCCACGCCCGACTGGGACCAGGAAACCCTGAGGCTGACCGGCGGCCGCGGCGCCGACATCACCGTCGAGGTGGGCGGTGCCGGGACGCTGCCGCGCTCCTTCCTCGCCACCCGCCTGGGTGGACGCATCGCCGTCATCGGACTTCTTTCGGGCATGGCGCAAGTCGACCCGATGCCGATCCTGCGCCGGAACCTCCGGGTGCAGGGCCTCTACGTCGGCAACAAGCAGATGTTCGAGGCGATGAACCGCGCCATCGAAGCCAATCGCCTCAAGCCGGTGATCGACAGGGTGTTCCCCTTTGCCGAAGCGAAGGAAGCGTACCGCCACCTCAAGAGCCAGAACCACTTCGGCAAGATCGTCATCTCACACGCCTAGGAAGCGCACGCACCATGATCAATCGTCGTCTGTTCGGCGCCGGCCTGCTCGCCGCACCCTTCGCCCAGTCCGCCTTCACATCGCCCGCCGTCGCCCAGACCTGGCAGCCCTCCGGACCGATCAGGATGGTCGTGGCCTATCCGGCCGGCGGACCGACCGACGTGATCGCCCGCATCGTCGCCGCCGACATTGCGGGCCCACTTGGCCAACAGGTTGTCGTCGAGAATCTGTCGGGCGGCGCCGGCGCCATCGGCACGCGCGCCGTCGCCAAGGCCAAGCCGGATGGACAAACCATCACGTTCGGTAACAACCAGACGCACGGCAACAACATGTTCATGCTGAAAGAGCCGGGCTACGACGCGGTGAAGGACTTCGCGCCCCTCGCCGGGGCCGGCGCCTTCGAGCATGTCTTCGTGGTCAAGAACGAGCTGCCCGCCAAGACCATCCAGGAGGTGATCTCGCTCGCCAAGGCCAAGCCCGGCGAGCTGAACTACGGCTCGACCGGCATCGGCTCGGGCTCGCATCTCTCCACCGAGCTCTTCATGGCGCGCACCGGCATCAAGATGACCCACGTGCCCTATCGCGGCGCGGCGCCCCTCGTGCAGGAGCTGATCGGCGGCCGCATCGACCTTTCCAATTCGACGCTGCCCAGCGTGCTGGCGCAGATCAGGGCCGGCCAGATCCGCGCCGTCGCCATCGGCAGCCCGAAGCGCAACCCGAAGCTTCCCGACGTGGCAACGCTCGAGGAACAGGGCGTGACCGGCGCCAACGCCTCGTCGTGGGCCGCCTTCTTCGCGCCGGCGGCGACACCGCAGCCAATTCTCGACGTTCTCTCCGCAGAGATCATGAAGAGCCTGAAAAAGGCCGAAGTCGTGGAGAAGATCGACAAGCTCGGCTTCACCGTCGAACCGCGCGATCCGGCGCAGTTCAAGCCCTATCAGGTGCAGGAGATCGCGACCTGGATGAAGATCGCGAAGGACGCCGGCATCCAGCCGGAGGAGTAAGTCGGTAGCATGAAGAATCTCTGGTCCGACCAGGACGCCACGACAGCGATCACCCAGCACGCCGCCCAGGGCATCGGCGAGGACCTAGCGCTCCGCGTCTACACCACCCGCCTGCTGGGCGGCGAGCCACGCCTGGTGCTGCATGGCGGCGGCAACACCTCGGTGAAGACGCGCATGGCCGACATCACAGGCCGGACGATCGACGTGCTGTGCGTAAAAGGCAGCGGCTGGGACATGGGCACGATCGAGGCGCCCGGCCTGCCCGCCGTCCGGCTCGATCCGTTGCGCGAACTCGAGGGCCTGCAAGCGCTGAGCGACGAGGACATGGTGAATGTCCAGCGCAGCAACCTGCTCGACGCCAAGTCGCCCAACCCGTCGGTCGAGACGCTGCTGCACGCCTTCCTGCCGCACAAGTTCATCGACCACACGCATTCCAACGCGGTGCTGTCGCTCACCGACCAGCCCGACGGCGAGGCGCTCGCACGCGACGTGTTCGGCCCGCGCGCGGCCCTGGTGCCCTACGTGATGCCGGGCTTCGCGCTCGCCAGGAAGTGCAGCGAGGTCAGCCAGGCCAATCCCGACGCCGAAGGCCTGATTCTGCTGAAACACGGCATCTTCTCGATGGGCGCCACGGCCGAAGAAGCCTACGTCCGCATGATCGACCTGGTGACGCTGGCCGAAAAGCGCCTGGCGAAGAAGACGCGCAAGATTTTCGCGGGCGCCACGCTGCCCGGGCAGATCGCGCCGGTGGCCGAGGTCGCGCCAATCCTGCGCGGCCTGCTATCGTTGCCGGCGAAGAGCGGCGGCCGCGAAGCGGCGCAGCGCTTCGTCCTGGAGTTCCGCACCGGTCCGGAGATCCTGGCCTTCGTGAACGGCAAGGAGATCGCGCGCTACAGCCAGCAGGGGCCGGTGACGCCCGACCACGCCATCCGCACCAAGGGCGTGCCGCTCGTCGCTCCAGCCCCCGAAGCGGGCAAGCTCGATGCCTTCGCCAAGGACACCAAGGCCGCACTGGAAAAATTCGCGGCCGACTATCACGCCTACTTCAAGCGCCACAATGGCAAGCTCGT
>RGPT01000010.1 GCA_010032545.1 Alphaproteobacteria bacterium
GCTCCAGCGCGCGGCGGACCGAGCGGCTCGACAGCGCGCTCGCCATCTATCGCGACCAGCTGGCCGAGATCGAGCGCGCGCGCGCGGAGGGCACCACGCCGGAAACCGAAGCCGCCGCCGCCCGCCTCGAAGTCGAGCGACGGATGCTCAACGCTGCAGAGGGGGCCGCCGCCGAGGAAGCCGCCGCCCCCAGGGACTCCGCCACCCTGCACCGCCTGCTGCCGCCGGCGCTGTCGCTGCTGATCCCGCTGGCCGCCCTCGGCGTCTATCTCAACATCGGCCGCCCCGGCCTGCCGGCCGCCCCCTTCGGCACGCTTCAGGCGCGGGAACATCCCAACCCCAACGAAGGCGTCACCACGGCCCAGATGCTGGCCCGCGCCCGCGCCCGCCTGGCCGAGGCGCCCGACGATCCCGACGCCCTCTCGGCGCTGGGCGAGGCGCTCGTGCTCGAGGCCGACGGCACCGTGACGCCCGACGCCCGCAAGGCCTTCGAGCGGGCGCTGGCGCTCCGGCCCGACGATGCGCGCACGCAGTACTATCTCGGCCTGCACGAAGCCCAGAGCGGCGACAGCCGCGCGGCCGTCGCGCGCTGGCAGGCGCTGGAGGCCGCGAGCCCGCCCGACGCGCCGTGGCTCGGCATGCTGCGGTCCGAGATCGGGCGCGTGGCCAGGGCCGCGGGCCTGCCGGTGCCGGCCACTGCGGCGCCGTCCGCGCCCTCCGGCATGCCCCAGCCCACGCGCGAGCAGCAGGAGGCGATGCAGAGCCTCGATCCGGCGCAACGCCAGCAGGCGATTCGTTCCATGGTCGAGGGTCTCGACGCCCGCCTGAAGGACAATCCCGCCGACCGCGCCGGCTGGCTGCGCCTCGCCAACGCCTGGAAGGTGCTGGGCGAGAACGCCCGCGCGGCCGACGCTTATGCAAAGGCCGATGCGCTGGCGCCGCTCGACACGCGCACGCTCACCGACTGGGCCGAGGCCCGCTGGAAGACGCTGCTGGCCCTGCTGCCCGCCGACGCGCCGATCCGCGCCATGCTGGAAGAGCGGATCAAGGCGGCCGAGTAGGGCCGGCCCGCTCAGGAATCCGCGCCAAAAAATCCGGATCAGAATTCCGGCGGCTTGGGCCGCGGCACCTCGTCGGCCATCAGCCGGCCGGTCCGCGGATCGACCAGATGGAAGCTGCGGCACGCCAGGCAGTCCTGCAGGACATAGGCCGGCACCGGCAGGGCGCCGGAATCGTGCTCCCCCTGAACATTGTAGCCCGTCGCCGGGCAGCGGTAGATGAAGGTCCGCATCATGGGTCAGCAGAACCGGTGCGGCCTCCCGGGGCCTTGATCTGGCGCAAGTCGCCGCCTCTTCCCGGTCATCGGCCCGATCGCCGGGCCAGATAGTTCTAGGGAAATGGCCTCCGAGGCCCCATCTAGAGGGCACGCGCCCCTCTCTTGAACGTCCCGTACTGGCGGCGCCCCTGTTTTCCGACAATTCAGAACACCGTGCCCGGAGGCTCTACCCGCCATGTCCGCAAAAGATGTCCGTTTCGGCGCCGATGCCCGCTCCCGCATGCTGCGCGGCGTCGATCTCCTGGCCGATTCGGTCAAGGTGACGCTCGGCCCCAAGGGCCGCAACGTCGTGCTGGCCAAGTCCTACGGCGCCCCGCGCATCACCAAGGACGGCGTGACGGTGGCCAAGGAGATCGAGGTCTCCGACCGTTTCGAGAACATGGGCGTCTCGCTCTGCCGTGAGGTCGCCACCCGCACCTCCGATGCCGCCGGCGACGGCACCACCACCGCCACGGTGCTCGCCCAGGCGATCGCCCGCGAGGGCGCCAAGTCGGTGGCCGCCGGCATGAACCCGATGGACCTCAAGCGCGGCATCGATCTCGCCGCCGCCTGGGTGATCGAGGAGCTGCAGGCCCGCGCCCGCAAGGTCTCCACCCCGGAGGAAATCGCCCAGGTCGGCACCGTGTCGGCCAACGGCGACAAGGCGATCGGCAAAATGATCGCCGAGGCCATGAAGAAGGTCGGCAACGAGGGCGTCATCACCATCGAGGAAGCCAAGAACGTCGAGACCGAACTCGATGTCGTCGAAGGCATGCAGTTCGATCGCGGCTGGCTCTCGCCCTACTTCGTCACCAACGCCCAGAAGATGACCGTCGAGCTCGAGAACCCCTACATCTTCATCCACGACAAGAAATTGTCGAGCCTTCAGACCATCCTGCCGCTGCTCGAGCTGGTGGTGAAGTCGACGCGGCCGCTGCTCGTCATCGCCGAGGACATCGACGGCGAAGTGCTGGCCACGCTGGTGGTCAACAAGCTGCGCGGCGGCCTCAAGGTCGCGGCCGTCAAGGCGCCGGGCTTCGGCGATCGCCGCAAGGCGATGCTGGAAGACATCGCCATCCTGACCGCCGGCAAGGAGATCTCGGAAGAACTCGGCATCAAGCTCGAGAACGTGACGCTCGACATGCTGGGCTCGGCCAAGCGCGTCGTCATCGACAAGGACAACACCACCATCATCGACGGCGCCGGCAAGAAGAAGGACATCGAGGCCCGCGTTGCCCAGCTCAAGAAGCAGGTGGAAGAGACCGAGTCCGACTACGACCGCGAGAAGATCCAGGAGCGCCTGGCCAAGCTGGCCGGCGGCGTCGCCATCATCAAGGTGGGCGGCGGCTCCGAGTTCGAGGTCAAGGAAAAGAAGGACCGCGTCGAGGACGCCATGCACGCCACCAAGGCCGCGGTCGAGGAAGGCGTGGTCGCCGGCGGCGGCGCTGCTCTCCTCTATGCCACGCGCGTGCTCGACGGAAAGAAGGGCGCCAACCACGATCAACAGGTCGGCATCGACATCGTGCGCCGCGCGCTCCAGGCGCCGGTGCGCCAGATCGCCCAGAACGCCGGCCACGACGGCGCCGTCATCGCCGGCCACATGCTGGAGCAGAAGAGCCACAACTACGGCTTCGACGCCCAGAAGGGCGAATATGTCGACATGATCAAATCAGGCGTCATCGACCCGGTGAAGGTCGTCCGCGCCGCCCTGCAGGGGGCGGCCTCCGTCGCCGGTCTGCTCATCACCACCGAAGCCATGGTCGCCGACCATCCCGACGAGTCGGGTGGAATGGGCGGCGGCATGCCGGGTGGCATGGGCGGAATGGGTGGCATGGGCGGCGGCGGCATGGGCGGCATGGGCTTCTAGCCCACGCCGATCAGACGTCATCTTCATACTCCTCTCCCCCGCAAGGGGGAGAGGGACACGAATGCACCGCGAGGCTTCCGTCATGACCCTGCGTCCGGAATATTCCCTCGGCCACTCCGCCTACAACGCCTTCCTCCACGCCGAAGTGGGCGAGGAGGCCAACGGCATCAAGCTTACGGTGCTGACGGCGCTCACCCGCCTCGGCGTCGATCCGTGGCAGGAAGCCGCCCGCCTGGCCGACCTGCCGCGCGACGTTGCCGTCACCGCACTCGCCGCCTCCATCGCCCGCCTGCCCCCCCTGTCGCCGGGCGGCACCTGGAAGACCGCCGACGCCGAAGCCATCGCCGCCCGCCTCGCCAACTTCCTGCCCAACCACAGCACCGCGCCGCTCCAGCAGCCCAAGTCCCGCGCCCGGTCATCGCACGGGGGCGCCACCGCCGCGCCCGCGCCGGCCGCTGCCGCCGCCGCGTCCGCCCCCAAGCCCAAGGCGACGCTCTCGACCTGGCTGCTGTGGGGCGTGGCCAATAACAAGGACGCCTACCTGGCCATGGAAATTCGACACGCGGCGATCCTGCGGGAGCACGGCGCCACGCGCGTGGTCTCGGCCTGGGGCGAGGACGTCCCCGACGGCAAGGTCACCGACTACAAGGGCGCGGTGAAGGCCACGCCGGACGAGAAGGTCGTCTATGCCTGGATCGAATGGCCGTCGAAGGCGGTTCGCGACGCGGCCTGGCCCAAGGTGATGGCCGATCCGCGCATGCACGAGGGCAAGGACAGCATGCCGTTCGACCCGCGGCGCATGATCCACGGCGGCTTCGCACCGATCCTCGACGTCTAGCGGAGGGACACGCGATGCCCGCAGCCAAGAACACGATCTGCGTCTGGTACGACAAGGACGCGGAGGCGGCCGCCCGCTTCTATGCCGCGACCTTTCCCGACAGCGCGGTGAGCGCCGTCCACCGCGCCCCCGCCGACTACCCGTCGGGCAAGAAGGGCGACGTGCTGACGGTCGAATTCACCGTGGCCGGCATCCCCTGCCTCGGCCTCAACGGCGGTCCCATGTTCAAGCACAGCGAGGCCTTCTCGTTCCAGATCGCCACCGACGACCAGGCCGAGACCGACCGCTACTGGAACGCCATCGTCGGCAACGGCGGCCAGGAGAGCGCCTGCGGCTGGTGCAAGGACAGGTGGGGCGTCTCGTGGCAGATCACGCCGCGGATTCTGACCGAGGCGCTGGCGGCCGGCGGCGACGAGGCGCGGCGCGCCTTCGAGACGATGATGGGCATGACCAGGATCGACGTCGCCGCGATCGCGGCCGCGCGTCGGGGCTAAGGGCCCGGCCGAGGGTCGCCGCCTCAGGCCGCGTCGGCCAGGATCGTGTCGGTCTCGTTGTCGACCACGACCGCCGTCTCGAAGTAGCGGATGTCGGGCGGCGCGCCGTAGCGTTCGGCAATGTAGGCCTGCCATTGCGGCGTGTAGACGGCCTCGGCATCGGCGCGGGTCTTCCAGAGGTAGACGCCGCCGCCGATCCGCTTCTCGGCGTCGAAGAGATAGTACTTGCGCACCAGCCCTTTCATGCCGCGGTACTTGGGTGCCGAGCCCTTGAAGAGTTCGGCGGCCTTCCTGGAATCGATGCCGTCCGGCAGCTTGAAGTTCACGATGGCGGTGATCATGCGGCCCTCCTCAGAGTTGGGCGCGCTCCTCGCGCACCCGCCAGAGCAGCACGAAGCCTAGCACCAGGAAAACAGCCACGCACGCCATGCCGAGCCGCGTCGAACCGGTCGTGGCCGTCACGATGCCAATGGCGAGCGGCGCCATCCAGGCGGTAGCGCGGCCGGAGAGGGCGAACAGGCCGAAGAATTCGCCGGTCATTTCGGGCGGCGCCAACCGGCCGACCAGCGTGCGGCTGGCGGCCTGCATCGGGCCCATGCAGAAGCCCAGGATCAGGGCGAAGCCCATCAGGGTCTTTTCCTGGGCCGAGCCGAACAGGCCGCGCGTCGGGCTGATGGGATCGACGGGGATGACGTAGAGCACATGTGTGGCGGTGACGCCCACGATGCCGAGCGTCGCCACGATCACGCCGGCGATCGCGAGCTGGACCGTGCGCTTGCTGCCGATCCAGTCGTCGAGGCGGCCGCCCAGGAACGCGCCCGGAATGGCGAACACGGTGAGGATGATGCCGAAGATGCCCAGCGTCACCGTGCTCCAGCCGAAGGTGGCCGCCGCATAGACGCCGCCGAAGGCGATGATGGCGGCGAGGCCGTCGTTGTAGAGCATGAAGGCGATCAGGTAGCGGAACGCATTGCCGAAGCGCGGGATCCGCTTCAGCGTCGACCAGAGCGAGCGGCCGCCTTCGCGCGCGGCGACAAGCAACGGCTGGCGCCGCGCGCCGGCCGAATCGGGCGTGAACAGGAACATCGGCAGCACGAAGACGGCGAGCCACAGCGCCGAGGCCGGGCCGACGAGGCGCTCAAGTTCGTGGCTCTGTGCATCCAGGCCGAACAGCGGCGTGTCGTTGTTGGCGGCAAGGCCAAACATCGCCGGCATGCTGACGGCCAGCACCACGAACAGCGAGACCAGGCCGCCGCAGTAGCCCATGCCCCAGCCGAAGCCGCTCAACCGGCCCATGCGTTCGGGGCTGACGATGCCGGGAAGCTGCGCGTTGTTGAACACGATCGACATCTCGGCGCCGACCGTGGCCAGGATCACCGCCCAGCTGATCGGCAGGATCAGGTCGGGCCGGTTGGGATAGGCGAACCAGAGGCCGGCGCAACCCACGGCGAGCAGGAGCTGGAAGGCAAAGATGTAGGGTTTGCGCCGGCCGCCGGCGTCGGCCATGGCGCCGAGGAAGGGGCTCATGAGCGCGATCAGGATGCCCGAGGCGGATTGGGTAAAGGCCCAGGCCGACTGGCCTTTCACGGGATCGCCCACCAGCACATTGGCGAAGTAGGGCGCGAAGATGAAGGTGGTGATGATGGTGAAGAACGGCTGGTTGGCCCAGTCGAACAGGGCCCAGCTGAACTGGCCGAGCTTGGACGCTTCCTTGGGAGTGCCGGTCATGCGCCGTCCCTATGCCCGATGACGCGCCTGGGCAATTGCCAGATCGCGTCGCGGTTCGTGGGTGAAAAGACCTTCGTCATGGCGTCCTGCCAGGGCATCCACATATGGCTCACGTGCTCGGCGGGATCGAGTGTGGCCACCTTGGGCTCGGGCACGGTGAAGCCGAAGACATGTTCCGTGTTGTGCGTGACACCCGGCGCGTAGCGGGCGCGCCATTGCGGCCAGATCTCGTAGCGGTTGGTGACTCGCCAGTCGGCGAGCGTGCCGAATGACAGGCCGGTCTCCTCCCGCAGTTCCCGCCGCGCCGTGGCGGCGAGGTCGGCGTCGTCCGGCTCGCGCGAGCCGGTCACGGACTGCCAGTAGCCCGTGCCGACCCGCTCCAGCAGGAGCACGTCCAGCCGGGGCGTGTGGATCACGACCAGCACCGATTCAGGAAGCTTGAAGGCCATCGGCGCCAGCATATAAGGTCCCGCGTCAGATTTCCGAGGGAACAATGAGCAAGCAGCTACAGGCCACCATCGATGCGGCGTGGGAAAAGCGCGACGGCGTCAGCAGCGCCACCAAGGGCGAGGTTCGCGAAGCGGTCGAGACGGCGATCGCCGGCCTCGACGACGGCACCTTCCGCACCGCCGAGAAGTTCGGCGACGAATGGGTCGTGAACCAGTGGCTGAAGAAGGCCGTGCTGCTCTCCTTCCGGCTCTACGATTCGGTGCCGATGGACGGCGGCGCGTCGTTCCCGGGCCTGGGCGCCGCACCGTGGTTCGACAAGGTGCCGCTCAAGACCACCGGCTGGGACGCCGCGCGCTTCGCCAAGGCCGGCTTCCGCGCCGTGCCGGGCTCGATCGTGCGCCGCGGCTCCTACATCGCGCCCTCGGTCGTGCTGATGCCGTCGTTTGTGAACCTGGGCGCCTATGTCGACAGCTCGACCATGGTCGACACCTGGGCGACGGTGGGCTCGTGCGCCCAGATCGGCAAGAACTGCCACCTCTCGGGCGGCGTCGGCATCGGCGGCGTGCTGGAGCCGCTGCAGGCCAACCCGGTGATCATCGAGGACAACTGCTTCATCGGCGCGCGTTCCGAAGTCGTCGAGGGCGTGATCGTCGGCACGGGGGCCGTGCTGTCGATGGGCGTGTTCATCTCGGCCACCACCAAGGTGGTCGATCGCGCCACGGGACAGATCCACATCGGCAAGGTGCCGCCCTACTCCGTGGTGGTGCCGGGCAACATCGGCGGCGGCCCCGACCGGCCCTCGACCTATTGCGCGGTGATCGTGAAGACGGTCGACGAGCGCACGCGGTCGAAGACCTCGATCAACGAACTGCTGAGAGACTGACGCGGACGGGATGGCCGAGCCACTTCCAAGCCGCGCCCTCCCCCAGCGCCTCCTGTGGCGTGGCGATTCCCTGTCGGCCGACGCCGGCAGGATCGCGCTTCCGCGCAACGTCGAGGCCGAGCTCGACCGGCTGGTCGTGTCGCTCGACCGCGATCCGGTGCCGCTCCTGCTGCTGCGTCCCGAGGATTTCGACCTCGACGCATCGCGCACGTTCATGCGCGACGTCAAGCAGAGCCTCGACGGCGGGCCGGGCTTTGCCATCGTCGACCGCCTGCCGGTGGAACGCTGGTCGGAAAGTGGCCTGCGTGCCGTATGGTGGTTGCTCGCCTCGCTGGTCGCCCGGCCAGTCGCGCAGAAATGGGACGGCACCTCGATCTACGACGTGACCGACCTCGGCCGCCCACCCGGCAATGGCGTGCGCCCCGACGTCACCAACGCCGAACAGAACTTCCATGCGGACAACAGCTACAATCTCGTGCCGCCGCACTATGTCGGCCTGCTTTGCGTGCGCACGGCCATGGAAGGCGGCGTGAGCGGCATCGTGAGCTTTGCCGCCGCCCACGAGGAGATGCGCCAGAGGCATCCCGACCTGTTGCCGCGACTCTACCGGCCCTTCCATTTCGATCGCCAGCGCGAGCACGCGCCCGACGACGTCATGACGACCTGGCACCCGATGCTGGAAAGCGAGCAGGACAGACTCATCGCACGCCTGTCCCGCTTCCAGATCCGTAACGGCTACAAGCTGGCCGGCGCCGACCTCGACCCGGAAGGGTTGGCCGCCATGGAGGCCTTCGAGGCGATCCTGAATGCGCCGGGCATGGCGGCGCAGTTCCATTTCGAGCCGGGGCAGATGCAACTGATCGACAACCGAGCGCTCGGCCACAAGCGCACGGGTTTTCGCGACTGGCCGGAACCGGAGCGCAAGCGCCTGCTGATCCGGCTGTGGCTGCGCGACAGCGGCGGCCGGGCCTACAACGGCTAAGTTTGCCGGCGACCTCAGTCAGAGGTGCCGCTTCCACTCCGGCTGCGCCTTGAGGTGCGCGCCTTCCTTGGCCAGGATCTTCGCCGTTCGCTCCGGCGCGAAGCCCAGCTCGACGAAGGCCGGACCGACATTGGCGACCTCGCGATACTCGGCGATCTTGCCGTCGCGCAGCGTCATGATCGACACGCCCTCGAAGCCGACCCGTTTGCCCTCCGCCTCGGGCAGTTTCGAGACGTAGCTGAAGGTGTAGTAGGCATAGAGCATCTTCCCGTCGCTCACCGGGCGGTGCATTTCCCAGCGGAACCCATGCGCGGTGCGATAGAACCAGTCGTCGATCATCTCGGCGATCTTCGCGTGGCCCTTGAAGGCACCGTAGAACACGTCGTGATAGACGCCGTCCTCGGTGAACAGGCTGGCAAAGCCCTTGCCGTCGCGGCGTTCGACGGCCGAGCAGAAAGCTTTCAGCAGCGCTGATGGTTCCATCGTTATTCCTCCCGGATTTCCGCAATCATGACTAAACTCGCCGCTTCGGCCAAGTAAGCCATTAGAGGAGACCGTCTCATGAGCTTCTGGATCGTCCTCGGCATTCTCGTGGCGGTCGGCCTGTGGCTGATCGCCCTCTACAATGGCCTGGTCGGCGCCCGGAACCAGTCGCAGACCGCCTGGAGCCAGATCGACGTGCAGCTGAAGCGCCGCCACGATCTCATTCCCAACCTGGTGCAGGTGGTGAAGGACGCCATGGGCTACGAGCAGGAGACGCTCACCAAGATCGTCCAGGCGCGCAACGCCGCCGCGGCCGCCAGCGGTCCGGCGCAGGCGGGCCCCGCCGAAGCTGCCCTCAGCCAGGCCACGCGCGGCCTGTTCGCCCTTATGGAAAACTACCCGCAGCTGAAGGCCAACGACAACGTCAAGCAGCTGCAGGAAGAACTGACGACGACCGAGAACAAGATCTCCTTCGCGCGCCAGTTCTACAACGATTCGGTGAACAGCTATAACACGCGCCGCCAGACCTTCCCGGCGGTGCTTGCCGCGGCGTCTCTGGGCTTCGGGCCGATCGAGCTGTTCAACATGCCCGAGGCCGAGCGCGAAGTGCCCAAGGTCGCGTTGCGCTAGCGGTGCTCGGGTAGGGGCGCATGGCCGCCACCACCGATTTCGTCGCGGCGCAGAAGCAGAACCGGCGCAACACCATGGTGTTGCTGGCCGGCCTGACGGCGCTTGCGGCTCTCGTCGGCTACCTGATCGGCGCACTGCTCGAGGGCGAAGCCTCAGGCGCCCTCCCTCTCGTGAGCTCGGCCGGCCTTTTCGCGGCGGCGCTGATGGGCGCCGTCAGCGTCGGCTGGAGCGCGATATCCCTCGCGATGGGCGACAAGATGGTGCTCGCCATGTCGGGCGCCAAGGAAATCGACAAGGCCGTCGCGCCGCAGCTTTACAACGTGGTCGAGGAGATCTCGATCGCGTCAGGCGTGCCGATGCCCAAGGTCATGGTGCTGGAGACCGAGGCGCTCAACGCCTTCGCGACGGGCAACCGGGTCGGCAACGGCACCATCGCCGTCACGCGCGGGCTGCTCGACACGCTCAGCCGCGACGAACTGCAGGGCGTGGTGGCGCACGAGATGGCCCATCTCGCCAACCTCGACACGCGCTACATGGTGGTGGTCGGCGTGACCGTGGGCCTGATCGCCCTGGTCTGCGACATGGCCCTCAGAACCCTGAACTGGGGCTCGGTGCAGCGCCGCAGCGACAGCAAAGGCAGCTCGGGCGGCGGCATCCTGGTCGTCGTCCTGCTCGTGGTGGCGATCCTGGCGCCGCTTGCCGCCAAGGCGGTGCAGATGGCGGTGTCGCGCCAGCGCGAGTACCTTGCCGATGCCACGTCGGTGCAGTTCACCCGCAACCCCACTGGCCTCATCTCGGCCCTCGGCAAGCTCGCCGAGAAGGCCGCGCCCTTTCCCGGAGTGAGTCGTGCCACGCAGCATCTCTTCATCGTCAATCCCGTGCAGACCTTCACCGCCAAGACGCCGGCCCTCCTGGCCACGCATCCCGACATCGAGGATCGCATCGCTCGCCTGCGCAATCTGGGCCGCTAGCGCCGGCATGGCGGTGGCCTTTGACCTGCAGGGCCATCGTGGCGCCCGCGGTCTGGCGCCGGAGAACACACTGGCGGCCTTCCGCATGGCGCTCGCGCTGGGTGTCACGACGCTGGAGACCGACCTGGCCGTCACCAAAGACGGCGTCGTGGTGCTTGGCCACGACCCGCGCCTCAATCCCGACCTGGTGCGCGGGCCCGACGGTCAGTGGATCGCCGCCCCCGGCCCCGCCATCCGGTCGCTGACGCGGGCCGAACTCGAGCGCTACGACATCGGCCGGATCAATCCGGCAAGCAAGTACGCGTCGCAGTTTCCCCAGCAGAAGCCCGTCGACGGCGAGCGCATCCCGACCCTGGCGGCGCTCTACGCGATGGCAGGCCCGAACGTCCGCTTCAACATCGAGACCAAGATCGACCCCGCGAAACCGGACGAGACCCTGGATCCCGTGCAGTTCACCCGGGTGGTGGTGGACGTCATCCGGGCAGCCAACGCCGCAGAACGCACGACGCTGCAATCGTTCGACTGGCGGACGCTGCTCGAAGCCCGGCGTATCGCCCCGGAGATCAAGACGGCCTGCCTCACCATCGAAAGCAACAACATGGACACGGTACGGCGGACCACAGGCCAGCCTTCGGCCTGGCTCGGTGGACTCGACCTGGCCGCCGCGGGCGGTTCGCTGCCACGCCTTGTTAAGTCGGCAGGTTGTGCCGTCTGGTCGCCCTTCTGGCGCAACGTGACGGCCGACAGCGTCACGGAAGCCCATGGCCTTGGCCTGAAGGTGATCCCGTGGACGGTGAATACCGCGGCGGAGATGGCGGCGCTGGTCGACCTGGGCGTCGACGGCCTGATCACCGACTATCCCGACCGGGCCCAGCCCGTTCTGGCGGCAAAAGGGCTAAAAGCCCGCTAAGCGGTTGACTCCGCGCCTATCGTGTTCTGTATACAAATCCGATGCGTCCCTTTGCACCCGAGCCTGACCTGTCCGAGCGAATCCACGACGCCGTGCTCGACGCCATCTGTTCCGGCGAGCTGAGACCGGGCACCCGCATCACCCAGGAAGAACTGGCCCAGCAGTTCGGCGTGTCGCGCCAGCCCGTGTTGCAAGCGATGATGCTGTTGCGGCGCGAGGGCTTTCTGACCGATGCCGGCCGCAAGGGTGTGTGCGTGACCCTGCTGGATGTCGAGCACGCCCGCAACCTCTACGTCGTGCGGGCCGCCCTCGACGGCGCGGCGGCACGGCTGGCTGCCGCACACTATACGCCGCACCTCGTCCAGCGTGGCCGCTCGCTCCTCGATGTCGGCCGGCGCGCCGTGGCCAGCGGCCATATTCCCACCGTCATCGAAGCCGATATCGACTTCCATCTCTTCGTCTACGAAGCCTCGGGCAATCCGCTGATCGGCGAAACCGCCCAGCCGCATTGGCAGCATCTGCGCCGGGTCATGGCCGCCGCCCTGAGCCAGGAAGACCTGCGTGTCAGCGTCTGGGACGAACACGAAGGCATCCTGCGTGCCCTGGAGGCCGGCGAGGCGGGCGAAGCCGAAGCGCTCTGCCGCGGCCACGCCGAGCAGATGGCCGACATTCTCACGGGACGCCTGAAAGCCGTGATCTCGAAAGCGGCCTGAAGAAACGAAGCAAAGGAGGAACCGCCATGAAGCTCACACCCGAGCAACTCAAGCAGTTCGACGACGACGGCTACCTGTTCTTTCCGAATTATTTCTCCTCGGAGGAAACGGCGATCCTGAAGTCGGAGATCCCCGGCGTCTTCGCCCAGCGCCGCGAGGAGAACGTGCGCGAGAAGACCGGCGACGTGGTCCGCACGGCTTTCGCCGTGCATACCTACAATCCGGTGTTCGAGGCGCTGGTCCACAGCCCGCGCTTCGTCGAGCCAGCCGAGCAGCTGCTCCGGGACAAGACCTACATCCACCAGTTCAAGATCAACGGAAAGGCCGCCTTCGACGGCGACGTCTGGCAGTGGCACCAGGATTACGGCACCTGGAAAGCCGATGACGGCATGCCCGAGGCGCGCGCCATGAACCTTGCCGTGTTCGTCGACGAGGTGAACGAATTCAACGGGCCTCTGTATTTCATTCCGAAGAGCCACAAGAAGGGCGCGATCGAGGCCAAGCACGACCTCACCACGACGTCGTATCCGCTATGGGTGATCGACAACGATGTCATCGCCAAGCTGGTAAAGCAGGGCGGCATCGTGGCGCCCAAGGGCGGCCCGGGCTCGGCGATCTTCTTCCACGGCACGCTGGTCCATGGCAGCCCGCCCAACATGTCGCCGTGGGACCGCCAGATCATCTATGTGACCTACAATTCCGTGCAGAACGCCATCACCCGGTACAAGCGGCCGGCCTATATCGCCCATCGCGATTTCACGCCGATCGATGCCTGGGAGGACGATTGCGTGACGCGCGCTGCCCGCCAAAAGGTCGCGGCGGAATAACAAGTCAATTCCGGAGGAAACAATGAGTCTCCATCGCATGCTCATGGCCCGCGCGGCCGAAGCCAATCCCTTGCGCATCGGCGTGATCGGCGCCGGCAAGTTCGGCTCGATGTACCTGTCGCAGATCCCGACGACGCCCGGCATCCACCTGTTGGGCATCGCCGACCTCTCGCCGCCGCGCGCGCGCGAGAACCTTGCACGGCTGGGCTGGAAGCCTGAAGTGACGGGGGCCACGTCGTTCGCCGAGGCGCGCAAGCACGGCAGCACCTATCTCACCGAGGATTGGCGTGCGCTGGTCAGCCATCCCGAGATCGACATCATCGTCGAATCGACCGGCGATCCGATCGCCGCCGTCGAACATGCATTGGAAGCGTTCAAGCACGGCAAGAGCGTGGTGATGGTCACCGTCGAGGCCGACGCCTTCTGCGGCCCGCTGCTCGCGCGCCGCGCCGCCCAGGCCGGCGTGATCTACAGCCTCGCCTACGGCGACCAGCCGGCGCTGATCTGCGAGCTGGTCGACTGGGCCCGCACCTCGGGCTTCGAGGTAACGGCGGCCGGCCGCGGTCACAAGTGGCTGCCGCACTTCGCGCAGTCGACGCCGGAGACGGTATGGAAATACTGGGGCCTGAACGAGGAACAGGCCAAGCGCGGCGGCCTCAATCCCAAGATGTTCAATTCCTTCCTCGACGGCTCCAAGCCCGCCATCGAGAGCACGGCGGTCTCCAACGCCACCGGCCTCACGCCGGCGCCGGACGGCCTCGCCTTCCCGCCGTGTTCCGTAGAAGACCTTCCGTTCGTGATGCGGCCGATCTCGGAAGGCGGCCAGCTCCATCACAAGGGCCAGGTCGAGGTGGCCTCGTCGCTCGAGAAGGACGGCCGCGCCATTCCCTACGAGATCCGCAAGGGCGTGTGGGTCGTGTTCGAGGCCGCCACCGACTACCAGAAGAACTGCTTCGAGGAATACATGCTCTGCACCGACCCCAGCGGCCGGTACTCGGTGATGTACAAGCGCTGGCACCTGATCGGCCTGGAAGTCGGCATGTCCGTGGCCTCGATCGGTCTGCGCAAGGAACCGACCGGCTGCCCGATCGGCTTCCACGCCGACGTAATCGCCACAGCCAAGCGCGACCTCAAGCCCGGCGAGATGCTGGACGGCGAGGGCGGCTACACGGTCTACGGCAAGCTGTTCCCATCGGAGAAGTCGACGACGCTCGGCAGCCTGCCGCTCGGCCTCGCTCACAACGCGAAACTCCTAAAGCCGATCAAGGCAGGCCAATCCCTCACCTATGCCGACGTGGCGATGGACGAGACGCTGACGGCGGTGAAGATCCGCCGCGAGATGGAGCGGGACTTTGCCCCAGCCGCAGCCAGGATCGCCGCGCAATAGAAGGAACTTCCATTCAGCTCTGGAAGAAGACCCGCCAGGAGCTGGTCACCAATGACTAGGGCAATCGCTTATGGCCCAAATTGCCGTAAATGGTTGCGTTCGGAGGTCAGAGAAAGATCCTTGGCTTCGCTCAGGATGACACCGTCGCTGGGGCTTTCGCAGTGCGCCAATACAAAAGATGAGTGTCATCCTGATCGAAGCGAAGGATCCTTGAGGCGTATGCGGTTGCCTTGCCTTAGCAGGTGAGAGGAAACGCCGAGAGGCACGCCGTCATCATCACACCGGTCGGCACCGAGTAGGTCTCGCCAAACCTACAGCGCGTGTTCGGGATCGTTGACCTGGTCCTTGGCCGGCGCCTTGCCCTCGGCCTCGTCGCGTTCCTTTTCCTTCCGCGCCTTGAGCAGCTTGCGCAGGATCATGTTGCGCTTCAGCGACGAGATGTGGTCGATGAACAGAATGCCGTCGAGATGGTCGATCTCATGCTGCACGCAGGTCGCGAGCAGGCCTTCGCAGGCCAGTTCCTGCGTCTTGCCGTCGCGATCGAGGTAGCGCACCCGCACCGTTGCCGGGCGCGCCACTTCGGAATAGTGCTCGGGCACCGACAGGCAGCCTTCCTCGTAGGTCACGTCCTCGTCCGAGGCCTCGACGATCTCGGGATTGGCCATGAACAGCGGCCCGGTCTTGGTCTCCTCGCGGTCGATGTCGAGCACGATGACGCGCTTCAAGGCACCCACCTGCGGAGCGGCGAGGCCGATGCCGGGGGCGGCGTACATCGTCTCTAGCATGTCGTCCATGAGCTGGCGTATGCCCGCATCGACCACGTCGACTGGCAGGGACTTCTTCTTCAGGCGCGGATCGGGAGCCGTCAGGATGGGGAGGAGAGCCATGGCGGGTAAATATGCAGCAAGACAGGGCTATTCAAGGACTATCAGGCGCGCTTGACCATGGTGCCGATGCCGGACTCGGTGAAGACCTCCAGCAGGAGGGCGTGCGGCACACGGCCGTCCATGATCACGGCAGCCTCGACACCGCTGTTCACCGCATCGATGCAGTTCTCGACCTTGGGGATCATGCCGCCCGAGATGGTGCCGTCGGCGATGAGGGCCCGGGCCTGCTCCACCGTCATGTCCTGGATGAGCTGGCCGTTCTTGTCGAGGACGCCGGGCACGTCGGTCAGGAACAGCAGGCGCTTGGCCCGCAGGGCGCCGGCGATGGCGCCGGCGGACGTGTCGGCGTTGATGTTGTAGGTGAGCTCGTCGTCGACGCCGAAGCCGATCGGCGCCACCACCGGGATAACATCGGCCCGGCGCAGCTGCTCCAGCACCATGACGTTGATTTTGGCCGGTTCGCCCACCTGCTTGAGATCGACCTTCAGCAGTTCCCCGGTCTTGGGATCGCGCATCTCCACGACCTTGCGCGCCAGGATCAGGTTGCCGTCCTTGCCGCAGATGCCGACGGCGATGCCGCCGCACTCGTTGATGTCGGCCACGATCGCCTTGTTGATCGAACCGGCCAGCACCATCTCGACGATCTCCATGGTCGCGGCATCGGTGACGCGCAGCCCATTGACGAAGGTGCTCTTGATGCCGACGCGCTCCAGCATCTTGTTGATCTGCGGGCCACCGCCATGGACCACGATGGGGTTCATGCCGACCTGCTTCATCAGCACGACGTCGCGCGCGACCAGGTCGCCCAGCTTGGGATCGGTCATGGCGTGGCCGCCGTACTTCACCACGAACGTGGCGTCGTTGTGCCGGCGCATGTAGGGCAGCGCCTTGGAGATGGTCTCCGCCATGCGGATGAGCCGCCTCTGTTCTTTGTCGGTCTGAACCGGCTCGGCCATTTCTCGTGCCCCGATCGTGAAAAGC
This sequence comes from Alphaproteobacteria bacterium, assembly GCA_010032545.1. Taxonomy (GTDB): domain Bacteria; phylum Pseudomonadota; class Alphaproteobacteria; order Reyranellales; family Reyranellaceae; genus Reyranella. The sequence continues at coordinate 16,347 of RGPT01000010.1, forward strand.
CCTCTCCGCCCGCCTCGTGAGAAGGAGGGGGGAGAGGGCCAAGGTCAGATGTGCAATATATCAGTCGCGTGCCGGATAGAAGAGCATCCTGCAACGCGGCAGGATGTCCAGATGATCGACACCGAAACGCTCGACACCCGGGGCTTCGCCGTCATTCCGGGCCTGCTGGGCCCTGCGGCGTGCCGCGACCTGGCGGCGCTGTGGCCCGACGAGGGGGTCTTCCGCAAGAAAATCGTCATGCAGCGACATGGCTATGGCCGCGGCGAGTACCAGTATTTCGCCTATGCTCTGCCCGAGCCGGTCGAGCGGCTGCGGCAGACGCTGTATCCGCCGTTGGCCGCGATCGCCAACCGCTGGAACGAGCAACTGGGATCGGAAAGGCGCTTTCCGCCGACCCTGACGGCCTGGCTGCGGGAATGCCATGCCGGCGGCCAGAAGCGGCCGACACCGCTGCTTCTGCGCTACGGGCCCGGCGACTACAACTGCCTGCATCGGGACCTTTATGGCGACCTTGTCTTTCCGCTCCAGGTTGCCATCCTCTTGAGCGAGCCCGCGCGGGACTTCACCGGCGGCGAGTTCCTGTTGGTCGAGCAGCGGCCCCGCCAACAATCACGTGGCGAGGTCGTTGCCCTGAAGCAGGGCGACGCCGTGGTCTTTGCCGTCAACGAGCGACCCGTGGCAGGCGCCCGGGGCTTCCATCGCACAGCGATGCGCCATGGCGTCTCGAGCCTGCGCGAAGGCGAGCGTTTTACCCTCGGCATCATCTTCCACGACGCCGCTTAGCGGTTTGCCAATCTCAACGGTCCCGGCGATAGCTCACCACCTCGTATTCGATTCCGTCGGGATCGAGGAAATAGAACCGGCGGCCAGGGTCGTAGTCGTCGCGGCCAAACGGCCTGAGGCCGACAGCCCGAACCCGCGCCTCGACGTCGGCGAGGTCGTCGACCTCCACGCCGATATGGTTGAGCGGCCGGCCCTTGGCGAAATCGTCCGGCGTGTAGCGGACATCACGCCCTGCGTAGAGCGCGACATAGTGCTCATCCGATCCGACATGGATCGTGTGACCACCATCCCGGGCGGCCCCGCGCCACCGCACATGCCACCCGAACAAGGCCTCCATCAGGCGGGACGTACGTTCCGGGTCGGTGACGGTGACGTTTACGTGTTCTATGCGCGGACTGGACATCGCGATCGGCTCCCTTGGAACAGCGTTGACGGGCATTCGCTTGCCCAGCCTGCAATCTCAACCTAACTTGAGGTCAAGCTTCTCCTGGATCCATTGGATGCCGCCCCCTCTGCTGTCGATCGGCGACCTGTCCCGCCGCACCGGGCTTTCTGTCTCGGCCATCCGCTTCTACGAGGCGCGGGGCCTGGTGCAGGCGATCCGCACGCGCGGCAACCAGCGCCGTTTCCTGCGCGCCGACATCCGGCGCCTTTCCTTCGCGCTGATTGCCCAGCAACTGGGGCTGAAGCTCGCGGACATCGAGACTGAGCTTGCGACACTGCCGCAAGGCCGGCCGCCGACACGTCGAGACTGGCAGGCCATCAGCAAACATATAAGAACGGCCCTTCAGGCTAGGATCGAGATGCTCGAGAAGACCCGCGATCTGCTGGATGGTTGCATCGGCTGCGGGTGCCTGTCGCTCGACAAATGCGGCCTCTACAACCGCGACGACCGCGCCGCGCGAGCCGGCACCGGGCCCCGCTTCCTGCTGGGCGACCGGCCGCAGGACTTCGACAATACAGACGGCTCGACCAACGGCTCTGCGCGCGTCAGCTCACCGCGGCCGCCACGATCTCGGCCCTGAGTTCGGGAATGCCGAAGCCGGTCTCGCTGCTTGTGGGCAGGACCTCGGGATGGGCAGCGCCATGTTTGCGGGCGGCGGCCTGGGCGGCGGCGATGGCGCGCGGAATCTCTGCCTGCCGGAGCTGATCCGTCTTGGTCAGGATCAGCTGGTAGGTAATGGCGGCGCGGTCGAGGTTCTTCATCGTCTCGTGGTCGCTTTCCTTCACGCCGTGGCGCGAGTCGATCAACAGACAGATGCGCTTCAGGGTCGGACGGCCGCGCAGATAGGCCGACGCCAAATCCTGCCAGCTCTCTTTCATCGACTTCGAGACCTGGGCGAAGCCATAGCCGGGCAGATCGGCCAGGTAGAGGCGGCCGGCCAGATCGAAGAAATTGATCTGTCGCGTGTGGCCGGGCCGGGCGGACACTCGGGCAAGCGTACTACGGCCGGTCAGTGCGTTGACAAGGCTCGACTTGCCGACATTGGAGCGGCCGGCGAAGGCTACCTCCGGCAGCGCGATCGGCGGCAGCGACTCCACGGACGCCGCCCCCGAGATGAAGTCGCAGGGGCCGGCGAAGAGCTTGCGCGCCGCCTCGATCTCCTCGCGCGTGCGGCCGTCCTGCGTGTTGTCGGCCATCAGCCCTTCTTGCCGGAGCCCTTGCCGCCCTTCTTGCCTGCATTGGCGTTGCCGTTCGTGGCCGCAGGGGCCGACGCTGCCGGGAGCTCCGGCGGCTTGGGCTTTCCGCCGCCGATCGGCGTGCCGTGGCGACGCATGATCATGTACTGCTGGGCGATCGAGAGTGTGTTGCTCCACGCCCAGTAGATCACCAGGCCCGCCGAGAACGGCGCCAGCATGAAGGTGAAAAGAATCGGCAGGAACTGGAATACGCGCGCCTGGACCGGATCGGTGGGCTGCGGATTGAGCTTCTGCTGCAGGTACATCGTCACGCCCATGATGATGGGCCACAGACCGATGTTGAAGAAATGCAGGAATTGCGGGATGTCCCAGGGGAAGAGGCCGAAGCCGGTGAGGATGGTCAGCGGATCGGGCGCGGCAAGGTCCTTGATCCAGCCGTAGAACGGCTGGTGGCGCATTTCGATCGTGGTGTAGAGCACCTTGTACAGCGCGAAGAACACCGGGATCTGGACAACGATGGGCAGGCAGCCGGCGGCCGGGTTGACCTTCTCGCGGCGATAAAGCTGCATCAGCTCCTGGTTCATGCGCTGGCGATCCTCGCCGTAGCGTTCCTTGAGCTTCTCCATTTCCGGCTGCAGCGCCTTCATCTTGGCCATCGCCGCATAGGACTTGTTGGCCAGCGGGAAGAACACGAGCTTCACGATAACGGTCAGCACCAGGATCGACAGGCCGAAGTTGCCGAGCTGGACGTACAGCCACTCGAGCAGCCAGAACAGCGGCTTGGTGAAGAACCAGAACCAGCCCCAGTCGATCGTGAGGTCGAACTTGTCGATACCGTACTTCGTCTCGTAGTCGTCGATTACGCGCACGATCTTGGCGCCCGCAAACAGACGCGACTCGGTACGAGCGGCGGCGCCCGGCGCGATGGTATCGCCGGCGCCGACATAGTCGATCTGGTACTTGGCTGTGTCGCCCGCGCCGGTGCCCTTGATCGTCACGTCGACCTTGGATTTCTGATCCGGAACGAGAGTCGCCATCCAATACTTGTCGGTGATGCCGACCCAGCCTCCGGTGGTGCTGAACTTCTGCTGCTTGTTGTCCTTGAAGTCGGAGTAGCCGAACTCCTTCAGCGTGCCGTTGAAGACGCCGTAGGGTCCTTCATGCAGGATATAGATGCCTTCGGCCGGCGGCGTGCCATACCGCACGACGAGGCTCCACGGAAACAGCGTAACCGGCTTGTCGGACTTGTTTTCGACGCTCTGCTTGACGTCGAACATGAAGAATTCGTCGATCGATATGTCGAGCGCGAACACCAGCCCCTGACCGTTGTCCCAGGTGAGCCGCACCGGCGCGCCCGGTGCCACCTTGCTCTTGTCGGCGCTCCACATCGTCTCCGGTCCGGGCAGCTTGATCGCGGCATCGGACGCCGACCAACCGAACTCGGCGTAGTAGGGATGAAGGGTGCCAACCGGCGACAGCACCGGCACGGGTGGACTCTTGCGATCGATGGTCTCGCGATACTTGACGAGCTGGACGTCGTCGATGCGGGCACCCTTGAGCGAAATCGAGCCCAGAAGTTCGGCGGTGCTGAAGGTCACGCGCGGCGTGCGGGCCAGCGCCTCCGCGAGGCCGACGACCTGGGTCGCGGCATTGGCCGGAGTCCCTGGCTGCACGCCGGGAGCGACTGGCTGCCCGGCCGGAGTCGCGGGCGCACCCGGTGCAGTGGACGTGGTGCCGGCCTGCTGCTGCGTCGGCGCAACAGTCGGCTTGGCCGGCGGAAAAGCCGCCTGCCAACCCACGATGATCAGCACCGAGAGGACGATGGCGACGATGAAATTCTTCTGGTCCATTGTGAAGCTAACTCTCGTGGCGCGTCAGGCGCGCTCGGCGGGATGCCCGGGCCGGGAGCACCGACGAAGAAGTAGGCGAGCGTCAATTGATAGAGACGGATCGCGCCGCGCAGCAGCAGTGACATCATGCGGCCCGGAAACTGGCGATTTGCCGGGGCCAGCGCAAGCCGCCAGTGCAGGTCATGGCGTCGCGACGGCCAGTGCCTTGAGGCGCTTCAATGCTTCCTGGAGTTCCTGGCGCAAGGCGCCAAAGTCTCGAGCGAGAGCGGCCTGGCGGCCAACCAGGACATAGTCGAGATCGGCGCGGGCCTCCCCTGGGATCACGATGCCGGCAATCTCGCGCAGGCGGCGGCGAACCCGGTTACGGGCAACTGCGTTGCCGACCTTGCGGCTTACCGTAAACCCCACCCTGACGAGGGTTTGGGGCCGGTCTGCTGGCGCCACCTGGAGGACGAATCCGGGCATGGCGCACCTGCGCCCGGCCTGGACGCGCAAAAAGTCTCGACGATTCGGCAAACGCCCGAGGCGCGCCGCGGACAATTTTGCTAGGCCGACAGGCGCTTGCGGCCCGACCTGCGGCGATTGGCGATAACCTTGCGGCCGCCAACCGTTGCCATCCGGGACCGAAAGCCGTGCCGGCGCTTGCGCACCAGCTTGCTCGGCTGATAGGTGCGTTTCATCACGCAACTCCTTCAAATACAAGACCCCCGCGCGACGCGACGGGGGCGAAATCCGTGGGCGAGGGTAATAAGCGGCTGACCCGCCAGAGTCAACGATCCGACGGCCTTGCCCGGCGCGCCCAAAGACCCGGACAATGACCCATGAGCCTCGTCCTGCACGGTTATCGCTACAGTGTCTATGTCCGGATCGCCCGCCTCGCGCTGGCCGAGAAGCGAGTGGCCTATGCGCAGGTCGAGGTGAACCCTTTTGGCCAAGACGTCGCAGCCGCCTATCTCGCGCTTCATCCCTTCGGCCGCGTACCGACCCTCGTCCACGATGGCTTTGCGCTCTACGAGACGGCCGCCATCAGCCGCTACATCGACCGCGCCTTTCCCGGACCGAAGCTGCAGCCCGAGGAAGCGCATGCCCTGGCCCGGATGGACCAGATTATCGGCGTCATCGATTCCTATGGCTATTGGCCCCTTGTCCGGCAGGTCTTCTCCCATCGCATCTTCCGTCCGGCCATCGGCCAGCCGGCGGACGACGCCGAGGCGGCGCGCGGCCTCGCGGATAGCGCCAAAGTCCTGGCCGCGCTTGAGGCGCTGGCGTCGCCCATGCCGTTTCTGGTGGGGCCCACGCTGTCGCTCGCCGACCTGCATCTCGGCGCGATGATTGCCTACTTCACAGCGGTCCCGGAGGGCGCTGCGCTGCTGGACCACCATCCGAAGCTCGCCCGCTGGTGGCGACGCCTACAACCACGCCCGTCGATGGCGGCGACGGCGCCCGGTCTGCCCACCACCCATCGGCCGGTCACTCAGGTGTGAGCGAGTTTGCTTTGAGGTCGGGCCGATGAGGATCAATATCGAACCTGCATGACCCGAAAGCGCACATGACCTTGCCGATGCTGCGCCGGCTACTTCCCGTGGCGGTGCTGCTGCTGGGGCTGGCGCTTTTCCTGCTGTTCGACCTTGAGCGGTACTTCTCCTTCGAGATGCTGAGCCGCCACCATGCCGAGCTCGCGTCGTGGGTCGGCGGCAATGTTGCGCTGGCAGCCCTTGTGTTCGTGCTGCTCTACGCGCTCGTCGTGGCGTTCTCGTTGCCAATCGCCGTGGTGATCACGCCGTTCGGCGGCTTCCTGTTCGGCATCTGGCTGGGCGCGCTACTGTCCATCGTCGGCGCGACCCTGGGCTCCGTGGCGTTGTTCCTGGCCGCGCGCACGGCGTTCCAGGATCTCTTCCGCGCGCGCGCCGGCGCCACGCTCGCAAGGCTCGAGGACGGTTTCCGCCGTAACAGTTTCAACTATCTCCTGTTCCTGCGGCTGGTGCCGGCATTCCCGTTCTGGCTGGTCAATATTGTGCCGGCATTGCTCGGCATGCGGCTCGGCCCCTATGCGGTGGCCACGCTGATCGGCATCGTTCCCGGCGCGGTGGTCTATGCCGGTGTCGGCGCAAGCTTCGGCAAGCTGATCGAGCGCGGCGAACGGCCCAACTTCGGCGTGATCTTCGAATGGCAGATCCTGCTGCCCCTGCTGGGGTTGGCGGCGCTGTCACTGCTGCCGGTCCTCTACACGCGCCTGCGCGGCGGCAAGGCGGCACCCTGAAATGACAGACGTGCTCACACCTGATGTCTGCATCGTAGGCGGCGGTTCGGCAGGCCTCGTGGTCGCCTCCGGTGCGGCACAACTCGGCCTAAGCGTTGTGCTGATCGAGCGGGCGGAGATGGGCGGCGATTGCCTCAACTTCGGCTGCGTGCCGTCGAAGGCACTGATCGCCGCGGCCCACGCCGCCCAGGCGCAGCGCAGTGGCGGCGCCTTCGGCATCGCACCGGTCGAGCCCAAGGTCGACTTCGCCAAGGTCATGGACCATGTCGCGGGCGTGATCGCTGCCATCGCGCCAAACGATTCGATCGAACGGTTCGAGGGTCTCGGCGTGCGTGTCCTGAAGGAGGAAGCACGCTTCGTCGGGCGCACCGAACTGCAGGCGGGCCCGTATCTCATCAGAAGCAAACGGATCGTGCTGGCGACGGGCTCGCGGCCGACGGCGCCACCGATCCCCGGCCTTGCCGGCGTGCCTTACTTCACCAACGAGACGGTGTTCGCCAACCGCGCGCTGCCGGCCCATCTGGTGGTGATCGGCGGTGGGCCGATCGGACTGGAGATGGCCCAGGCGCACCGGCGGCTGGGCGCACGCGTCACCGTGCTGGAGGCTTTCGGCTTCCTCGCCAAGGACGATCCCGAACTTGCCGCGATCGTCCTCGCGCGGCTGCGCGTCGAAGGCGTCGATCTGCGCGACCACGTGAAGATCGCACGGGTCGAACGCGCCGGCACCGGCATCTCGATCATTCTTGACGGCGGCGAAAGGATCGAAGGATCGCACCTGTTGGTTGCCGCCGGGCGCGCGCCCAATATCGAAGGCCTCGATCTCGACAAGGCAGGCGTCTCCCACACCAAGCGCGGGATCACGGTCGATTCAGCCCTCCGCACCGCGAACCGCAACGTCTGGGCGATCGGCGACTGCAACGGCCTCTATGCCTTCACGCACATGGCGGGCTACGAGGCCTCGCTGTTCATCCGCGGCGCACTGTTCCGCGCGCCGGCCCGCCTCGACCACTCGATCGTGCCATGGGCCACCTACACCGACCCCGAACTGGCGCAGGTCGGGCTCAGCGAAGGCGAGGCGCGCAAGCAGCATGGCGAGACGATCCGGGTGCTGCGCTGGAAGCTGGCCGAGAACGACCGCGCCCAGGCCGAGCGCGAGACCGACGGGCTGGTGAAGGTGATCACCGACGGCCGCGGCCGCGTGCTGGGCGCCACCATCGTCGGCCCGCATGCCGGTGACCTGATCCAGCCCTGGTGCCTGGCCCTCTCCAGGCGCTTGAAGATCGCGGCGATGGCGGGCTATGTGCCGCCCTATCCGACCCTGGGCGAGGCGAGCAAGCGCGCCGCCGGCAGCTATTTCACCGAGACGCTGTTCGGGCCCCGGACCCGCGCGCTGGTGCGGTTCCTCGCGCGGCTGCCGGTGTGGTGAAGGTCCGATAGCCCGCACGCATCGATCCTATAGGGATACGATATTTCAGCCCGTGGCGGGCTCCCGGCATGGTGCGGCTACCCTGGAGGCGTTCGCCATGACGACCGATACGTTTGCCCACGAGAGCCGCTTCATCGCCCGTCTTGCCTACCTGCGCGCGACGGCCGCCCGCTTCCCGATGTCGGTGCTGGAGTTCGGCATGCGCCTTGCCGTGGGTGCCACGTTTTTCAAGTCGGGGATGAACAAGTTCCAGAGCTTCGACAGCGCGATCGAGCTGTTCCGCGAGGAGTACCGCCTACCCCTGCTGCCGCCGGAGATTGCGGCCTACATGGGCACGACGGTCGAGCTCTGTGCGCCGGTGCTGCTCGTGCTCGGCATCTTCGCCCGTTTCGGTGCGGCGGCGCTGCTGGTGATGACACTCACCATCCAGTTCCTGGTCTATCCCGGCAACTGGCCAGAACACCTGATGTGGGCTTCGATCCTGGCCTATGTGCTGACGCGGGGGCCCGGCGCGCTGTCGATCGACCGTGTCGTCGCCTTCAACCTGTTCGGACGCGCGTAAGAGGAACCCTGCCATGGCCCGACCGCGCATCGTCATCGTCGGCGCGGGCTTTGGTGGCTTGAGCGCCGCCCATGCGCTGGGCGGCGCCGACGCCGACGTCACCGTCATCGACCGGCGCAACTACCACCTGTTCCAGCCACTGCTCTACCAGGTGGCAACAGCGGGCCTGTCGCCCGCGCAGATTGCCGCGCCGATTCGGGCCATCCTGCGCAAGGCAGAGAATGTCCGCGTCGTTCTGGGCAAGGTGTCTGGCGTCGACAAGGACCGCCGCATTGTGAAAGTCGAGGATCGTAAAGAGGTCCCCTACGACTACCTCGTCCTGGCGACCGGCGCGCGGCATTCGTATTTTGGCCACGACGAATGGGAGGCCGCCGCACCCGGCCTCAAGAAACTCGATGACGCCACAGGCATCCGTCGGCGCATCCTGACCGCGTTCGAGCACGCCGAGCCGGCGGGCTCGCCGGAGGCACGACGGCGCTTTCTCACCTTCGCGGTGATCGGTGGCGGACCAACCGGCGTCGAAATGGCAGGCGCCATCGCCGAGCTGGCGCATGTCGCCTTGCGTCACGATTTCCGCGCCATCGACCCCGGCGAGGCACGCATCGTGCTGGTCGAAAGCGGCGCACGCCTGCTGGCCTCCTTCCCGCCGATGCTGAGCGAGGCTGCCCGCCGGTCGCTCGTCCAGTTGGGCGTCGACGTGCGCCTCGGCATGCCGGTGACGGCGTGCAGCGGGGAAGGCGTCATCATCGGCGACGAAGCACTCGAGGCCGCCACCATCGTCTGGGGCGCGGGCGTGATGGCTTCCGCCGCGGCGCACTGGCTGACCGCGGAGAAGGACCGTATCGGCCGGGTCATGGTCGAACCGGATCTCTCACTGCGCGATCATCCCGAGATTTTCGTCATCGGCGACACGGCCCATGTTCTCGCCGCGACCGGCAAGCCGCTGCCGGGCCTGGCGCCGGTCGCCAAGCAGCAGGGGGCTTATGTCGCCCGGCTGCTGCGCGCCCGGCTGCACGGAAAAGCCGAGCCAGAACCGTTCCGTTACCGGACCTGGGGAACCATGGCCACGATCGGCCGGCGCGCCGCAGTGGCCGACCTTGGCTGGGTCAAGCTCGACGGCACGCTAGCCTGGCTGCTGTGGGGCATCGTCCATGTCTCGTTCCTGATCGGCTTCAGGAACCGCCTGGTCGTGATGCTCGACTGGATGTGGTCTTACGTCACCTTCCAGTCCGGCGCGCGCCTGATCACGGGGCCGGGCTCACACTGAACGTGGGCCATTCGGCGGCACAGCTCCTGCGCCACGCGGTGTGCCGCTGCCTGTGCCAAAGATCGGGATCAACGGCCGAGATCCAGCTTCCCACCCAGCTGCAGGAGCTGCACCGCCTGCAGTGACAGGATGCTGAGCGCATCGCGAATCTCGCCCGCCGCGACCATCCGGAAGGCTTCGGCAAGCGGCACGCGCCGAATGGCGAGCTCCTCGGTCGACTCGGGCTCGGCCTCGCCCTGAGCGAGATCCCAGGCAAGGAAGGCAATCGCGCGTTCGTCCGAGCACGAGTTCGAGAGATCCGCCTCCAGCAGCTTTTGCCACCGGGCGGCGCGCAGGCCGGTTTCCTCGCGCAGTTCGCGGGCCGCCGACTCGAGCGGATCGACGCCCGGTGCGCCGCCGCCCTCCGGGATTTCCCAGCTGTAGGTCTCGAGTGGAAAGCGATACTGACCGACGAGGAAGGTGTGCATTTCCGCGTCGACCGGCACGATGCCGATCGCGAGGTTCTTGTAGTGGATCTTGCCATAAATTCCGGGCTCGCCGGCCGGTGTGGTCACGTCGTGATGGGTGACCCTGATCCAGCGGTTATCGTAGACATCGCGCTGGGCGAGGACGCCCCAGGGGCCCTTCTTCTCGATCGGCATGCGCGAGCGTTAGCAAAGGGCCGCGCAGCGGGCAAACCAGCGGCCTTTGGCGGGATGTCCCGGGCGCCGCCGGTGCGGCACCTGTTATCCAAACGCCGCAAACACCTCCTCGATCGCCTTCATCTGGTTACCGGCCGCCGAGGACGGCACCAGGATCGGCGTGTGCACACCCGCTGCGCGCCAGGCAGCCACGCCCTCTCGCACTTTTGCCGCCGGACCGAACAGCGTGTTCTCGGCCAGCCACTTGTCGGTGAGATACTTCGGCACGTCGTCGCGGCGGCCTTCCGCGATGGCCTTCTCGATGGCGTCCATTTCCTCGACGTAGCCGGCCTCCTTCCAGTAGTTCCGGTAGTTCGGCAGGAACGCGTAGTTGGTGAGCGTGCGCCGGTTCACGGCCTTGGCGGCTTCGACGTCGTCGCTGATGCAGGTCGGGATCATGTTGCCGATGAAGAAGTCGGGGCTGTTCCGCTTCGCCGCAGGGAGGGCGGCAAGAGACTCGGACATGTGCGACAGCGAGGCATTGGCGAAGACCACGCCCTCGGCCAGTTCGCCCGACAGCGCCACCATGCGCTTGCGGAGCGCCGCGACGATGATCGGCGGCAGGGGGCCGAAGGCGCTCTCGGCACGGAACTTCTCGATGAAGGCGCGCGTGTCGGCCAGCGGCTTGCCCGGCGTCACGCCCATGCGCACATGCGACGGCCCGTGCGCGATGCCGATGCCGAGGCGGAAGCGTCCGCCCGAGACCTCGTGCATCACGGCCGCACTCTGCGCGAAATCGACGATGGTGCGCTGGTAGATCGGCGCGATGGCGGTGCCGAAGGTGAGCGTGGCGGTGTTCCAGGCGAGCGCCTCGCACATCGACATGTTGCCCATCGGGCTCGGCACGTAGATCCCGGCGAAGCCGCGCCGCTCGGCGTCCTGACACAGTTCGATGGTGCGGCGACGACGCCCGGGCATGGCGATCAGGCAGAGCGCGGGAAGCTGTTCGGACATCGGGGCGGTTCCTTCGGCTGACAGTCGTTGTGACCGATTGTCTACGGAATGGCGCCCCGTGGCACTGGGGGAAGACGCCCTATCCCAACCGGTGCCGCTCCGTCGCCGGAATCATGGTCAGGTTGCCCAGGATTTTGTGCTGCGCGTCGGCGCTGGCGGCGAGTTTCGGCTGCAGGGCGATCAAAGAACGGGCGAGGATCGTCTCGTCCCACAGCCACGCCTTGCGGGTGCGCGACGAGCCGGGGTCAGGAAAGGCCGAGGCCGCTTCGAGGTAGTAGGCTTTGAGATCGTCGATCGCCTGCTTGAGCGGCTGCGCGGGCGGCAGCGAGTCCTGCAGCGCCGCGGCCACCAGCTTTCCGGCCGCCGGCATGTCGAGCCCGGACACGCCCACCGTGGTGCGGCCCTGCGCGGCGATGGCGCGGTCGTACCACGCGGCGAGCCGGTCGATCTCGGCGGCGAGCGTGTCGCCGGCACCTGGCGCCAGGTTGATGGGGCAGGCCCAGCCGGTGAAGTCGGCTTCCTCGGCGACGTGCTCGGGATAGTCGGCGATCAGCGGCCCGTCGGTGCGCTCGAACAAGTCGAGAGCCCCCTGCATCACCCGGCGCTGGAAGGCCGCGTCGTCGGGGATGCCGAACGGACGGCCAAGCTCGAACGTCACCCACAGCGCGCGCGGCGGACGGACGGTTTCAGTGTGTTCGCGCACCAGGCTGATGCCGACGGTGGGGATGCCCTCGCGCTCCAGAAAGTGCCCCAGCGCGCCCACGGCGCGCGTGCAGGCGGGTCAAACCGGGACGAGAAGTGCCGCGTCGACTTTGTCGCTCTTCAGAAGCCCGGCGAGGTGTTTGGCATGCGGGGCCGCCGCCTCGGGCGGGAAGGCGCCCATGAAGGCGTAGTGGACCGAAGCCATCGAACCCACGACGCCGTCGGCCGCAAGTTCGCGCAGGCGATCGATCGGGAAGGCGACGTTCAGGTCCTGCTGAAAACCCGTGCGGTCGAAGTTCACCGAAATGTGGCTCATCACCAGATCGCCCGCCGGCGTTTCCGCCGGGATGACGCGATAGCTGCCGTCGCCCGGCTGGAAGGGCCGGTCGCCGCGCCTGTGCAGGCCGGCCGTCGAGATCAGCGCCACGCGGCGCTGGCCCAGCGGCTTGCCGGCCAGCAGCGGCGTGTCGTCGTAGGTCGGGCACTCGATGCGGGCGAGGTGCTTCGCCTCGACCTCGGGCATGTCGCTCAGACGCTTGACCATGAAGATGTACTCCAGTTACGAGCCGACGTTGCCCCAGGGAAAGGCCAGAACCTCCCGCACGAACGCGCCGACTGCCGGCACATGCGGCCGTCCACGAACGGTGACGACCTGGATGGTGCGCGTGATCTCGGGGTCGATCAACGGGCGCACCCGCAGGCCCGGCATGGTGACCGCATATTCGGGAATAAAGGTGAAGCCGAAGCCGGCCAGCACCATGCTCTGCACCCAGTCGTCACGGTCGCTGCGAAAGACGATGACTGTCTTGGCACCCTGCTCGCGGAACAGCTTGCGGGCGTGGTCGAAGAACTCGCATTGCAGGCGATTGACGTAGTGCTGACCGTCGAGATCCTTGGCACACACCACGTTCTGCTTGTCGAAGGCATGGCCAGGCCCGACTCCGATCACGAAGCGCTCGTCGTAAAGACGGCGGACATGAAAGCGCTCGTCGATCTCCTCGGGCTGGCCATAGACCGCGACGTCGAGTTCACCCTGGGCCAGGCGCTCCTGAAGCTGCTGGTTCGAGCCGTCCGACATCACCAGCCGCACCTTGGGATGGCGCTCGCGGAAAGCCTGCAGGAACGGCACGAAGCGGCGCGGGCCGATGGTGCACATCATGCCGAGCTTGAGCTCGACGTCGTCCATTGCAGAAAAGCTCTTCGCGCGTTCCTTGGCGGCGTCGGTCTCGATCAAAACCTGCGACAGATGCGGGCGCATCATCTCGCCGAGGCCGGTCAGGTGGGTGTTGTTGCGCTCGCGGCGGAACAGCGGCCCGCCCAGCTCGTCTTCCAGGCCCTTGATGGCGCGGGTCAGCGACGGCTGTGAGACGTGGCACGTCTCGGCGGCACGCGTGAAGTTCAGAGTTTCACAAACCGCGAGAAAGTAGCGGATTTGATGCATTTCCAAGACAGTAACTCCCCCGACACCAGCGATTATGCCCCGGATCGCCATAGCCCATGGCTATCGACCTTCAGACCCGAAGGTATTTCCAGGCAGCGGCGGCGCCACGCACATTGACGTTACATGTTGCTCAAACAGACGCTTCTGGAACTCGGCCGCCATCATAGGGCAGCGCTTTCCGTGCGAGACCGGGCGGATTTCGAGGACGAGCTCAACCGGTTGCGCATGATGCGCCTGGCCGAGGAGGGATTGGGGCTCGGCGACCTTCTTCCCGATTTTGCGCTTGAGGACGTCGCCGGCCGCTTCTGGACATCGGGCGAGCTGCTCGACCGTGGGCCGCTGGTGTTGGCGCTGTTCCGTGGCGACTGGTGCCCCTACTGCGACCTCACTATGGCGGCCCTCGAGAAAGCACGGCCGGCGATAGAGGCCCTGGGTGCGACGGCGGTCGGAATCCTGCCGGACGGCCGCGAGCACATCGCCCGCACGGCCGCGCGGCGCGGCATCGGCTATCTGCTGCTCAGCGACCCGGCCAACGCCTACTCCCGTACCTGTGGCCTCGCCTACGACCTGTCGCCGGACCACATTCGTCTTCATCGCGAGCGCGGACGCGACCTGCCAACTCGGCACGGCGATTCGACCTGGCGCCTGCCGGTGCCCGCCGTGTTCGTGGTCGAGCCGAACGCGCGCGTGGCTTTCGCCTTTGCCGACGTCGATCCGGAGCGCTGGCCTGATCCAGAGGCGCTGCTCGCGTCGCTGCAGGAATTGTATGACCTCCCTGCGTCCTCGAACCGTTAGGCAGTCGGCATTTCAGCGCAAGATGTGCCGCGTGCACGGTGTCCCCGACCCCAGCAAGGCGCTGAAGAACCAGCCCTACAAGTGCTTCATCGAAGTGGCCGCTGTGGCATCGTTCTTGAGTATCGACCATGGCGCGTCCGTCGCCGGCGCGGCGCTGCCCATGGACGGCGGCTGGACCGCCCACTGAGGAGATTGTCATGCAGGTCAAACGCATCAACCTCGCCCTGCAGGGCGGCGGCGCTCACGGCGCCTATACCTGGGGCGTGCTCGACCGGCTGCTGGAGGACGAGCGTCTCGAGGTCGAGGCGATTTCGGGCACCTCGGCCGGCGCCATGAATGCCGCAGTCTTCGCCGACGGCATGGGCCGCGGCGGCCGCGACGAGGCCAGACGCGCTCTCGATGCGTTCTGGGCCAACATCAGCCAGGCTTCCCAGGTCGGACCGCTGCAGCCCTCGCCGTTCGACCAGTTCGCCAGCGGCTGGAACCTCGACCATTCGGCGGCTTTCGTCGCCTTCGACATGCTGACCCGAATGCTGTCGCCCTACCAGCTCAACCCGATGAACCTCAACCCCCTGCGCGGTGCGCTCGAGAAGTCGGTCGACTTCAAGCGCCTCGAGACATGCCGGGCGGTGAAACTCTTCATCAGCGCAACCAACGTGAAGACCGGCAAGATCCGGGTCTTCACCTCGGGCGAGATCACGCCCGACGTACTGCTGGCATCGGCCTGCCTGCCGTTCCTGTTCCAGGCCGTGACGATCGACGGCGAGCCCTACTGGGACGGTGGCTACATGGGCAATCCGGCGATCTTCCCCCTTATCTACGGCGCCGACACGGCCGATGTCGTAATCGTTCAGATCAACCCGCTCGGTTGCGACCGCGTACCGACGACGGCGACCGAGATCATGAACCGGGTCAACGAGATCAGCTTCAATTCGTCGCTGATGCGCGAGATGCGGGCGATCTCCTTCGTCACCGACCTCATCGACGCCGGCAAGCTCGACACCAAGACCTACAAGCGCATCAACGTGCACTGGATCGAGGCCGAGCAGCAGATGAAGGGGTTGGGCGTGTCGAGCAAGATGAATGCCCGCATGGACTTCCTTCTGCACTTGAAGGCGATCGGGCGCGAGGTCGCCGACGCCTGGATCGCCGCCCACTTCGACGCGATCGGCCATCGCTCCACCATCGACATCAAGGAGAAGTTCCTCTGAGCCCGCCCGGAAGAGTTGAACGGCCGCGCCTAGGCCGCGCCGGCGGACTTCGATAGAGTTCCCGGGCAATGACCGTCGATGTCACCGTTCCCCCCCGGATCTGTCCGCGCCGCAAGCCGCCGCAGTCCGGCTTTCGGCCTGTCGTGGCGCATTCTGGCACTCGTCGTGACCGCGGTGATGACGGCCGAGGTGCTCATCTTCCTGCCGTCGATCGCCCGCTTCCGCGAAGTCTATCTCGAACAGCTGATCGAGAGCGGCACCCTGGCCGCTCTCGCCCTCGACGCCACGCCTGACAACATGGTGACCGAGGAGGTCAAACGCAGCCTTCTCAACCATGCCCGGGTCGATGCAGTCGTGCTGGTCGAGCCGAACAAGCCCAAACGCGCGCTGATGAACATCGAGCCCCGCGCCGACATGCCGAGCTTCAACCTGATGAGCCGCGGCGCGCTTGGACTGATCTGGGATGCCTTGTCTTCGATGACCGAGGACGGATCGCGCTACATCCGGGTCGGCGGCAGCTCGATGCGCCTGCCGTCGGCGATGGTCTGGATCGTCGTCGACGAACTGCCGATGCGTATCGCCATGTATGGCTACGCCGGCCGCATCCTGGCGCTGTCCATCATCATCGCGCTGTTCACCGCGGTGCTGCTTTATCTCGGCCTGCGCTGGGTCGTCATCCGGCCGCTCCAGGGCCTGTCGTCGGACATGACAGCATTCCGTCGGGCGCCCGAGGAAACTGGCACTACCCGGGCGCCGACCCGGCGCAACGACGAGATCGGCGTGGTCGACCGTGAATTCCAGAACCTGCAGCGCGAACTGCGTGCTTCGCTCCGCCAGAAATCGCGCCTCGCCGAAGTCGGAGCGGCGACCAACAAGATCAACCACGACCTGCGCAACATGCTGTCGACAGCCCGGCTACTCTCGGACCGGATGGCCCGCAGCGGCGACGAACGCACCCGGGTCCTGGCGCCGACCATCCTCAATACCATCGACCGGGCGGCGCGGCTGGCCAGCGATGCCATCGAGTACGTGCGCGATCAGCCCGCCCCACGCCTGGCAACGATCGATCTTGCCGACCTGGTCGACGAAGCCGGGATCGCCTTGCAGGAGCAGGGCGAGGACAGCGCGCCCAACGTCGTCCGCTCGTGGCACAACGAGATCGGTGAAGGCAGGTCGGCGCGCGCCGATCGCGACGTGCTGTACCGCGTCTTCGTGAACCTTGGCCGCAACGCCTTCGAAGCCGGCGCCACCAACGTCACCGTCCGCTCGCGGGTTGGCGCGGGATATCTCCTGATCGACGTGGCCGACGACGGCCCCGGCGTGCCGCAGGCGGTGGCAGCGCAGCTCTTCCGGCCCTTCACCACCGGTGGGCGTGCCGGCGGCACCGGGCTGGGCCTGGTCATCGCCCGCGACCTGATCCGCGCGCACGGCGGCGACATCGCGCTCACGGAAACCGGCACCGGCGGCACCACTTTCCGCTTCACCCTGCCGCTTGGCGACGCCTGACTATATCGTCGGCCGCGGCGATCAGTGTTCGGCCTTGAGCCGTGCGACGAACTCGCGAATGCGTCGTGCGTTAACTCCGAGATCGGACTCGCCGACACGGCTCTTGGAACGGATGTCCACCCTGCTGCCCGCGCCGTCGGGCCGGATACGCACGACGATGTCGTCGCGAAAGCCGAACCAGTCACTGGTCTGGACGGCTTCCAGTCGTCCTTCCGCCGGCGCGCGTGCGACGACGTCCCACTCCAGTGCCGTGGCGACACGGTCAACCCGCTTGAACGCCTCGGCCGGTGGAACGGCCAGGACAACAGGCACGATGTCGGGATAGGCAGCGCGCTGGAGCACGGCAGTGGCGACACCGGGATAGCCAGGTGGATTGGGTGCACCCCGTCGCAGCTGCAACAATGCGACCATGGCCGGCGGATCGGCGATGTCCGTCGAAATGTCGTTGATCATCGGCAGCCGCTGGGACCAGAGGAACCAGCTCACCGGCACCCAGGCCCCGGCAATGCCGATGACGACGGCGAGGAACGCCGCCACGAATCCGCGCCGCCGGTCGCCCGGGCGCGTCGGCAGGATGGTCGCCAACCCCAGAGCCACGGCGGCAACGGCTGTATAGAAGCCGTAGCGGAAAACGGCGATGGCCCACTCGATATCCAGCCCGACATAGCGATGCAGCGGACCGGCGGCGGCTACGGTCAGCGCTGCCGCGCACGCGGCGACGAAGGCCAAGCGTGCAAGACGATGGCTGATCTGGTTGGTCGGTCGAACGAACATGCCGTCTCCGCTGTAATCGTATCGTAACCGCGAAACCAATCCCGTGCATCCACCCTGCGGGTCAGTGCTCTGGCGAGCGGCGCTCGACAACTCCCGTTGCATTCTCTATGCGGCGCCCATGACGACAGTCGACCCCGTCCAACGACGTGCGATGGCCTGCGGCCTCGCTGCCATATGCCTTTGGGGCGCTCTTGCCGCCCTGTCGGTGCTGGCCGGGGCAATTCCTCCCTTTCAGATGGTTGCCATGACGTTCACCGTCGGTGCGTCGCTCGGCATCGTCCGTGCCCGGCGGCGCGGCGTCGGCTGGGGCGAACTCGTGCGCTGGCCGGTGCGGGTCTGGCTGCTGGGCATCGCCGGCCTGTTCGGCTACCACGCGCTCTATTTCGGTGCGCTGCAGCTGGCACCGCCGGCCGAAGCCAATCTCGTCAATTACCTCTGGCCCTTGCTGATCGTCCTGCTGTCGGCGCCGTTCGCTGCGGACAACGAGCGCGGGCGCCTGGCTTGGACCCATCTGGCCGGCGCGGGCCTCGGCTTCGCAGGCGTGGCGCTGCTGGCCTTCGGACGTGGCATCGGCTTCTCGGCCGATCACGCATTGGGCTATGGGCTGGCGCTCGGATGTGCCGTCACCTGGGCGCTCTATTCGGTCCTGTCGCGCCGCTTCGGCGAAACGCCGACCGACGCCATCGCCGCCTTCTGCGCGGCATCGGCGCTGCTGTCACTGCTATGCCATCTCGTGTTCGAACGCACGGTTTGGCCGGCCTCGACGGAGGCGGGGCTCGCGGTGCTGGCGCTGGGCATCGGTCCGGCCGGCGGCGCGTTCTATCTCTGGGACCATGCCGTCAAGCGCGGCGACATCCGCGCCCTGGGAGCGCTGAGTTACGCAACGCCGATCCTGTCGACGGCATTGTTGATTGCCTGCGGCTTGGCGGAACCCACGGGCACGCTGCTGCTCGCGGCCGTGCTGGTCACCTCGGGCGCCGCCCTCGCCTCGCACGAGTTATGGCGACGCCGGGATATCAGCTAGGGCCAGGTGCCCAGCCCGGGGGCGCAAGTTCGAAGCCGGCGAAATCGAAACCCGGCGCCACGGTACAACCGACCAGGGTCCAGTTGCCGAGCGAGCGCGCCGCCTGCCAGACGCCGCGCGGCACGACGATCTGCGGCGCCTCGCCAATGCCGAAGTCGGTGCCGAGTCGCAGGCGACGCACGGTACCGCCATCGTCGCTCATCGAAAGCTCGAGGGGCGCACCGGCGTAGTGATGCCAGGCCTCGTCGGCATCGACCTTGTGCCAATGCGAGCGCTCCCCGGCCTTGAGCAAAAAGTAAATCGCCGTGCTCGCGGCGCGACCGACGCCCGACGCCTGGAACGTCTCGCGGAAGCGGCCACCCTCGGGATGTGGCTGCAGGCCGAGCCGGGCAATGATGTCGTCGGGGTTCACGCCGGCGGCGGAACCGTCGCCTTCATCGACGGCAATTTCGAGAACGTCGCGAACCACTTGGCAAGCCTGGGGCGCTTGCCGCGCCAGTCGTGGCTGGCGAACCGGAAATCGAGATAGCCCAGCGCGCAGGCGATGGTGATGGTGCCGATACCGGGCTTGCCCTTGAGCGACTTGGCCTCGGCCTCGAGCTGGTCGAGCACACCGTCGATCTTCTTGATCTGGCCCTTGCTCCAGTCCGGCCAGCGCTTGTCCTCGGGCCGCAGGAACCCTTCGTAGCGCGCCAGCAACGCGGCATCGAGCAGGCCGTCGCCCATCGCCTGCTGGCGCAACGCCACCCAGCGCGCGCGACCCTTGCGCGGGAAGAGCTTGCGGCCCTTGTGCTGGCTGTCGAGGTACTCGCAGATCACCGGCGAGTCGAAGAGGTCCATGCCCTTGACCGACAGCGCCGGGATCTTGCCGATGGGATTGTGCTTGTCGACATCGGCATTGGGCGCCACCGGCGTCAGCCCAACGTTCACCATGTCCATCTTCTTGTCGAGACCGGTAAGCAGCGCCACCACCCGCACCTTGCGGGCATAGGGGGACGACGGCGAGTAATAGAGCTTCATCTTGGCCATGGTCGGTCTCCTGTCTTCCGGCGGCGTCAGGCGCCGGCCATCTGGGGAATGTCGATATCGTTCAGGCGCACCTTGCGCGCGGTGTCGACGAGCTGCTGCCACGTCGTGGCATCGATCGGCACGCCGTTCTTCTCGCGGTCGACGCGACGCGCGCGTTCAGGCTCGCCCGGCGTCAGCACCTCCGGCACCCCCGGCTGTGGCTTGGCCGATTTCACCCACGTGATGAAGTTCTCGACCTCATCCTCGAACATCTCGGTGCCGCCCATCGATGCCGGATCGATGATGATCGACAGCATGTTGTTGATGATGTCGGTGCTGTCCTTCTTGATGGTGCGCGGCGAGTGGGTCTTGCCGCCGGTCAGCGCACCGGCCAGCAGGTCACAGATAACGGCGAGGCCGCCGCCCTTGTGCAGGCCGAACGGCAGGATCGCGCCGTAGGGCGGGTTGTACATGACGCCGGGGTGGGTGGTCGGGCTGCCGGATG
>RGPT01000091.1 GCA_010032545.1 Alphaproteobacteria bacterium
TCGTGCGCGCGGGCTACCAGCTTCTCGATCTCGTGACTTTCTTCACGGTCGGGCCGAAGGAGGCGCGCGCTTGGACAGTGCGTCGCGAGGCCACCGCGCCGGTGGCTGCAGGCGTCATCCACACCGACTTCGAGAAGGGCTTCATCCGCGCCGAGACAATCGCCTACGACGACTACGTGGCCCTGAAGGGCGAATCGGGTGCCCGCGACGCGGGCAAGCTCCGCCTGGAAGGCAAGGACTACGCCGTCAAGGACGGCGACGTCTTCCACTTCAGGTTCAATGTGTGAGGCGCCGTCGGCGCCTCACACATTGAATCGGGGGGCGTCAGCGCCTGTAACCAAGCGCGACAGCCCGCACGGCACAGAATGGACAGGAGAGCGAGCCAGAGGCTCGCGATCCTCTAGGAGCCGATTGACCCGCCACCCTTCTTGATGATGGCGATCACGGCCGGCCGGGGCGGCATGCCGTCCTTGAAATCGGGCCAGCGAGTCGACGGCTTCTCGAACGTCGAACCGGCGTCTTCGCCCGGATGCTGGATGGCGAGGAACACCGTGCTGTCGTCGGGCGTCAGGATCGGACCGCAGACTTCGGCGCCGGTCGGCGCCTGGAAGAAGCAGCGGGTCAGACCACGGCCGTACCCCGCGGTGTCGGCGCCATAAAGGCCGTCGGCGATACCAGCCGCCGTCGGCGCACCGTCGGTCGCGATCCAGATGCGGCCCTTTGAATCAAAGGCGCAATTGTCGGGGCAGGACAGCCAGCCATTGTCCGACGTCGCGCGGTGATATCGTGCGCCGGGATCGATGCCGGGCTTGCCGCCAACCAGGAAGATCGACCAGGTGCTCTCGCTGGCCACGTGGTCGCCATCCTTGGGCACGATCTCGATGACGTGGCCATGGGCGTTGCGCGCCAGCGGATTGGCACGGTTGACCTGTTGCTCGGTGCGGCGCGTATTGTTGGTCAGCACCACATAGACATTGCCGCTCACCGGATTGGCCTCGACGTCCTCCGGCCGGTCCATCGGCGTCGGCTTCAGGAGGTCGGCGGCGACGCGGGTGTAGATCATGACATCGGCCTGGCTCGAGAAGCCGTTCTCCGGCGTCAGCGGTCCCTGCCCCTGGATCAGCGGCAGCCACTCGACCTTGCCGTCGTCGCCGAAGCGGGCGACGTAGAGCGTGCCGTCGTCCAGAAGGTTGCGGTTCGCCGCGCGGTCCTGGGGATTCCACGGCCGGGCGGTGACGAACTTGTAGACATAGTCGAAGCGTTCGTCGTCGCCCATGTAGATGACGACGCGGCCGTCCTTGGCCAGCGCGTGATGGCAGCCCTCGTGCTTGAAGCGCCCGAGCGCCGTGCGCTTGATGGGTGCTGCCGCCGGATCGTAGGGATCGATCTCGACGATCCAGCCGAAGCGGTTGGGCTCGTTCGGCTCCTTCTCGACGTTGAAGCGATCCACGTGCTGTGCCCAGCCGTACCAGGTCTCCTTCGAGATGCCGTAGCGCTTGTAGGCCTTGGCATCGGGCATCTTCTCGGCATCGCCGCCGAAGTAGCCGTTGAAGTTCTCCTCCGCCGTCAGCCATGTGCCCCACGGCGTCTCGCCGCCGGCGCAGTTGTTCAACATGCCCAGCACCTTGCGGCCGGTCGGATCGGCCGAGGTCTTGAGCTTGTCGTGGCCCGCCGCCGGACCGGCGATGTCCATCGGCGTCGTCCCGGTGATCCGTCGGGCGTACTTGCTGTCGGGCACGACCTTCCAGCCGCCGCTGTCGCGGGCGATCTCGATGACGGATCCCCCGTGCGCGGCGACTTCGACCTCGACCTGGGGCTTAGTCGCCTTGAGGTTGGCCGTCCGGCCCGCGCCCATCCCTGCGAACATCAGGTTGGTGTTGGTGTATTCGTGGTTCACCACCATCAGGAAGCGGTCGCCGCTGCGGCTGCCGGCGGGCAGAGCATGCAGGCCGATGAAGTCGCAGTTGTAGCCGAACTGCTTTTCCTGGTCCGCCGCCGTCAATCTGGCCGGATCGAACGCTGGCGCCCCGGCTGCCACCGGATCGCCCCAGCGGATCAAGACCTGCGCCTCATAACCTTCGGGAATGTGATGTGTCTTGTCGAGCCCGTGCGCGACCTCCTTGAAGGTGAGCGACGACGGTCCGGCCGGCTGCGCCCAGGCGGTACCGCCGAGCAGCTCGCCGCCGAGGGTGGCAGCGGCGCCCGTTCCGACGAGGCCGCGCAGCGCATCGCGGCGCCGCAACCGGCGCGCGATCAGCTCGCCGATTGCCGGCTCGGTGCTGAGGTTCGAGCCGATGTCTTCGGGGTCGATGAAGTTGTCGTTGCCGGCAGCCATGGCACCCTCCTGATGAACCGAAGTCCGACATAGTGGTCGTGCGCGATAAGAACGCTACGCCAGTGTTTCACTTTCATGTCAGTCCGTCGCGTCTGACAAGGACCATCCACAGGTCCTGTCAGCAAAGCGTAGCAACACTGCCGTAGATCGGCCTCCCAGCCTTACGGGGAGAAGATCATGCGCAACCTTCCGTTTCTTGCCGTCACTGCGGCCGTCCTGGGTCTTGCCACGCAGGCGTCGGCCCAGACGAAATTTCCGGCGGTCCTGGAAGGCCACGCCGTGCTGCCCGCCATGACGCTCACTCCTGCCCCGGCCGACGCCCCGCAGGACCTGCAGATTTCGGGCCGCTACGCCGGTCCGCCGGGTCAGCGCATCGACACGCCGGAAAGTGTGCCGGCCACCTCCGCCCTTTCGGACAAAGCCGCCCCTCGGCCGACCGGCCTCAGCCTGCCCTTCAAGGGCCAGCCGGTGCAGGGTCTCTCCGGCATCAAGAACCTGAAGGACGGCACGTTCCTGACGCTGACCGACAACGGCTTCGGATCGAAGGCGAACTCGCCGGACGCCATGCTGATGTTCCACATCGTGAAGCCCGACTGGAAGAGCGGCGCCGTCGAGCGCGTCTCGACGGTGTTCCTGAGCGATCCCGATCGCAAGGTGCCGTTCCGCATCGTCAACGAAAACACGCCCAGGCGCTACCTGACGGGCAGCGACTTCGACCTCGAATCGATCCAGCCGATCGGCGAGGCCCTGTGGTTCGGCGACGAGTTCGGCCCCTTCCTGATCAAGACCGATCGGGCCGGCAAGGTACTGCAGGTGTTCGAGACCATGGTCGACGGCAAGATCGCGCGTTCGCCCGACCATCCGGCGATGGCGATGCCGGCCGTGCCCGGTGCCGTGAAATTCGAGGTCCGCCGCAGCAAGGGCTTCGAAGGCATGGCAGTCTCGCCTGACGGCAAACTCCTCTATCCCCTGCTGGAAGGCCCGCTGCTGACTGCGTCGGGCGAGCCCGAAGCCAAGGATGGCAAGCGGTACCTGCGCATCCTCGAGTTCGACGTGGAAAAGGGCCAGTACACCGGCAAGAGCTACAAGTACGCGCTCGAGATGCCCAACAACTCGATCGGCGACTTCAACCTGATCGATGCCACGAGCGGGCTCGTCATCGAGCGCGACGATACAGAAGGCGATTCGGCTCAGGCCTGTCTCGAAGGTGCACCCAAGCCCGACTGCTTCAACGTGCCGGCCAAGTTCAAGCGCATCTACAAGATCGATCTCGCCCAGGCTGACGCCGATGGCTTCGCCAAAAAGGTGGGCTACATCGACCTGATGGACATCGACGATCCGCAGAAGCTCGCGCGCCAGGGCGGCAAGGACGGCAAGCTCACCTTCCCGTTCTTCACCATCGAGAACGTCGACATCGTCGATGCCGACCGCATCATCGTCGGCAACGACAACAACCTGCCCTTCTCGTCGGGCCGCGCGCTGGGCAAGGCCGACGACAATGAGCTGATCCTGCTCAAGGTCACCGACCTCCTGCGGGCGAAGTAGGCTCGAAGCCCTCCGTTTGACCCCGGTGGCGGCACGGCGCTAGCCTTCCCTCGACGTCGAATGTCCTGGGGAGGATCGTCATGCCGACCGCTGCTGCCGCCCGGAGCGGCACGGCCCTGCCATTCCGGCTGCGTCCACTCGAGGGTGGCCTCGGCGCCGAGATCGAGGGAATCGCGGTGTCGGCGATCGACGACGCGACCTTCCCGGCGGTCTACGACGCCTTCCTTGCGCACCAGCTGCTGCTCTTCCGAGACCAGGACCTGCCACCAGGCGACCAGGTCGCCTTCGCGCGCCGGTTCGGCCAGGTGCAGGTCCATGTCATGAACCAGTATCACGCCAACGCGCACCCCGAACTCTACACCTTGTCGAACGTCGGACCCGACGGGAAGCCGAACGGCAAGCATCCCGACCGCGGGACGATGGCCTGGCACACCGACGGCTCGTGGCAACCGCGCACCACCAAGGCAACGATGCTCTACGCCGAGGTCATCCCGAGCCGGGGCGGCGGTACCGGCTTCGCCGACATGTATTCGGCGTTCGAGGCGATGCCGGCGGACGAGCAACGGCGCCTGGAAGCGATGCGCGCCGTCCACAATCTGGATTTCTCGCGCAACCGCCGGCATGGCGACGAGCCCATGTCCGATGCGCAGCGCAAGGCCGCACCGCCGGTCGAACAACCGGTTGTCCGGGTTCATCCCGAGACCGGGCGCAAGGCAGTGTATCTCGGCGATCACGCAGAGCGCATTGTCGGCATGGGCTACGAGGAGGGTCGGTCCTTCATCGACCAGCTCAACGATCGCATCGTCGGTCTCTGCCGGATCTATTCCCACGCCTGGCGGCCGCGTGACCTCATGGTCTGGGACAACCGCTGCCTGCTGCACAAGGCGGGATCCTACGATCTCGCGACCGAGCCGCGTGTCATCCGCCGCTGCACCGTTCTGGGCGACGCTGCTTCGTAGGAACGGCGATCGCTAGGGCAGCACCCGCTTCATCCAGCGTGCGGTGCCCTGAGCGTCCGGGCTGTCGGAGGCTTCGAGCTTCGCGATGACGCGTTGGCGGTCCGCCAGTTCACGGTTCTGACTGAGCTTGATTTTGGTCTCGATACGCGAGAGCGGCATACGGAACACCGTAATGCCGCGCGTCTGTGCCTCGGCGTTGCCGGGAGGCAACCTGTCGAGGCCCCAACCCTCCGGCCCCGTCGGTTCATACTCGTGGGCAAGTGCTGCCAGCACGCCGAGCGCCTCGCCGGTGTCCTCGATGATCTGCGGCCGGCCATAGGCGTGCACCGTCACATAGTTCCAGGTCGGCACCTTGGCGCCGGGCGTGTACCAGGTCGGCGAGACATAGGCGTGCGGCCCCCAGAACAACGCCAGCGATTCCGCAGGGCGCACGAACAGCTTCCAGTGAGGGTTGGCGCGCGCCACGTGGCCGACCAGCGAACCGTGCGGTCCACCCGCCTCCTGCCACAGGAGCGAGAGATGGGTGGTGAGCGGCGCGCCGTCCTCGGCCGTCGTGGTCAGCAGCGCCCAAGTATGGGCCTGCATGATCTCCCGGCCAATGGCCTCGTCGCCTTCGAAGTGCTTCGGCAAATACATGGCAGAGATCCAATGGGTTGAACGCCGCTGCATTACCATGTCCAATGCCGCCCGCAACCGGGAGGAAATTTCATGGGCGAGCATATCCGTCTTAAGTCTGCGGCCGGCGAAATCGGCGCCTACGTGGCCACGCCGAAGGGGACCCCAAAAGGCGGCATCGTCGTGATCCAGGAGATTTTCGGCGTCAATCATCACATCAAGGCCGTCACCGACAAGTTCGCGCAGGACGGTTATCTGGCGCTGGCGCCGTGCTTTTTCGATCGCATCAAGCCTGGCATCGAGCTCGGCTACACGCCCGACACCATCGCCGAGGGGCGCGGCTACGTCATGTCGATGGGCGTCGACAAGCCCGTCCAGGATGTCGATGCCGCCATCGCCGAGCTCAAGAAGCGCGGCTGCAAGAAGGTCGCGGTCACCGGTTTCTGCTGGGGCGGCACCATCACCTGGCTGTCGGCGACGCGGCTGAAGCCAGACGCCGCAATCGGCTACTATGGCGGCGGCATCCATGGCGCCAAGGCCGAGAAGCCCACGGTTCCGACCATGCTGCATTTCGGCGACAAGGACATGCACATCCCGATGACACATGTGAACGAGCTGAGGTCGCTCCACCCCGGCGTCGCGATCTACGACTATCCGGCCGACCATGGATTCCATTGCGACGAGCGCGGCAGCTATGACGGCCTCGCCTCCGCGCAGGCCTACGCCCGCACGCTCGAGTTCATGGCCAAGCACGTCGGCTAGGCTGTCCTTCGTCGTCCCGACCGACGCGCCGCAGGCGCGAACCGGAGGGACCTCGTCTCAATCCGAGGGGCCTTTCCAGCAGAGGCAAGGTCCCTCGATTTCGCTGCGCTCCGCTCGGGGCAACGATAGTTCTCACGAATGGCCAAACGCCCCGCAAAGAAGACCTTCACCCCCTCCGCCCGCGGCCCCCTGAACGGGGTCCGCGTCGTCGACCTGTCGCGACTGGTCGCAGGCAACGTGCTCACGCTCCAGCTCGCCGATTTCGGCGCCGAGGTTATCAAGATCGAGCCGCCCGAGGGCGACACGCTACGCTCGTGGAAGGTGCAAGGCGTCGAGACCGCTTGGAAGGTTTACAGCCGCAACAAGAAGAGCGTGGCACTCGACCTGCGCGCCGATGCAGGCCGCGCCGTCGTACGGGAACTCGCCAGATCGGCCGCGATTCTGGTCGAGAGCTTCAGGCCGGGCGTGCTGGAGGACATGGGCCTGTCGCCCGCCGAACTGCACGAGATCAATCCCCGGCTGGTGATCGTGCGCATCTCGGGCTGGGGCCAGGATGGCCGCTACCGTCACAAGCCGGGCTTCGGCACGCTGATCGAAGGCTATAGCGGCTTCGCCTCGATGAACGGCTTCGAGGACCGCGAGCCAGTGCTGCCGCCGATGTATCTCGCCGACGCCATGGCCGCCCTCTACGGCTACGGCGCCGTCATGGTGGCCCTGCGCGAAGTCGAGGTGAACGGCGGAAAGGGACAGACGCTCGACCTGCCGCTGTTCGACCCGCTGTTCTCCGTACTGGGCCCGCAGGCCGCCAACCACAAGCTCACCGGCGAGGTGAAGGTGAGAAGCGGCAGCCGCTCTACCAACGCGGCGCCGCGTAATGTCTACGAAACGAAAGACGGCCACTGGGTCTGCCTGTCGGCCTCCACACAGGGCATGGCCGAGCGCGTGCTGGTCAAGATCGGTCGGCCGGAGCTGGTGAAAGATCCCAAGTTCGCCACCAATATCGAGCGCGTGAAGAACGGCGTCGAACTCGACGCTATCATCGGCGGCTTCATCAAGACGCGCGATCTGGCCACCAACCTGAAATTCTTCGACGAAGCCGGCGTCACCATCGGCCCGGTCTATGACATCGCCCAGATCGTACAGGACGACTATGTGCTGGAGCGCGAGGCACTGATCGAGATTCCCGACGAGGACATGGGCGAGCTGCCGACGCACTCCGTCGTGCCGCGCCTGTCCGGTACGCCGGGCGCCCTCAAGAGTGCCGCGCCGAAGGTTGGCGAACACAATGAAGCGCTGCTGAAGCCGCTGCTGGGTGACGCCGAATATGCCAGGCTGGTCGCCTCGGGCACGGTTTCAAAGGGAGCGAAGAAGAAGTGAGCAGCCGCCCTCCTCCACCCGTCTGGCGATCGACCCTCTACGTGCCGGGCAATGTCCCGAAATTCATCGACAAGGCACACGAGCGTGGCGCCGACTGCGTGCTGGTCGACCTCGAGGACAGCGTCCCACTGGCCCAGAAGCCCGAGGCCCGCGCCATGCTGGCCGAGACGATGAAGAAGGTCGTTCGCGGCGGTGCCGACGTTGCTGTCCGCATCAATCGGCCGCTCAGGCTGGCAATCCCCGACATCGAGGCTGCGGTGCGGCCGGGCCTATCGGCCCTGTTCATCACCAAGACAGAGGGTGTGCAGCATCTCCGCCTGCTCGACGAGATGGTGACCGAGCTGGAACGCGAACGCGGCATGCCGGTGGGCGGTGTCGGCTTCGCTGCCATGATCGAGCACCCGCGCGCGCTCACCCAGATCCACGACATCGCCGAGCATGGCCCACGGGTGATCGCCATGATGCTGGGCGGCGAGGACTTCGCGCTCGAGACGGGCTCCATTCCCAGCGACGAGTCGCTGGAACTGCCCAAGCGCCTGGTGGCCTTTGCAGCACAAGCGCACGGCATCTCAATGATGGGAATCCTGGGCACGGTAGCCGACTACTCCGACCTTGCCGCCTACAAGAAGAGCGCCGAGCGAGCACGCCGCTTTGGCTTCTCCGGCGGCACCTGCATCCATCCGGGCCTCGTGCAGGCCTTGAACGAGGCATTCACGCCGACCGCCGACGAGGTGGCCTATGCAAGGAAGCTGATCGCGGCCGACGAAAAAGCCGCGGCTGAGGGCCGCGGCTCGTTCTCGGTGGACGGCAAGATGATCGACATTCCCGTCATCGATCGCGCCGGCCGTCTAATCAAACGGCATGAGGCGATCGAGCGCCGGCTGAAGCGTTAGTCCTGCTGGGCGCGCGCCCAGCAAACCCTCAGTGCTTGTCGGCCCACACCTGGCGCTTCACGGCGTACATCAGGCCGGCCAGTGCAAGGAGAAACAGGATGACGCGAACGCCGGTGCGCTTGCGGTCCTCCATCCATGGCTCCGACGCCCAGGCAAGAAATTCGGAGACGTCGGACGCCTGCTGGCTGAGCGTCGACTTGGTGCCGTCGACGTAGGTCACCTTGTCGTCGGCAAGCGGCGGCGCCATGGCGATCTTGTGACCAGCGAAGTAGGTGTTGAAGTTGTCGTCCTTGTTGACCGAGAACTCCTTCACCACCGCCGGCGTCAGCTTGTCGAACGGCACGTAGCCGGTCAGCAACGCATACATGTAGTCCGCGCCGCCTTCGCGCGCCTTGACGATGACGCTGAGATCGGGCGGCGCCTTGCCGTTGTTGGCGGCGGCGGCGGCCAGCTGGTTGGGGAACGGCTTCCTGAAGCGATCCGACAGGCGCGCCGGCCGCTCGATCGGCTGGCCGTCGTCGTTGAGGTCGGGCACGACGATGTCCTTGATCAGACCCTTCACCTGGTTCTCGGTGAGCCCGAGGTCCATCAGATTGCGATAGGCCACCAGCGACAGCGAGTGGCAGGCCGCGCAGACCTCGGCATAGACCTGATAGCCGCGTTGGGCCGCGGCACGGTCATAGGTGCCGAACGGCCCCTGGAAATGCCAATGGCGCTTGGGCAGAGGCACCTCGGTGCCGGCCGCAAGGGCGATGGCACCGGCACCGGCGGAGAAGGCAGCGAGCGCAATCGCGCCGGAAACGATCAGTCTACGCATGGCGCTTACCCTGCCTTCTTCTTGAGCACTGAGTCGGCGATGCTGGGCGGCAGCGGCAGCGGCCGTTCGATCTTGCCCAGGATCGGCAGCAGGATGAGGAAGTGGAAGAAATAGTAGAGCGTGGCGACCTGCGACAGCGGGATCCAGAAGCCGGCCGGCGGATTGGCGCCGCACAGGCCCAGCACCACGACATCGACCACCAGGACCATCATGAACCACTTGTAGATCGGGCGGAACGTCGCCGACCGGACACGCGAGGTGTCGAGCCAGGGCAGGATGAACAGCACGGCGATGGCGCCGAACATCGCGATCACGCCACCCAGCTTGTCTGGGACGGCGCGCAGGATCGCGTAGAACGGCAGGAAGTACCATTCCGGCACGATGTGCGCCGGCGTCACCAACGGATCGGCCGGGATGTAGTTGTCGGGATGGCCGAGATAGTCGGGCGCGAAGAACACGAACCCCGAGAAGACGATCAGGAAGACGACGACGCCGAAGCCGTCCTTCATCGTGTAGTAGGGATGGAACGGCACGGTGTCCTGCGGACCCTTCGGATCGATGCCGGTCGGGTTGTTCGAGCCATGGACGTGCAGCGCCACGACATGGAGCGCCACCACCGCCACGATGATGAACGGCAGCAGGTAATGCAGGGCATAGAAGCGGTTGAGTGTCGGATTGCCGACGGAGAAGCCGCCCCACAGCCAGGTGACGACGGCGTCGCCGACCACCGGGATGGCCGAGAACAGGCTGGTGATGACGGTAGCGCCCCAGAAGCTCATCTGGCCCCACGGCAGCACGTAGCCCATGAAGGCGGTGGCCATCATCAGCAGGAAGATGACGACGCCCAGGATCCACAGCAGCTCGCGCGGCGCCTTGTAGGAGCCGTAGTACATGCCGCGGAAAATATGAATGTAGACGGCAATGAAGAAGAACGAGGCGCCGTTCATGTGCAGGTCGCGGATCAGCCAGCCCTGCGGCACATCGCGATCGATGCGCTCGACCGAATCGAAGGCCATCGTCACGTACGGCGTGTAGTTGATCGCCAGCACGATGCCGGTGGCGATCATGAGCACCAGCATCACCGTGGCGATCGCGCCGAAATTCCAGAAGTAGTTGAAATTCCGCGGCGTCGGGAAGGTGTGATACTCCTTCTCGATATACGAGAAGATCGGCAGGCGGTAATCGATCCAGGCGACTATCTTGTTGGTGAAGACCGGCGGTGTGCCGTGAGACGAGGCCATTGCTGCGAACTCCTGGGCGATTCGGTGCGGCGATCGATGTGGCGATCGGACCGGCGATCAGCCGATACGGACGAGTGAGTCGGAAAGAAACAGATACTGCGGAATGGCGAGGTTCAGCGGCGCCGGTCCCTTGCGGATGCGCCCCGACGTGTCGTAGGCCGATCCGTGGCAGGGGCAGTACCAGCCGCCGTAGGGGCCCTTGTCCTGGCCCGGCTTGTTGCCGAGCGGCACGCAGCCCAGATGGGTGCAGACGCCGATCATGATCAGCCACTCCGGCCGCACCTTCTTGGCCGTGTCGGTCACCCGCGCATTGTCGGTCTGCGGATCGGGCAACTCTGACATCGGCACCGCCTCGGCTTCCTTGATGTCCTTCGCCGTCCGGTGACGGATGAAGACCGGCTTGCCGCGCCAGCTCACGGTGATCGCCTGGCCGACCTCGATCGGCTTCACGTTCACCTCGACCGAGGCGAGCGCCAGCGTGTCGGCGGCGGGATTGAGATTGTTGATGAACGGCCAGGCGACAGCCGCCGCACCGACCGCGCCAAGGGCGCCCGTCGCGACCATTAGGAAGTCGCGTCGCGTGTGATCGCCGTGCCCGTCGGCCGGAACGCTGGATGAAGCCATGGTTTCTTTCCGTCCCCCAAGGAGATGCCGACCTTTATAGCCGGGAAAGCCCCTTATGTTTCAAGGCTCTGTTGGTCGCAGGCCCTAAGTGCCGCATTCTGTGACAGCGTGCCGCACGGACGGCGCTTTCGCGGCGCGGACCGGAGTACAAGAGATCATGCGATTAGCCCTGTTCGAGCCCGACATTCCGCAGAATCTCGGGGCCTTCATCCGTCTCGCCGCCTGCCTGGCCGTCTCGCTGGACATCATCGAGCCCTGCGGCTTTCCGGTCGACGACAAGCGAATCCGCCGGGCGGCCATGGACTACTACGAACTGGCGGCCATATCCCGCCACGCCTCCTGGGCTGCTTTCCGGCAGACCCATCTCGCCGGGCGGCCGTCCGGACGGCTGGTCCTTCTGACGACGGCGGGCGCCGTTCCCCTGCCCCAGGCCACCTTCCGGGCCGACGACACCCTGCTGTTCGGCCGCGAAAGCGCGGGCGTGCCGGCCGAGGTCCACGACGCCGCCGACCTCCGGGTCCGTATTCCTCTGCGCCAGGGTTTGCGCTCCCTCAATGTCGCGCTCGCCGCGGCAATGGTATTGAGCGAGGCCCTTCGCCAGACACAGGGATTCGCCCAGCTCTCATGATCAGACTCTCATGACAAAACCTGCCCGCACCGCGACCGGTCCCAACGGCCCCTCGCCCTTGCCCGACGAAGCCACCGTCAACCGCTGGAAGGGCGAGGCGCGAACCTGGTTCACCGCGCTGCGCGACCGAATCTGCGACGCGTTCGAGAAGATCGAAGGCGAACTCACGGGCACGCACGCGGAACTGGCGCCCGGCCGCTTCACACGCAAGGACTGGAAGCGCGAAACAGGCCCCAACGGCGAGGACCGCGGCGGCGGCACCATGGCCCTGATGCATGGCCGCGTCTTCGAGAAGGTGGGCGTCAACGTCTCCACCGTGTTCGGTGAGTTCAGCCCGGAGTTCCGGAGCCAAATCCCCGGCGCCGCCCAGGACCCGCGCTTTTTCGCCTCCGGCATTTCGCTGGTGGCCCACATGCGCTCGCCCAAGGTGCCGGCGGTTCACATGAACACCCGCTTCATCGTGACCACACGCGCCTGGTTCGGCGGCGGCGGCGACCTGACACCGATGACGCCGCACGAACCCGACACCCGGGACTTCCATGCCGCCTTCAAGATCGGCTGCGACAGCCACGACGCGAGCTACTACCCGCGCTTCAAGGAATGGTGCGACGAGTACTTCTTCCTGTCCCATCGCGGCGAGCCGCGCGGCGTCGGCGGCATCTTCTACGACTACCTCGATTCAGGCGATCACGTCCGCGACTTCGCCTTCACCCGCGATGTGGGCGAGACCTTTCTCGACATCTATCCGAAGCTGGTGCGCCGTCACATGAACGAACCGTGGACTGCGGCCGAGCGCGAGCATCAGCTCGTGCGCCGCGGTCGCTACGTCGAGTTCAATCTGTTGCACGACCGCGGCACCAAATTCGGCCTGATGACCGGCGGCAACGTCGAGGCGATCCTGATGTCGCTGCCACCCGAGGCGCGGTGGCCGTAGCCGCGAAGGCTGCGTGCGGTCCAAAAGAACATTCAAGTCCTCTAGGCCGAACGGACGCGCCTCCTGCGGTTCCAGTTCGAGGGCCCCGACAATGACGAACCGGCGGCATGGCTGGACGGCCGACAATCCCGCGCATCCGGTCCCATCTTGAGGGCGGAGTCTTTCGCTCTAAGCCATCGATTCCCGGAGGCGACCCGCAAGCGGGAGCAGGAAGCGAAGCAAGACAGCTTTCACCCGTCCGGAGCCCGCGCCAACGCCCTCCCGGCCAGCAGCGGGGCCGCAAACAGGCCCAACACCAGCAGCGGATACGGCGCGCCCCACCAGAAGCCGAGGCGGTCGAGAAACGAGGCCGGATCGGAGTCGTAAGTCAGGCGTATATAAAGAAAGTCGACAAGCATCGTGGAGGTGGGCCACAGCAACGCCGCTAGGAAGGCGGCCTCGAACCACCGTGGCCCCGCCGTACGGCGTGCATGGATGGCGGCCATCAGCACGACGTAGGGCAGCGGCACCAGCACCTTGTACCACTCGACCGCACGCACCGAGAGGGTGGCGGCAATCCAGGTGTCGCCCACGACATTGTTCAGGACCACGAGAAGAGCGATGGCGCTCCACAGCGCCAGGGTGAGGCCTGGCCGGATCACCGGGCGCGCACGAGGTGTTCGAGATGGGCGAGGCAGGCGGTGCGATCGGCCGAGAAATCGCCGTCGATCCACCAGCGCTCGATGGCAGCGATCACGGCGCCGACGCGCGGGCCGGGCGCCAGACCCAGCGCCAGCACATCGCCGCCGCTCACCGGCAGTTCCGGCGGCGTCCAGCTCCGCGCAAGCGCAAGCGCCGCCTGCCAGTCCCCCGGGGCATCGATCTCGAGCAGCAGCCGGTCGGCATACAGAGTGTTGCCAAGATGATGGATGCCGGCACGCCAGGCTTTCGCGCCGCCGGCAACGTCGAGTGCCGGCTTGGCCGCCAGCATGACGTCGAGCCGCAACGCCTGCTGGGTCGAGAGTTTCAGCCGCTTGCCCAGCGCCGTGGCATCGGTGCCTGCCGCCAGGACCGATGCGAGACGGCGCAGCGGATCCGGCTTGTCCTCGCGGCCGATCAGGGCGCGCAGGCGCGCGACGCCGGCATACTCCGGCAGCCAGTGATCGAGCGCGCCGGACTCGGCCATCGCCGCCAGAGCGTCGGCCGGCGCCAGCGCTTCGAGCAGGCGCAGCAGCTCCTTGGCAACGCGTTCGCCCGACAGGCTGCCGAGCGCACCTGCGTTGCGGCGGCAGGCATCGAACCCCGGCCCGTCGAGCGGCGGGCGGCCGTACCAGGCATGGAAGCGGAAGAAGCGCAGCACGCGCAGGCGAT
This sequence comes from Alphaproteobacteria bacterium, assembly GCA_010032545.1. Classification (GTDB taxonomy): domain Bacteria; phylum Pseudomonadota; class Alphaproteobacteria; order Reyranellales; family Reyranellaceae; genus Reyranella. The sequence continues at coordinate 14,081 of RGPT01000091.1, forward strand.
CTTCGGTGATGCGGGTGTCGGCATCGCCGATGAAGCGCACGCGGCCCGCGGCGAGATCGCTCCGGCCGTTGAACGGATCGTAGAGCGTGCCGTCGAGATCGGCGTAGAGGGCATTGAATGTGAAATCGCGCCGGCTGGCATCTTCCAGCCAGTCGTCGGTGAAGGCCACGGTGGCGCGCCGTCCGTCGGTCTCGACGTCGCGGCGCAGCGTCGTCAGTTCGAACCGGCCGCCTTCGACGATCGCCGTCACCGTGCCGTGCTTCAGGCCAGTCGGCACGCACTTGAGGCGAGATGCCGCCAGGGCATGCATGACGGCGTCGGGTGGCTTGTCCACCGCCACGTCGATGTCGTCGACCTCGCGGCCCAGCACCGTGTTGCGCACGCAGCCGCCGACGAAGCGGGCCGCGATTCCCGCCCGTCCAAGCGACGCGAAGAGTGCGCCCACGGCCGCCGCGCCCATCCATGCCGGCGGATCAAGCCGTCCGGATGGCTTCATGAGGCGAAGAGGCCGCCATAGCCCTGGTTCTGGGTGAAGAACATCACGACGAAGCCCAGAATCGTGCTGACGAGGCCCGCGATGGCGAGCCACGTGAGCGGCATGTCCTGCCAGACCGGCAGCGTGCCCGCGATCTTGCGTTCCTGCTTGATCTTCACCGCCCACGCCCACAGGAAAAAGGCCACGGCCGGGGCCAGGACGAGCACGACGACCAACAGTACGATGCGCATGGGGCTACTCCGGGGCCCGCGTCACTCGCCGGCGGTGAGGACAAAATGCAGGTTCTTCAGCATACCGGCAGTTGCCCCCCAGATGTAGCGTTCTCCATAGGGCATGGCGTAGTAGCGCCGCTCGCGGCCCTGCCAGACGCGGCTGTCGATGCGATGGTTGCGCTCGTCGAGGAAATGAGCGAGCGGCACCTCGAAGACGTCGGCGACCTCGCGCGGATCCGCCCGGGTGGTGAATCCCGGCGTGACGAGGCCGACGATGGGAGTGATCTCGTAGCCCGTTCCGGTGCGGTAGAGGTCGACCGGGCCGATCACCTCGACGAAACTGCGGGCAAGGCCCACCTCCTCCTCGGTCTCGCGCAGGGCCGTCGCCACCGCATCGGCATCCTCGGCCTGCTGTCGGCCGCCTGGGAACGCAATCTGGCCGGCATGGCTCGGCATGTCGTCGGTGCGCTGGGTCAACAGCACCGTCGTGCCACCCGCGCGACGCACCAGCGGCACCAGGACCGCGGCCGGCCGCCATGTCTCCGGTGCCTGCGTGACGCCGTTCAGGGAAAAGTCGCTGCCGAGGGGTGGGTGGGCTACTG
>RGPT01000092.1 GCA_010032545.1 Alphaproteobacteria bacterium
AGCCGATGATCATCGGCTGGATCGACGGCAACCACGGCCCGGCGAAATCGTTAATGAAGGGCCACGTTCCGGAGAGCCCTTCATGCGCCGCGTCCTCGTCACCCTGCTGACTGTCGCCACGCTCGCCGCCTGCGCGCCCGGGCAAATGGCGGGACAAAATCCGGGGCCGACGCTGGGCGGCGCCAACTATGCGCCGCAGTACGATTTCAGCGAGTTCTGGGCGGCGACCGACGGCCGGACCTTCCGCGTGATCGTGGCCGGCAATCCCTTTCCGGCGTTGCCGTTCGACGAGATGACGGCCCGCCTGCTGCCGGTGCTGCAGGCCAACAAGCCGCGCCCGCCGCTCACCTTCACCTACGCGGCACCGGCCGAGCCGCCGCGTCCCGACTATCGGCTGGTGCTGATCTTCGACCCGGCCAACGATCTGGGCTCCGGCGCGGTGTGCAACGGGGTGACGCGCCTGAAACCGGACACGCCGGCCCGCGCGCCCCACCTCGTCTATGTCTATGGCGTCTATTGCCGCAACGATCTCGCCCTGTCGGAGACCACGGGCTGGACGGAAGCGACCGGCCCGGACGATCCGCGCCTGGGCCCGCTCTTCGCCCAGCTCTTCCTGGTGCTGTTCACCGACCAGCCGCCGATCCGCCGCGGCCGCCTGGTGCCGTTCGCGCGCTGGTAGGGGCGGCAGGGGGGCGCTGGCAGGAGGCTGGAGGCAGTGGCGTCATTGTCCGGTCACACCCGTCATGCGAGTATTCGACACGGCGCGCGACATCGGCGCGCTCATGTTCCTCGCGCCCTTTGGGGAGGGGTATTGCATACGGTGACTTGTCCGTCGTCCTGAGCGGAGCCGCCCGTAGGGCGGCGTAGTCGAAGGACCTCTTTTATCTTGGTTCATCGAGGAAAAGAGGTCCTTCGACTACGCTGCGCTCCGCTCAGGACGACGGGAAGGGGGTCATATGCGATTGCCCTGGCCCCTTGGAGGAGAGGAGCATGAGCGCGATGTGTGAATGCAGTGGACCCAGCGGGGGGAGGCAGGACCATGGCTGATCGTCCGGAACTCATGGCCATCGGCGATTCGGTCTACAACGGCACGCGCTCGCTCACGACCAACGCCGAAATGGCGCAGAACGCGGTGCCGGCCCAGGTGGCGCGCGCCTTCGGCTGGGACTTCAAGGCACCGGACTATCCGTTCGACGTGCTGTTCAACCTCGAGACGATCTTTCGAACCGGCGACTTTTCCGTCAGCCGCCTCAAAGACGCGGTCCTGGCCAACGTCGAGCGCTGGCGCGACCTCGGCCGCTGGTCGACCGCCGATGCCTTCGACAACCTGGCGATCGCCCAGACGACGATCGCCGACCAGGCGGCCCTGACCTACAACAACAACGTCTCGCAGATCCCCGACCTGGTGACGGCGGTGCGCAACGGCCAGGGATTCGGTTTCCTGAAGCCGGCCGTGGCGCTCTACGAGGCGCTCAACAGCAGCTTCCTGCTCAATCCCGGCAACGATGCCGCGAGCCCGTGGGCCGACAAGACGCCGCTCGAGATCGTGGCGCTGCGCCGGCCCAGGCGGCTGCTGGTGAACATCGGCGTCAACGACGGCATCTGGACGATCTGCCTCGAAGCCCGCAAGGACGGCTTCGAGCCCGACAAGATCGCGACCGACATGTACGACCTCGGCGTCCGCCTGCACGAGCTGAAGGCGGCGGGCCAGGTCGACACCATCTACCTCAACCTGATGCCCAAGCCGAGCTGCATCGCCAACCTCATGCCGCGCACCGATCCCAGCAGGCCGCCCGGGGCCAACGGCTATTTCCCGGAGTATCTCGGCCGGCTGGGCCAGCTGGGCGGCCTCGCGGGCGCCGACATGAAGAGGCTCGACGAAAGCGTCGTGTCGCTCAACCAGCGGATCCACGACGACCTGGCCGGGCTGTTCGCGGACACCGGCGGGCTTGCCTTCGTCGATACCTACGGGCTGGTGGCGGCACGCGACGACAAGCACTTCCGCGACACCGCGCCGATCTGGGTGAGCGGCGGGCGCATGAACAACATCCCGCTCGTGCGGCTCGGTGTCCTGGGGCACAAGGGCGGGCTCTACAGCCTCGACAACCTCCATCCGACGACGGTGGGCTATGCCGCCCTGGCGCAACAGGTGTGCGCCCGGATCGAGGCGGTCGAGGGCATCGCCCCCGCCCATCCGATCGATCTGCAGGAGGCGTTCGACCGCGATTCCCTGCTGCGCGACATTCCGCGCCACCTGGCCGTCGAGACGCTGCTGATCAACCTGGTGGTGGCCTTCGCCTCGATCGGCCGGCGGGGGACGGTGTGACCGCGGCTACTTCTGCAGGTAGGGCTCGACCTTGCCCTTGAGCTTGATGGTGAGCGGGTTGCCCTTGCGGTCGACGGTCTTGCCGACGGCGAGGCGGACCCAGCCCTCGCTCACGCAATATTCCTCGACGTTGGTCTTCTCCTCGCCGTCGAACTTGATGCCGACGCCGCGCGCCAGCAGCGCCTCGTCGTAGTGCGGGCTCTTGGGGTTGGTCGAGAGGCGATCCGGAATGCCCGGCTTGGCCGAAGGAGCGTCGGGGGAAGGTGTGTCGGTCATGCCCCTGACTAGCACGCCCGATCAGCGCCAGTCGATCAGCGCCAATCAGTCAGCGCCAGTCGATCGGATGGCTGTCGAGATAAAGCAGGAACCCGAACGCCGCGATCGTCGGCACGGCCGCCAGCGCCAGACGCTGCAGCGCGACGCCGCCCGCCGTGATCGCGGCCAGGAGCGCCATCAGGCCGGCGCACATCGAAAGCTCGATCGCCATCACACCGTCATGGACAAGCATGTGGACCGCGAACCAGGCGAGTGCCGCGATGCCCGCGAGGTTGATCGCGGCCAGCGCGGCAACGGCGATGCCCGCCGGGCGCCGTCGTTCGCCTCGGCTCATGCAGACAGGACCAGGGCGTAGACGACGCCGGCCAGGGCGGCGGCCAGCAGCACCGGGATCATGCCGAACTTCAGGCGGAAGACGGCCACCGCGCAGGCCGCGGCCAGCGCCATGGCCGGGAGGTTGGCCGAGGCCAGCACCGGCAGGTCGACCGCGGCGCCCAGGAAGCGCGCGGGCTTCAGCTCGGCGAACAGCACCTGCAGGCCGAACCAGACGGCGAGGTTCAGGATCACGCCGACGACGGCCGCCGTGATGGTGGCGAGGGCGGCCGACAGCGCCTTGTTGGCACGCAGCGCCTCGACGAACGGCGCGCCGAAGAAGATCCAGAGAAAGCACGGCGTGAAGGTGACCCAGGTGGTGAGCAGGCCGCCCAGCGTGGCGGCGAGCAGCGGATGGAGTGCGCCCGGCTCCCGCCAGGCGGCGAGGAAGCCCACGAACTGCGTCACCATGATCAGCGGGCCGGGAGTCGATTCGGCCATGCCGAGCCCGTCCAGCATCTCGCCGGGCGTCACCCAGTGATAATGCTCGACCGCCTGCTGGGCGACGTAGGCCAGCACCGCGTAGGCGCCGCCGAAGGTGACCACGGCCATCTTGCTGAAGAACACGGCGATCTGGCTGAAGACGTTGTCGGCGCCGAGGCTGAGGTAGAGCGCCGCCACCGGCACCAGCCACAGCAGCAGAAACACCGAGGCCACGGTGAGCGACCAGCGCACGTTCGGCCGCGCATGCGCGGGCGTCGCCTCGCCCAGGGCCGAGTCGGCATCGGCCACCTGCTTGGCCCCCAGCTTGCCGTGGCCGCCGCCGGCCTGGAACGCCGTCCAGCCGAGCCTGCCGCCGGTGAAGCCGATCAGGCCCGCCAGGACGATGATGACCGGGAACGGCACGTCGTAGAAGAAGATGGCGACGAAGGCCGCGACCGCGACGGCGCGCATGACGTTGTTGCGCAGCGCCCGCTTGCCGACACGCAGCACGGCCTCGACCACGATCACCAGCACGGCGGCCTTCAGCCCGAAGAACAGGCCCTGGACCAGCGTCACCTTGCCCAGCAGCACGTAGATCCAGCTGAGCGCCATGATGGCGAGCAGGCCCGGCAGGACGAACAATGCGCCGGCGACCAGGCCGCCCTTGGTCCTGTGCATCAGCCAGCCGATGTAGACGGCGAGCTGCTGCGCCTCGGGGCCGGGCAGCAGCGTGCAGTAGTTGAGCGCCTGCAGGAAGCGCTGCTCGCCGATCCATTTCTTTTCCTCGACGACGATGCGATGCATCACCGCGATCTGGCCGGCCGGCCCGCCGAACGAGAGGGCGGCGACGCGCGCCCATACCTTCACCGCTTCGGAGAAGGGCACGCCGTGGTCTTTCATTTGCTGCCCTGCTTGCCTGCGAACGAACTGTAGAGGTCGTCGAGAAGGACGGCGCCGCGCGCCAGCCGCTCGACATCGTCGGGGCTGGACGCCGCGATGCCGGCGATCAGGCTGCGGACGCCGGCCGTTTCCTCGCGGCCATACTTGCCGTCCTTGAGGTCGATGTCGTGAATGATTTCGGCGATGGCGCCCAGCGCCGGATCGTCGAGCTTCGCATCGGCCAGCAGCACCTCGAAGGTGCAGCGCTCGCCGCGGTGCGTGAACTCGCCCTCGAACATGTCGAAGCGCAACTCGCCCGGTTGCGCCACATAGCCGGTGCCGGGCACGAACTTGAAGCGCGCAGCGGGATCGATGAACCGGCGGATCAGCCAGGCCGAGGCGATACGGTCGACCTGCACGCCCTGGCGCGTCACCCAGATGCGATTCTTCAACGGATCCGATGATGGTTTCGTTTCGGTCGCGGTCACGACGTCCTCCTCCCCTTGCAGACGGGCCTGGTGCAGGCCGGCCTCGAGACCGGACACCAGTCCCTCGGCCGGTTCGCGTCCGTCGGCGCCGAAGAAATCGATGGCCACGATCTCGTCGAGTTGCTTGCGCAACCGCGCCACCTGAACCGCAAGCTCGGCACGCGTCGCGGTGGCGCCGGCAAGTTCGCGCGCCGCGGCGGAAATCTCGCCGTAGTCCTCGTCACGCGCCGCATCGAACAGCGCCTGGACTTCGGCGTCGTCGAGACCATCGACCAGGCGCGCCTCACAGACGAACGCCTCGCCACCCAGTTCGGCGATCTCCTTCACCAACCAGGCGAAGTCCTCCTGCGTCTCGGCATTGGCCGGCAGCGCGTAGACGGAGTTCTTCACCGTCACCGCGCCCAGTCCCTTCAGCCGCCGCCAGATCTTTACCCGCGCATAGGCGGGCTTGGCCGGCAGTTGATGGATCAGCAGCAGCCACCGTGTGCTCTCCGCAGTCTCACTCATCGACATTGTGCATCCGTATCACACCATGAATAGAACATGCAACACTTGTATCATTTTTATCTTGCGTTCCCGCCACACAAGCGTAGTTTGCGTTTGAAACGAGTGTATCACCGAAAGGAACGCCATGTCTTTCCACGCCCGTCCCATTTCCTTCAAGCCGCCGCGGCTCAAGGGACTCTCGCCCCGCCTGATGGCCAGTCACTACGAGAACAACTACGGCGGCGCGGTGCGCCGGCTGAACGCGATCAAGGGCGAGCTCGGCGCGCTCGATCCGGCGACGGCGCCGGGCTTCCGCCTGAACGGGCTGAAGCGCGAGGAGCTGATCGCCACCAACTCGATGCTGCTGCACGAAGTCTATTTCGACAGCCTGGGCGAGGCTGGCGGCGGCGATCCGACAGGTGCCCTCGCCGACGCCATCACGCGCGATTTCGGCTCGCTCGCCAAATGGCGCGCCGAGTTCGTCGCCATGGGCAAGGCGCTGGGCGGCGGCTCGGGCTGGGTTGTGCTGACGCGCTCGCCCCCCCGAGGTGAGGGCGACGGCACGTTGAGCAATGTATGGGCGGCCGACCATACGCATGGCATGGCCGGCGGCACGCCGGTGCTGGCGCTCGACATGTACGAGCATTCCTACCATCTCGATTTCGGCGCCAACGTCGGCGCCTATGTCGACGCCTTCATGGCCAACATCGCCTGGGCACGCGTCGCCGCCCGCTTCGCAGGCGTTGCCGCCGAGCCGAAGCCGCACATGGTCACGACGCCCGATGCGCAGAAGATGCTCGAGGCCGATCCCGAGATGATCGTGATCGACGCCCGCCTGGAAGCCGACGCCACGACGGTGCCGGTCGGCCTGCGTGGCGCGCGGCGGGCACCGCCCGACAAGATCGACGAGGTCGCGGCGTCGCTGCCCAAGGGCGCCAAGGCGCTGGTCTACTGCGCCTGGGGCTTCGAGATCGGCGGCGATGCCGCGGCCAAGCTGCGCGCGCGCGGCATCGATGCCGTGGCCGTCGTGGGCGGCATCGGTGCCTGGCGCGCCGATGGCCTGCCGACCGAGCCGATCAAGGAAGGACAAAAGTGATGAAGTGGGTCACCCGCGAACGTCCCAAGATCGACCGCATCGCCTGCCCGTGGCTGATAAAGCGCTTCATCGAGAAGGAGCCGGAGTTCCTTTACGTGCCGGCCGACAAGGTGCTGGCCGTGGCCAAGGAAACCGGCGCGGTGCCCTATGACATCCCCGGCGTGAAATTCACGCACGTGGGCGAGAAGTGCAGCTTCGATGCCTTCATCGCTGAATACAAATTGAGTGCGCCCGGTCTCGACCGGCTGGCCGACATCGTGCGCGGCGCCGACACGTCGAGGCTCGACCTCACGCCGCAATCGGCCGGCCTGTTCGCGCTCTCGCTCGGCCTCAGCCACGTCTACACCGACGACCACGAGATGCTGAAGCACGGCATGGTGATGTACGACGCGCTCTACGCCTGGTGCCGCAGCCTGACGGGCGAGACGCACAACTGGCCGCCGAAGATGTGACGCCCGCGCCTGATGTTGGAAGGCCCGATCGCCGCCGCCATCGGGCATGTGATCGGCGCCAGACGTCGCGAGGACGCAGCAGCGCTCGTCGTTCATGCGCTGGCGGCCGCCGCGAGGCCCGGGGCGGGCTCGGGCTCCACGGCCATCTCGACGACACGGATTTTGGGCAGGATCTGCCGATTTTATCGCTGCCTAGGGCCGGCATCGGTGGTTCCGGGGCCCAATAGGCGATAGAACATCCATCTCTTTGCATTGCCGCCGCACAAATCGAACGGTAGGTTCTGCCGGATTGGATGCTCTTGGGGGATTCAACGGTGTTCGGACGTCTCTTTATCTTGGCGGCATTTGCCGTCGCTACCGCGGTGGCCTGCAACTCGGCGCCCAAGGTGCAGATCTCCACGGCCATGCTGAAGAAGGCCTATTGGGGTGTCGCCAAGGACGGCCCGGCGGCCGATGTCACCAGCCAGGTGACCTGCCCCAACGGCTACCCGTGCGATGTCTTCGCCAACGCGGCGAGCTACGGCCAGGCGAAGTCCGACCTCAACAACAGGCTGGCCGTCATCTGGACCTGCCAGCCGCAGAATTTCGTCCTGTCCGAAGTCGTGGCCTCCGGCCTCAAGGTGCGCATGGCCTGCGTCGGCGGAATGCCGCTGGTGCCGCGCACGATCAGCATTCTGGAGGCGACCTGGGGCGCACCCGACGGACAGACCGTCGATGCGACACAGGCCGTCCGCGACATCTGCGGCGACACCTCGCGGCGCTGCCAGGTGCCGGCCATGGGCTACATCTTCGGCACGCCCGATCGCCTCAATACGACGAAGGTGCTCAGGATCCGCTTCACCTGCAACGGCCAGACGACGCCGGGCCAGCAGGCAGTGGAGAACAGCGTCGCCGACCTGCGCTGCGAGCGGGGCACCGACCTCGGCTACCCGCACTAACCGGACCGGCTGCCCCCCGCATTGGCGGGAACGTTCAGCCGGCAGGCGCGCCCGGCGGCGGCGGACTGCGTCGGCACTCGCCATTGAAGGTGCCGCCGTAGGTCCCCTCGACCCCCGTGATGGCAAGCGCCCCGTCGTTGCGGTTGTACGTCACCGTGAAGGTCGGGAAGCGGGTACGGAGCGACTGGAAGGTGATGCTCGTGCCGGTCCCCTGCACCAGCGATCCCGCTTCGAACAGCGCCGCGGTGTTGCGGATGTCGTCGAACACCATGTGGAAGTTGCGCGCCGTGGCCTTGTGATCGGTGAATCTGCAGGCGAGCCAGCGCGCATCGGCCACGGCCGGCGACACGGCGGAAGCGGCCAACGCCGCCCCAGGACGATCGCCGAGACCGACCTCAGGCCCGGACGCATTGCACGGCCTACCGCGGCGCCATGCGAATGGCGCCATCGAGGCGGATGGTCTCGCCGTTCAGCATGTGGTTCTCGACGATCGACATGGCGAGCTGGGCATACTCCTTCGGATCGCCCAGCCGCGAGGGGAACGGCACCTGCGCGCCCAGGCTCTTCTGCGCCTCGGCCGACAGGCCCATCATCATCGGCGTCAGGAACAGGCCGGGAGCGATGGTGCAGACGCGGATGCCAACACCGGCGAGATCGCGCGCGATCGGAAGGGTCATGCCGACCACGCCGCCCTTCGACGCCGAATAGGCCGCCTGGCCGATCTGGCCGTCGAACGCCGCCACCGAGGCGGTGTTGATGATGACGCCACGCTCGCCGTCTTCCATCGGCTCGGCCTGGCTCATGGCGAAGCTCGCCAGACGGATGACGTTGAAGGTACCGATCAGGTTGACCTGGATCACCTGGGCGAACATGGCGAGATCGTGCGGGCCGTTCTTGGAGATGGTGCGGGCGGCGCGACCGATGCCGGCGCAATTCACCGCAACGCGCGGCGCACCCAGCTTCTCCACGACCGTCTTGACCGAAGCCTCGGTATTGGCCGCGTCGGAGACGTTGGTCTTGACGTAGAGGCCGCCAATTTCCTTGGCCTTCTTTTCACCCAGCTCGTCCTGAAGGTCGAAGATCGCGACCTTGGCGCCCGCCGCCGCCAGCGCCGACGCCGTGGCGCCTCCGAGACCCGATGCGCCGCCCGTGACGATGACAGCCTGACCCTTGACGTTCATTTATGTCCTCCTTGACCGGGCGTTTTTAGCATGCCCCACCCTCTTGCCAAGCGGCCCCGCCCGTCCAACTTTCCAGTCATGAGCAATTCCAGTCAGCTTGTCCGGGACGAGACCACGGCGCGCGCCGGCTTCTGGCAGAAGGCGCGCAAGACCCTGGGCCAAGTGCCCTTCACCGAGGATGCGGTGGCGGCTTTCTACTGCGCCACCGACAGCGCCACGCCGCTGCCGATCCGCGCCACGCTGTTCGGCGCGCTCGCCTACTTCGTCATGCCGTTCGACATCATCCCGGACATCTTCCTGGGACTGGGCTTCACCGACGACGCCGCGATCCTGGTCACCGCCTTCACCGCCGCCCGTATGCACATCACCCAGGTGCACCGCGAACAGGCGCGCGCCTGGCTCCTCAAGGAACAGGCGGCTCGCCAGGTTTAGGAGCGGGCTTGGCCGCCGCGGCGCGGCGGCGTTCGCGCCCGAGCTGGTGCTCGCGATGGGCGATGTAGAGCGCCGAGGCGATGACGATGGCGGCACCGACATAGGTCCAGACCACCAGGCGGAGATATTCGAACGGCGCCACCGCCGACATCTCGCCCGCCTTGAAGGCCTGGACCCAGAAATACTGACCGACGGTGGCCGCGAGCGCGATGCCGATCGCCAGCGTCCAGCCCCAGAGATCAGGCCGGCCAGCACCACGGCCGTCGCGACCTCCAGGATCAGCCGCGTGTTGGCCATCAGGCGGCTGTTCGCGAGGCCCGCGCCCTCGGCCTGCTGGACCGCGTCGGCAAAGGCGCGGACGTGCCGGGCCTCGGCGCCATAGGCCTTGGTCAACTTGAGCGCCTGGAGGAATTCGGTGATCTCGCGGCTCGCGCGCGTGGCGGCATCGGAGGCGATGTCGCCGAGGCGCCGGCTCTCCAGCAGCCGGCGGCGCAAGCCCCAGGCCAGGCAAAGACCGACGGCGATAGCCAGGGCGGAAAATGCAGGCGCGATTGCAAAGGCAATGGCGATATGGGCCAGGAAAATGACGAGACGTGCCGGCGTTTCCAGCAGCAGATAGGTGCCGTGTTCGATCCGGCCGACTTCGGAGGCGAAGAGCGCGTGGAAATCCGCGCTTCGCCGGCGCCTGAGGTGCGACCACGAGGCATTGGCGATGGCGGCATAGATCCTGATCTGGAGATCGACCGAGAAGTCGAAGCGCAGGCGCGCGACGGCGTTCTCGCGCAGGCGGCCGATGATCGCGCGCAGCACGGCAACGCCCAGAAACACCAGAAGAAGCCCCGCGAGCGAGGCCGGCAGCAGGGCAAAGATCCGGGCGGCCAGGCCCGTTGTGCCCGGGGTCGGTGCCCCCAGCGAATTGAGCAGCGGGATGAGCAGGGCAAGGCCGATGCCGTCGGTCACGCCCGCCATGACGATCAGTCCCGCGATGTAGACCAACCGGCGGGCGCCGATCGACGGCCCGCGCAGGTGCCAGGCCGCCTTCAGATCCGCCAGCATCTCTTGCATGGTCGCCACAGTAGCGCAGCCACCGTCGCGCGCCATTGGCGTTGTCGGGCGGCGGTCTACTCCGCGGCGACCGCGAAGCGCAGGTCGGGCAGCGCCTGGGACCGGTCGATCGCGGCGCCAGCGTCGAATTTCTGGAGCTCCGGCATCACCGTGCTCGCGAACATCCGCAGATTGCGCGCCGCCTCCTCGTGCGGCATGCCGGCGTAGGAGAAGACGCCGACATAGGCCGAATTGTTGGTCTGCTGGTGGATCTTGATGATCTTGTCATAGACCTGCTCGGGCGTGCCGTAGACCTGCAGGTCGGCGAAGAACTCGATCGCCTTCTGGTCGCCGTAGACGGCGAGCTTCTCGTTCATCTTGACGTAGTACTCGTAGCCGCGCTGGTTCTTCATGTGCTCGCCCGCGAACTGGTAGTGGTCGAGTACCGTGCGGTAATAGCCGCCGATGTACCTGACCGCCATCTCGCGCGCCCGCTCGGCGCTTTCGTCGACGAAGGTCCAGCCAGCCGAGACCGGCTGCGGCGCGTCACAGCCGTTGATCTCGCGATAGAGCGTGTTGTACTCGGCCAGCTCCTTCTCGACCTCGCGCCACGGCTTCTGCGGGATGATGAGAAGACCGACGCCGAGTCTGGCCATGATGCGGGCGCTTTCGGGGCTGACCGCGGCGGCATAGGTGCGGCCGCGGAAGCTCTTGAACGGCGCCGGCCGGATGGCGACAGGCGGCTGCTTGTAGTGCTTGCCCTGGTATTCCATGACGCCGCTCTCGAGGCCCTTCAGCAGCGCCTCGCCGTATTCGACGAACAGCTCGCGGCTGTCGCCCATGTCGAGGCGGAAGCCGTCGAACTCGACTTTGCCCGCGCCGCGGCCGAGACCCAGGATCATGCGCCCGCCCGACAGATGGTCGAGCATGGAAATCTGCTCCGCCACCCGCATCGGGTCGTGCCACGGCAGCACCACCACCATCGAGCCCAGCCGCACGTGCTTGGTGCGGCCCGCCATGTACGAGAGGAACTGCACCACGTCGGGGCACATGGTGTAGTCGGTGAAATGGTGCTCGACCGACCAGATCGATTCGAACCCGAGCGGCTCGGCCATGTCGGCGAGCGCCAGTTCGTTCAGGTAGATCTGCCGGTCGCTGAGCGCACGGCCGGTATTCTGGAAGACGGCGGCCATTCCGACGTGCATGGAACCTTCCTCTGGTTGATGCGGCGCATGGTAAACGGGCGTTTACCGCCTTGGGAAGAGGGCAGTTAGCTTGATTCCGCCGTATTCGGCCGTCATATGCGAGCCATGCGTATCCTCCTTGCCGTCCTCCTTCTGTCCCTCACCCCTGTCCTCGTTGCCGCGCCGGCCAGTGCCCAGAACGTGGCCCAGGGCCAGGCGTCCACGGCCGAAGTCGAGAGGTACATCAATGCGATCCGCACGCTGAAGGCGCGGTTCGTCCAGAGCAATCCCAACGGCTCGGTCGTGCAGGGCACGCTCTACGTGCGCCGTCCGGGCCGCATGCGCTTCGAATACGATGCGCCCTCCCAGCTCAAGATCGTGGCCGACGGCTATCAGGTGACGATGTGGGATCCGACCACCAAGGACTTCGGCCAGTGGCCGATCGGCTGGACGGCGGCGTCGTTCCTGGTCAAGGAGCCGCTGTCGCTGACCGGCGACCTGCAGGTCGAGAAGACCGAGCGCCAGGACGGCATGCTGCAGCTCACCATGATCCAGGCGAAGAAGCCGCAGGAAGGCAGGGTGATCGTGCGCTTGTCGGAAAATCCCATGGTGCTGCGGGGCTGGACGATCATCGACCCTCGCGGCAACCAGGTGAACGTGTCGCTGCAGGACGTCCAGTCCGGCCTGCAACTGGCCGACTCCTTGTTCCGGTTCGACGGCCCCGATCCGGGCGCGACTCGGCGCGGCGGCAACTGACACGCTATAGTCCCGCCCTGACAAGGCGGGGGATTGCAGGACGTGAGCGGATTGGCAGCCGGCAAGTTGATCGTGCGGGCCTCGACGGAGGCCGACGTGGCGCGCTGCGCCGAAATCTACGGACACCATGTGCTGCATGGCACGGCCTCGTTCGAGGTCGATCCGCCGGACCTCGCCGAGATGAAGAAGCGCCGCGGCTCGGTGCTCGATCTCGGGTTGCCTCATCTGGTGGCCGAGCGCGCCGGCCTTGTTCTCGGCTACGCCTATGCCGGCAACTGGCGGCCGCGCCCTGCCTACAAGTTCTCGGTCGAGGATTCGATCTATATCGCCCATGACGCGGTGGGCCAGGGCGTCGGCAAGTCACTTCTGCCGGTGCTGATCGAGCAGTGCACGGCGGCCGGCAAGCGCCAGATGGTGGCGGTCATCGGCGATAGCGCCCAGACGCCCTCGATCAGGCTCCATGCCGCCTGCGGCTTCGAGATGGTGGGCACGCTCAAGAGCATCGGCTTCAAGTTCGGCCGCTGGCTCGACTCGGTGCTGATGCAGCGGGCACTCGGAGTCGGCGACACCACGCCGCCGGCGGCGTACTGACATGAGACTTATCGATTATTTCGACCGCGGCGCCGATCTCTTCCCGGAGCGGCATTGCCTGCATGACGGCACGCGCGGCTGGACCTATGCCGAGGTGCGCGGCCAGACCCATCGCGTGGCCAACGGGCTCCTTGCCGCGGGGCTTGGGCGTGGCGCCAAGGCTGCCGTCTACAGCCCCAACCATGCCGCGGCCTATGCCTGCCTGCTGGGCATCGTGCGCGCGGGCGTCACCTGGGCGCCGGTCAATGCGCGCAATGCGCTGGAGGAGAACCTCTACATCCTGAACAACACCGACGTGGAGTTCCTGTTCTATCATTCGAGCTTCGACGGCTATCTGGCCCGCATCCGCGAGGCCTGTCCGAAGATCAGGGATTTCGTCTGTCTCGACGGTCCATCGTTCGAGGCCTGGCTTGCGGCACAGAAGCCCGAGGCGCCCGACCTGCCCGACGATCCCGACGGCGTGGCCTTTCTCGCGAGCTCCGGCGGCACCACCGGCCGGCCCAAGGGCGTGCAGATCACCAACCGCAACCTCGAGACCATGAACTCGATCTTCTGGGCCTGCATGCCGCTCGATCAGCCGCCGGTCCATCTCATGGTGGCGCCGATGACGCATGCCGCCGGCGTCTGCTCCTTTCCCATGCTGCCGTTCGGCGGCACCAACATCTTCATGGGCACGGCCGATCCCGGCGGCATCCTGGCCGCCATCGAGAAGCACAGGGTGACGCACATCTACATGCCGCCGACCCTCATCTACATGCTTCTCGCCCATCCGGACGTGAAGAAGTACGACTACAGCTCGCTCAAGAATCTTGTCTATGCCTCGGCGCCGATGTCGGTCGACAAGCTGGTGGAAGCGATCGAGGTGTTCGGACCGGTGCTGACCCAGACCTACGGCCAGGCCGAAGCCTGCATGATCTGCACCTTCTTTTCGCCCGAGGACCATGTCGAGGCGCTGAAGAGCAACAACCGCCATCGCCTTGCGAGCTGCGGCAAGATCTCGCCGCTGGTGCGCCTCGAGGTGATGGACGAGGAAGGCCGGCTCCAGCCGCGCGGGGAGCGCGGCGAGATCGTGGTGCGCGGCGGCCTCGTCACCTCGGGCTACTACAACAATCCGAAGGCCACGGAAGAAGCATCGACCTTCGGCTGGCACCATACCGGCGACATCGGCGTTATCGACGCGGACGGCTTCGTCTACATCGTCGATCGCAAGAAGGACATGATCATCTCCGGCGGCTTCAACGTTTTCCCGAGCGAGGTCGAGCAGGTGCTGTGGAGCCATCCCGCGGTGCAGGATTGCGCCGTGATCGGCGTGCCCGACGAGAAGTGGGGCGAGGCGGTGAAAGCGGTGGTCGAGCTGAAGCCCGGCGCCGCCGTGGCGGCCGAGGAGTTGATCGGTCTTGCCAAGGAGAAGTTGGGCGGCGTGAAGGCGCCCAAGTCGGTCGATTTCATCGCGGCCCTTCCCCGAAGCCCGGTCGGCAAGGTGCTGAAGAAGGATCTGCGCGCGCCGTACTGGGCCGGACATGACCGCAAGATCTGAAGGCCCCGCAAGGTCTGATGGGCGGATCGTCTAGTGCTCGCCTGGCTGCGGCGCCTGCCGCCGAATGTGCAGGGGGCGCTGTGGCTGGTGTCGGGTGGCTTCATCTTCACGTCGACCGGCGTCATGATCCGCCTGCTGTCGGAACAGATCGACAGCGTGCAGACGGCCTTCTTCCGTGCCGTCATTGGCCTCGTCCTGCTGCTGCCCATGATCATGGCGGGGCAGGTGAAGCCCTGGCACTCCAAGCGCCTTGCCGGCCATTTCTGGCGCACCCTGATGGGCACCACCTCGATGGTGCTGGGCTTCTATGCCGTCTCGATGCTGCCGCTGGCCGACGCGACCGCCATTGCCTTCTCGCAGCCGCTGTTCTCGGTCCTGGTTGCCGTCGTTCTCGCCAAGGAGAAGGTACGCTGGCGGCGCTGGACGGCCACCGTCGTGGGCTTTGCGGGCGTGCTGGTGATGGTGCGTCCGGGCGAGGGCAGCCTGCAGTTGGGTGCCCTGATCGCCCTCGCCAACGCCGCGACCGTGGCGATCTCGATCCTGCTGGTGAAGCGGCTCTCGGACTCCGAGACGCCGCTCATGATTCTCACCCAGTTCGCCATCTTCTCGACCCTGCTGCTGCTGGTGCCGGCGATCTGGGTCTGGCGCTGGCCTGCTATGGCTGGCGGTCGACTGGATCGGCCTGCCGCTGGCGAACCTTCTGGTCCTGATCTTCGTCTTCCAGCGCCTGATGCCGATGTTCCAGGACATCCAGCACCTCGCCCAGGACTTCGCCCACTGTTCGGCCGCCTTCCAGGTCGTGACCAGGACCATC
>RGPT01000093.1 GCA_010032545.1 Alphaproteobacteria bacterium
TTGGCCTCGACCCAGGCCGATTGTGCGGGAGAGGTCGCTCGGCGCTGCTCGGCAGTGGCCAGCGTGACGGGATCGCGCCCGGGCATGCTCATGCGACGGCGCTCACTCGTCGCTCCCGCCGGTGGTCGACCATTCGGCCACGCGCTCGAGATGCTCGTAGTCGTTGAAGTGGGGGACGAACTCGGGTTGCGGCAGTGCGACGTAAGGCATGCCGGGGTCGGCGTAGCGCTCCGCCATTTTGTCGACCAGTGCCAGCATCGCCGGGATGAGCTTGTCGGCGCCCTTGATGTCCTTGATCTCGCCGCCGTCGCCCAGGCCGTTGGCGCGCCAGTAGGTAAGTATGACCTCGCGGGCCTTGCCTTTGATCCTCTTGAAGCCGCCGGTCTCGGCCATCGCCGCTTCGAGCAGGAGCTGTGGCGCGAACAGTCCCTCCAGTTCGCGGGTCGTGGGGACCCGGCCCGTCTTGTAGTCGATCACCTCCCACACATCGGTGCCAAGTTCGTCGATACGGTCGGCGATGGCGGTGATGGTGAGCGGAAAACTGCGTGGGCCGACCACGATCGAGCCCGGCGTCTCTCCATCGAGCAGGCGCAGACCCGAGGCGCGTCGCTTGTTCTCCTCTCCGACCAGCCAGCGTGCCAGCCGCTGGAAGCGCGGCCACCAGAAAGCGCGCTCGGCCGGTGCCGTCAGCAGATCGCCGAGATGTTTCTCGCCGATGTCTTCCAGTTCGCGGACCGCGTCTCCCGGCAGCAGGCCGGATGGATGCTTCTTCAGGAAATCGTCGAGTGCCGCGTGCAACGCCGAACCGCGTTCAGCCGCGCCCAGTTCGGCCTCCAGGGGGTCTAGCAAACGCAGCTTCAGGATTTGCCGTGCGTAGAGGCCATAGGGATCGCGTCGCCATTGCTCGATGCTGGAAACCGAAAGCTGCGTCGGTCGGGCGGCCAGTGGGGGACGTGGGGCTGGACGTGGCCACGGCGTGTAGTCCTCCGGCCGGTCAATGGCCTCCGCCCAGTCGATGTAACGCCGGCCGCGCTGGATGTACTTGGGCGGTTCAGTGGCGCCATTGGGGTCGTGACCGAGCAGCGCATCAAGCCGCGCCAGCCAGCGCGACGACACGGTGGGCGCGCCGCCTTCGCGCTCGGCACGGGTCAGCAACACCTGGTCGGCTGCAAGAGCGGATACGAAGTCGTGCGCTGACAGGCCTATGCGCCGTTCCGGTTGCGGCAATCCCAGCGCAGCACGCATCGGCCGGTTGAGCCATGGGCCCGTCTCGACCGATGGCGGCCAGCTGCCTTCGTTGAGGCCGCCGAGGATCAGTAGGTCGGCGCGCTGCAGACGAGCTTCGAGCGGACCCCAGAGGAACAGCCGGGGGTGCTTGCCGTAGCGCGGCCGGATCGCCGCGGGAGCCAGCATGGCCATCAGCAATGCCGGCCACTCTCCACCTGCGATGGCGGGCTGGCCGCGCCACGCGCCGCGCAGTCGTGCCAGTGTTTCGGACAGTGCTTCGCCAGCGTCGTCGCGCCACAGCGCGTCGGCCGACGAAAGCATTTCGGCCGCCGCGATCGTGGCGTCGAGCAGGGCGTCCGGAGAGGCGCCTTCCGTCATCAGTACGGCGAGGCCGGAGGTGGCGGCATCCAAGCGGTCGATCAGCTCCAGCGCGTTGTCGGCGTCGGGGTCGTCGTCCTTGCGCTGGTTGGCGACGATGCGCCGTATCGCCTCGAGACCGCCCGCGGGCTTCAGGCCACGAAGGTACTTGCGATCGAGGCGTCGGCCGCTGTCGAGGAGGTCGGCCCGCGGCCGGCCCAGAGAACACAGAGGGTGTTTCAGCAGCGCCAGCAGATCGACGGGCCCGAAGCCGCCATCGACCGCGGCGACCAGGGCGCGCAGCAACGTGGCAGGCGGGGTATCGGCCAGCGGTGCGCCGGCCGAGTCGTCGATCTCGATGTTCCAGCGTCCGAGTTCGGCCGTCACCCGGCGCGCCAGCTCGCGGTCGGGGGTAATCAGGGCGGCCGTGCGGCGGGGCTCGTTGAGCGCCTCGCGCATCGCCAGCGCAATCACGACGGCCTCCTGGTGCGAAGTGGCGCAGTCGGCACGGGCGACGTGGTCGAGTGCCGTGGGGTCCGGTCGCGCCCAGGCCTCGCTGGTCTCCGCCGGCCGCATCAGCTCGGCAATCAGCTTCCGCCGCGCCTGGTCGCCGCCTTGGCTGCCCGGCCAGTCCGGGACCGACGTGCGTGTCACTCCCAGGGCGCCGAGGAGTTCGTGCAGGCCGTATTGCGGATGCGAGGGGTCGAGCTTTTGCCAGCTTTCCTCGTCCATCTCGCGATCGAGGCCAGGCAGGACGACGGCGCCCTGGGGCATTTGGGCGATGACGCCCAGCAGCGCTCGCGTCGCCGGCTGCGAACCGGTCGAACCGGCGGCAATCACCGGCGTCGTGGGTGGTGTTGCCTGCCAGCGCGCCGCCTGGGCGCGGATCGCCAGGGTACGCCGGTCGATGGCGTCGATCTGTCCTCGTTCGGCCAGCATCGCCGGCCACGCCGTGCCGACGATGTCGAGGAAGGTGAGGGTGCGCTGCCAGTGTTCGGCGAAATTGCCGGTTACGAGATCCTTCAACTTGTCGAAGCCCACCCCTTCGATCGCCAGCTCGTCGAGCAGCCCGCCGAGCTCGCGCGCGAGCTTGAGGGCCTGGGCTGCGGACTGCGCGATGGGATGGCCCTGATCGTCCCGGAAGGCGACGACGAGTTGCGCCAGCAGCGCCTCGCGCTCCGCGGGGTCGATCGCGGGCGGCAAGGCCAGAGCCGTGCCGTCCACGGGCGAGAGATCCCACTCGCTGTCGTCGACATCGCCGAGCGGCGCCATCCGCGGCAGGATCGTGGGCTTGCCGTCGGAAGCACGGAGAAATGCATCGCGCAGGGCACGTACCGAGCGCCGGGTCGGCACCAGGATCAGGACATCGGCCAGGCCGAGGGGGTCGCCGCCATGCCCGGCCAGAACGCCCCGGGCCAGCTCGTCGGCGAAGCGGCGGTCTATTCCGATGGTGAAGACGCCCTTCATCCCAGAACGCGCTCGGCGTCCGCCAGGGCTGCCGGCGTGCCGACATGAAACCAGTCGCCGTCGTGCACCAGGCCGTAGAGGCGGCCGGCTGCCTCCGCCCGGTTCCAGAGTTTCAGTAGCGAGAAGGGCCCCTCGGCGGTGCCGTAGAACAGCCGCGGCTCGCAAACGGAGATGCTGGCGAAAAGGTAAGGCGCTGTCTCGGCCGTGCCGCGATGGCGCGCGTGTCCGTCCGGCTCGAGATAGTAGTCACCGCGGTCCTTGTCTTCGCGGCCGATCACCCGCGCCAGCGGATGCAACAGCAGCAGCGCGTCCATGCGCCGGGAATCCCACATCGCCTGCAGGCGGCCCAGCATCGACACCGGTCCGTCGCGCCACAGGCCGTCGCCGTTCAGCACGAAGAACGGCCCGTTGCCCAGCAAGGGCAAGGCGTTGCGGACGCTGCCGCCGGTCTCCAGCAGATGATCCTCGCGGATGATGCGGGCGCGCCCCTGCAGACGGTCGGCGATCTGGCTGCCGAGGTGGTGCACGTTGACCACGATGTTCTGCACACCGTGCCGCTGCAGGCGGTCGATCGACCGTTCCAGCATGGAGCGGCCGGCCACCGGAATGAGCGGCTTGGGTGTGACGTCGGTCAATGGCCGCATGCGCTCGCCGCGGCCGGCCGCCAGGATCATCGCGTTTCTGATCATGACCCACCCATGCGCCGCAGCGGCGGCGGCAGCAAGCGGTCTACCCAGAGGCGCAGGGGCGTCAGTGCCTCGTGCTGCAGCGCGGTTTCGAACATGCGCCACACGCGCGGCAGATGCTTCAGGTAGTCGGGCTTGCCGTCGCGCTCCAGCAGCCTGACGAACAGGCCGATGATGCGCGCATGGCGCTGTGCTGCCATCAGCGCGAAACCGGTGCGGAAGCCGGCAGCGTCTGCGAGCCCGGTCTCGCCGACGTAGCGCGCGAGGCAGGCGTCGTGCACCGCTGGCGGGACGTCGCGGCGGGCATCCTCGATCAGCGATACGAGATCGTAGGAGGGATGCCCGCGCTGGGCGTCCTGGAAGTCGAGCAGGCCGCAGGCCTTTACACCGGGGCGCGCCGGCAGCCACAGCAGGTTGTCCTTGTGGTAGTCGCGCAGGAGCAGGGCATCGGGCGCCGGGGGCAATGCGGCGAGGCACTCCTTCCACGCGGCGATGTACCGGGCGGTCTCCTCTTGCGGCGTGGGCTGGCCGGTCGCGGCCGGCAGATACCACTCCGGCAACAGCATCGCCGCCTCGATCAGCGCGTCGCCGGCATAAGCGCCGAGCCCTGGCAGCAGCGCCCGATCGCCGGCCCGGTAGAGCTGTATCAGGACGTCGGTCGCGCGGGCATAGAGCTCGCCTTCGTCGCCGCCTGCGGCCAGCACGCGGGCGAAGGTGTCGTCGCCCAAGTCCTCCAGCAGCAGGAAGCCGTGCCCGGCGTCTTCGGCCAGAATCTGCGGCGCGCTGAGGCCGAGCGCGATGAGGTGGCGGCCGATGCGCACGAAGGGACGCACGTCCTCCTGCGGCGGCGGCGCATCCATGACGACGGCGGTTCCGCCGGGCCGGGTCAGGCGGAAGTACTTGCGGAACGAGGCGTCGCCGGCCAGGAGGCGCTCGTCGGCATCGGCCCAGCCCGAGCGGGCGATGAAGTCGGCCCGCAGCAGAGCGCGTTCAGATTTCGACAAGACGGGCCTCCCCCTCCAGCGTCGCGCGCCGCCCCTCACCTTCGATCGACAGTGTCACCGTAAGCCGCTCCTGCGGCAGCAAGGAGCCCAGCCGCTCCGCCCATTCGATCAAGGCGACGCCGTCGGCGCGCGCTTCCTCCCAGCCGAGTTCGAACACCTGCTCGGGCGCCTCCAGCCGATAGAGATCGAAATGCCAGAAGGTGCCTTTCGGCGTGTCGTAGATCTCGGCCAGCGTGAAGGTCGGACTGGGCACGACCAGTGCCGGCTCGCCCGAGGCCGCCCGCAGGATGGCGCGTGCGAGCGTGGTCTTGCCGGCGCCGAGACCGCCCACGAGCGCCACGACATCGCGCGGCCGCAGGCGCCCGGCGAGCGCCGCGCCCAGCCGCTCGGTGGCGGACTCGTCGGGAAGGGACAAAGAAAAAGTCGGCATCTTTCGATGCCGACTCTTAGCACGCGGCCGCCTGTGGGCGGTTGGGTGTAAGCCTAGTAGCGGTAAAGGTCGCCCTTGAAGGGGCCGGCCTCGGGCACGCCGATGTACTTGGCCTGGTCGGGGCGGAGCTTGGTCAGCTTGGCGCCGACCTTCTCAAGGTGCAGTGCCGCCACCTTCTCGTCGAGGAACTTGGGCAGGGTGTAGACCTGCTTCTCGTACTTGCCGGGGTTGGTCCACAGCTCGATCTGCGCCAGCGTCTGGTTGGAGAACGAGGCCGACATGACGAAGCTCGGATGCCCGGTGGCGTTGCCCAGGTTTACCAGGCGCCCTTCCGACAGCACGATGATGCGCTTGCCGTCGGCGAACTCGACCTCGTCGACCTGCGGCTTCACGTTGTGCCACTTGAAGTTACGCAGGCTGGAAATCTGGATCTCGCTGTCGAAGTGGCCGATGTTGCAGATGATGGCGCGGTGCTTCATCGCCTTCATGTGGTCCAGCGTCAGCACGTCGACGTTGCCGGTGGCAGTCACGAAGATGTCGGCACGCGGCGCGGCATCTTCCATGGTCACGACCTCGTAGCCTTCCATCGCCGCCTGCAGGGCGCAGATCGGATCGACCTCGGAGACCATGACGCGGCAGCCGGCCTGGCGCAGCGAAGCGGCCGAGCCCTTGCCGACGTCGCCGAAGCCAGCGACCATCGCCACCTTGCCCGACATCATTACGTCGGTGCCGCGGCGGATGCCGTCGACCAGCGACTCACGGCAGCCGTAGAGATTGTCGAACTTCGACTTGGTGACCGAGTCGTTGACGTTGATCGCCGGCCACAGGAGCTTGCCTTCCTTGGCCATGTTGTATAGGCGGTGCACGCCCGTGGTCGTCTCCTCGGTGACGCCCTTGATCGAGGCGCCGAGCTTGGCGTACCAGCCAGGCTTGGCCTTGTTGGTCTTGGCGATCGCCTTGTAGAGGACTTCCTCCTCCTCGTTGGTCGGCTTGGCGATCAGCGAGGCATCCTTTTCCGCCCGCGCGCCGAGATGGACCAGCAGGGTGGCGTCGCCGCCGTCGTCGAGGATCATGTTCGGCTCGCCGCCGTCGCCCCACTCGAAGATCTTGTGGGTGTAGTCCCAGTATTCCTCGAGGCTCTCGCCCTTGGTCGCGAAGACCGGCGTGCCGGCCTTGGCGATGGCGGCCGCGGCGTGGTCCTGCGTCGAGTAGATGTTGCACGAGGCCCAGCGCACGTCGGCGCCCAGCGCCTTCAGCGTCTCGATCAGCACGCCCGTCTGGATGGTCATGTGCAGCGAACCCGCGATGCGCGCGCCCTTCAGCGGCTTCTTCGGCCCGTATTCCTTGCGGATCGACATCAGGCCCGGCATCTCGGTCTCGGCCATGTCGAGTTCCTTGCGGCCCCAGTCGGCGAGCCCGATATCCTTGACGATGTAATCCTGGGCCATGTGGCGCTCCTGAAGTGCGGCTGAAGGAAAGCGGGCGTGTCATATCAGCGGCCCGGCACGTCCTCAACGCGTCGTATGCTCATATAAGCAAGAATTTATGTGCAGATAACCGGCGCTTTATACCGGAAGGCCGGCCGGCTCATTCTTCGCCGAATTTGCCTTCAACCAGGGCGGAAAGGGCGGCCATCGCCTCGGCGGCCTGCCGCCCGGAGCAGGCGAGCTCGATTTCGCTGCCAATTCCGGCACTCAACATCATCAGTCCCATGATCGACAGGCCGGAGACTTCCTGTCCCTTGAAGCCGACGCGAACGGCCGAATCGAATTGCCCGGCCGTGCGGACGAATTTGGCGGCGGCCCGTGCGTGCAGGCCACGCTTGTTGGCAATCCCCAGAGTCCGGCGTAGGGCTCCGATCGCCGCATCGGCCGAACCTTGCGACGCGATTTCGCTCACGAGGCTTCCTTCGCGAGAATACGGGAGGCGACGGTTATGTACTTGCGGCCTGCCTCTTGGGCCATGCGCACGGCTTCGGCAATCGGTCGGTTGCGGACGCTGGCGAGCTTGACCAGCATCGGCAGGTTGACGCCTGCCAGGACCTCGATGTGGGCCTGTTCCATGATCGAGATCGCGAGATTGGACGGCGTGCCTCCGAACATGTCGGTGAGCACGATGACGCCATCGCCTGTGTCGCAGGCGCGGGCGCGCTCCAGGATCTCGGCGCGCCTTTTCTCCATGTCGTCGTCGGCCTCGATGCAGACGGTCGAAACGCATTGTTGTGGACCGACGACGTGCTCGAGCGCGGCCAGGAATTCACGCGCCAGATTGCCGTGGGTTACCAGTACGATACCTATCATTCGTCCCCGCCCGGGTTATCCTGCGCCATCGGGCCCCCCGGCCCCCTCGACGTCTCGGTGGCTGAGAGTGACGGAGCGACCGGCGCCGCGCAACCAGTGTGCCAGCACTTCGGCCAGGGCAACGGAGCGGTGGCGGCCGCCGGTGCAGCCGATCGCGATGGTCAGGTAGCTTTTGCCTTCTGCGTCAAAACGCGGCAGCAGGGGCCCGATCAGCCCCTGCAAGTGCTCGACAAAGGACTTGTAGTCGGGGTCGGTGGCCACGTAGGCGGCGACCGACGGGTCACGGCCGGTCAGCGGTTTCAGCGCCGGTTCATAATGCGGATTCTTCAGGAACCGGGCGTCGAACACGAGGTCGGCCTCGCGCGGCAGGCCGCGGCGGAACGAGAACGACATCACCGCCAGGCGGGTACCTGCCTGCGGTCCCAAGCCGAAATGTCCAGCCAGCAGTTGCTTCAGCGCATGCGGCGACAGCGACGAGGTGTCGACGACAAGGTCGGCAAAATCGCGCATCCAGCCGATCTGGCGGCGTTCCTCGACGATGCTGTCCATGACCGGCCGATCCGGCGCCAGCGGATGCGGTCGCCGCGACTCGGTGTAGCGACGCTGGAGAATCTCGGTGTCGCACTCGAGAAACAGAAGCTTCGCGTCGAGGTCGGTGCGCAGACGAAGCTTGCGCGCCCGACGGACGAGTTCCTGCGGGTCGAAACCGTATGTACGGGTGTCGACGCCGAACGCGAGAGGGGGGGCCGCCGACCCGGAGCCGCCGGAGGTCGAGCGCATCAGGTCGCCGAGCAACGGCAGGGGCATGTTGTCGACCGCCACGTAACCCATGTCTTCGAGGACATTGAGCGCCGTCATGCGGCCAGCGCCTGACAGGCCTGTGACGAGCACGAACGGGCGGCGTGAGCGCACGGCGGATCGTGGCGGGGGCGAAGGATTGTCTGGCATGGGAGAATCGTCGGCAATCATGTGGCGCCGATTTGAGCCAAGGCAAGGCGCAACTTGGCCGCGGCGGAAGCCTCGAACGGTGCCAGGGCAAGCATGGGAAGGTTGATGCCCAGCAGCGCTTCCTCGGTCCGCTCAGGCAGGCGTTCGATGCGGTCGGGTGGCACCAGGTCGACCATCAGAGACAGCGGCGCCCTCGACAACAACTGGTTGACGGCCAGCTTCACGATCCCGACGCCGCGCACTTCCAGCAGACCGGCAAGAGCTGCCGGGGCGGACGCGATCAAAACCTCCCCGTACCGGACGATCCGGGTCTGGTCGTCCGCCACCAGGCGACCGCCGGCCTCGATCAGGCGCAGTGCCAGGTCGGACTTGCCGGCACCGGAGGGGCCGCGCAGCAATACCGCGCGCCAAGCCCCGGCGGACAACTTTGCGGACGGTCGGAGGGCGACGCAGGTGGCATGCACGAGCGTGGTCATTTTCGGCTGCCGGCGGCGGGCACGCGGATGGTGAAGCGTGCACCCAAGACCTCTCCGTCCGGCGCGCGGCGGTTGATGGCCGCGATCGACCCTCCGTAGGTTTCCATGATCTGCCGGCAGATCGACAGGCCCAGCCCCGAATGCTGGCCGAAATGCTCGACCGGCCGCTCAGAGTAGAAGCGCGCGAAAATCGATTCGAGATTTTCCTCGGGAATGCCAGGCCCCTCGTCATCGATCGTAACGACGAAGGGTCCGCCGCGCGGCTCGCGTCCGAGCTCGACAGTGATGCGTGATCCCGGCGGGCTGAACGACAGCGCATTATCGATGACGTTTCGAAACACCTGCCCGTAGCGCCCATCATGGCCGTGCGCGGAGAAAGGCGGGTTGGCGGTGACGCGGAAATCGACTTCGACTCCCGCTTTCTGCGCGGCGCTGATCGTGTAGTGGCGGGCCATGTCGGCCAGGAGGCCGTGCAGGTCGACGGGTTTCACCTCGCCGCGCATCAGTTCGGCGTCGAGGCGCGAGGCGTCCGAGATGTCGGAGATCAGCCGGTTCAGCCGGTTGATATCGTCCATGACGATGACCATCAGGCGATCGCGGCGTTCCTTGTCGAGGTCGGGTCGAGCCGCCATTTCGATGGCGGAGCGCAACGAGGTGAGGGGATTCTTCAGTTCGTGCGCCACGTCGGCGGCAAAACTCTCGATGGTGTTGATGCGCTGCCAAAGCGCGTCGGTCATGGAGCGCAATGCGTCGTTGAGGTCGCCGATCTCGTCGCCGCGCTTGCCGAGATCCGGGATCTCCGGCCGACTCTCGCGCGCCAATCTCACCTCGTCGGCGGCGCGGGCGAGGCGCACGATCGGCTGCGTGATCGTGCCGGCGAGATAGAGCGACAGCAGCACCGTGATGCCGAGCGCCGCCGCGGCGATGGTCAGCATGTCGTAGCGGACCTGCCGCAAGGAAGCGGCAATGGCGCGATTGTCGCGGGTCAGGACCAGCGCGCCCAGCACCTGCTTGTAGCGTTGCACCGGTACTGCGCCGCTCAGCATCAAGCGGCCATCGGCCACGATTCTCACAGCCGAGGCATTGAAGCCGCGCAGCGCGCTCGCCGCCTCGGGGTAATCCCGGACGGAGGGATTGGGCCGTTCGACGTACTCCGGAAAGCGGTCGGCCCGCGACAGCTGCCGGGCGATCCAGTCGCTCGCGCGCTCGGTCAGCGGAGCCTGGGCGGCAGCCGGCGCTTCGGGTGGCGGCAACAGGACGCTGTGGATGCGGCCGGCTTCGCTCAGGAACTCCGAATCGCCGAGGAGCTCGCCGGTTTCGCTGAACAAGCGCGCCCGCACTCCGGTCGGGCGCACGAGTCGGGTCAAAAGCTGGCGGGCCGCGTCGGCGTCCAGGCGGTTGACCGTCGCCTCGCCACCAAGTGTTCGCCAGCCGGCCGGCAGAAGCAGGCCAAACATCGCCACGAGCCTCGAACCGAACGCTTGCAGCGCCGCGCGGCGCCGGCCCGGCTCAGGCGTCGCGGTATCGGTATCCGATGCCATAGAGGGTTTCGATCTGCTCGAACTCGCCGTCGACTTCGCGGAACTTGCGGCGCACGCGCTTGATGTGGCTGTCGATGGTGCGGTCGTCGACGTAGATCGTCTCGCCGTA
This sequence comes from Alphaproteobacteria bacterium, assembly GCA_010032545.1. Classification (GTDB taxonomy): domain Bacteria; phylum Pseudomonadota; class Alphaproteobacteria; order Reyranellales; family Reyranellaceae; genus Reyranella. The sequence continues at coordinate 10,546 of RGPT01000093.1, forward strand.
GGCGGCATCCATCAGCTGGTCACGATTCTTGACGTGTCCCGGCCGCTCCGCCAGCGACTTCAGAAGCAGGAATTCTGTGACCGTGAGGTGCACCTCCTTGCCTTTCCAGGTGCACTGATGACGGCTGGGATCAAGCACCAGCTCGCCGCGCACGACGCGCTCGGCGGCGCTCTCGCCCTTGGGCGTCCCCGTATCGGCGCGCCGCAGCACGGCGCGGATGCGCTCGAGCAGCAGGCGCTGGGAGAACGGCTTGCGGATGAAATCGTCGGCGCCCATCCGAAGGCCCAGCACCTCATCGATCTCCTCGTCCTTCGACGTCAGGAAGATGACCGGGAAGTGCTGAGTCTTGCGGATGCGGTTCAGCAGCTCCATGCCATCCATGCGCGGCATCTTGATGTCGAAGATCGCAAGGTCGGGCGGGGCCTGGTTGAGCCCTTCCAACGCCGAGGCGCCATCGTTGTAGGTCCTGATCTGGAAGCCCTCCGCTTCCAGCAGCATCGACACGGACGTGAGGATGTTGCGGTCGTCGTCGACGAGGGCGATGTTCTTGCGCACGGCGTGGTTTCTCCTGACAGACAAGGCGGATGGCATAGTATGGTAACACAGACCGGGCCGTTGCCGCCGCTGCCACGATCTGGCATCGATATCGGTGAATTAAGGCAGTTTTTGCCCTGAAATGATTGAAGATATGTCACGAGCGGCCCGCGATCTGGTGCGTGGCCTCGACCGGGCGGCGCTCGCGACCGCTCTGCCGCACTCACCGGGGGAAGCCGGGGCAGCCTGGCCCTATGCCTCGCTGGTACTGGTTGCGGTCGACCACGACCTGTCGCCGATCCTGCTGCTGAGCGATCTTGCCGAGCATACGAAAGCCATCGCCGCAGACGACAGGGTTTCGTTGCTGTTCGACGGTACCGGCGGCCTCGATCAACCTCTCACCGGGCCGAGGGTCACAGTCCTGGGGCGTGCTACGCGGACCACCGATGGGCGGCTCGGCGAACGCTTTCTCGCCCGCCATCCCGATGCCGCGATGTACGCGGGCTTCAGGGATTTCCATTTCTATCGGGTCACTCTCGAGCGCGCGCATCTGGTCGCGGGCTTCGGCAAAATCCGCTGGCTCGAGGCGGGCGAACTGCGGCTTGCTCCCCCGGCGGCCGGCCTGCCGGAAAGCGAGGCCGGTATCGTCACGCATATGAACGAGGACCATGCCGACGCCCTTCGACTCTATGCTCAGAAGTTGCTCGGATTGCCGGGCGGCGACTGGCGGATGACCGGAATAGATGCCGAAGGCCTCGATCTGCGGCACGCCGGGCAAGTCGCCCGCTTGCCGTTCGATGCCCCCCTGGCGAGTGCGGCCGAGGCCCGCAAGGTGCTGGTCGCCCTGGTCGGCAGGGCCCGGGCGACCGGATCGGCGCCGATTTGATTCCGCTTCGCGGGATGGCCTTCGCAGATGCGAAGTCTGATCCACATGATCCCTGAAACTTACTGTCGCAGGGCCTTGCCACCTCTTGGCCACACCAGTAGCGCATAGGGCGCCATCGGATCAGCCGCATCAATCGGGAGAAACGCCGTGCATCAGGCGGGCTTTATTGTTCCCAAAGTTGGACTTGAGACACTCGGATTGAAGAATCCGGGCAATGTCTATTGGAACCTCCAGGTTCCGTCGCTCTACGAGGAGGCAATCCGTCGCCGCGAGGGCACGGTAGTCGAAGGCGGCGCGCTGGCGGTGCGCACCGGCGTTCATACCGGCCGCTCGCCCAACGACAAGTTCTTCGTCGAGGACAGCGAGACCAAGGGCCGCATCGACTGGGGCAAGACGAACAAGGCGATTTCTCCCGAGCGCTACCGCGCCCTCTACAACCGCATGCTGGCCTATGCTCAACGCCGCGACCTGTTCGTGCGCGACTGCTGGGCCGGCGCCGATCCAGCGCACCGCATCGGCGTGCGCGTGATCAACGAGACGGCGTGGCATAACCTGTTCGCCCGCAACATGTTCCTGCGCCCCCGCCCCGAAGAACTTTCGGGCTTCAGGCCGGACTTCACCATTCTCAATCTGCCGGGCTTCCAGGCAGAGCCGGCGCTCGATGGCACGGCGTCGGATTGCGCGGTGCTGGTGAACTTTACCGACCGCGTCGTGGCGATCTGCGGCACCTGGTACGCCGGCGAGATCAAGAAATCGGTGTTCACCATCCTCAACTACCTGCTGCCCGACAAGAACGTGCTGCCCATGCACGCCTCGGCCAATGTCGGCGCCAAGAACGATGTTGCGATCTTCTTCGGCCTGTCGGGCACGGGCAAGACGACGCTTTCGGCCGACCCGACGCGTACCCTGCTGGGCGACGACGAGCACGGCTGGGGCGAGACCAGCCTCTTCAACTTCGAAGGCGGCTGCTACGCCAAGGTCATCAAGCTGTCGCGCGAGGCCGAGCCCGAGATCTATGCCACGACCGAACGCTTCGGCACCGTGCTGGAGAACGTCGTGCACGATCCGGCGACCGGCCGGCTCGACCTCGACGACGGCAAGCATACCGAGAACACCCGCGCCTGCTATCCGCTCGAGTTTATTCCCAATGCCTCGGCCTCTGGCATCGCCGGCACGCCCAGCAACATCGTCATGCTGACGGCCGACGCTTTCGGCGTGCTGCCGCCGATCTCGCAGCTCTCGCCGGAACAGGCGATGTATCACTTCCTGTCGGGCTACACCGCGCGCGTTGCCGGGACCGAGAAGGGCGTGACCGAACCGCAGGCGACTTTCTCGACCTGCTTCGGTGCTCCCTTCATGCCGCGCCACCCGACCGTCTACGCCAAGATGCTGGGCGAGAAGATGGCGCGCCAGCACGTGAAGTGCTGGCTGGTCAACACCGGCTGGTCGGGCGGCGGCTTTGGCGTCGGCGAGCGGATGTCGATCCGGCACACCCGCGCGATGGTCCGGGCGGCGCTCGACGGGACGCTGGCGACGGTGGCCTCTGCGGCCGACCCGCACTTCGGGATGCAGGTGCCCAGCGCCTGCCCGAACGTGCCGGGCGAAGTCCTCAATCCGAAAAACACCTGGAAGGACAAGAAAGCCTACGAAACCGCCGCGCGCGACGTCGCCAAGCGCTTCGAGGCCAATTTCCAGCAGTTCGAGAGCCACGTCGATGGCAAGGTGAACAAGGCGGCCATCCGCGCCGCCGCCTGAAACAGCGACGCGCGGCAACGAGGCTGTCGCATCGGGTCGGGGCAAGCCATATGATGGGGCGCCTTGACCATACTTCCCGACGCATCCCCTGTGGCCGCGGCAACGTCGCGGCCGCCCTGGCGCTTGCCGCTGATCGCGGCACTGGCCCTGGCGTTTGCGTCCCTCACGCTGATCTCTGGTATCGCCTACATCGCCGTGCTGGCCGGCGCGACGGGGACCGCCGAGCGACTGCTGGTCGACCGGGCGTCGCGCGTCGTGGATGCCCAGGTCTCGCTGGTCCGGCGCCAGCTCGATCCCGTCACCGACCATCTCGAATTGGTCGCGGCACTTGCGGCCTCGGGACGGCTGGACATCGAATCGGCTGCGGGCGTGCGCGAAGCGCTGGCGGTCATGATGACCAGGGTGCCGGCGGTTTCCTCGGCGGGATTCGCCACGCTCGACCTCAAGCTGCACCGCGCCGTCCGCCATCCCGATGGCATGGTCACCCGCGACACCGTCTCGCTCGTTGACCTGCCCCAGGGGCTGGCGCGGTTTCGCCAGCTGCAGACCGCGCACAACACCTTCTGGGGTGCCCTGTTCTGGAGCGAACAGTTGAAGCAGCCGGTGCTCAATGTGCGCACTCCGGTGCGCCGCATCGACGATGCCTTCATCGGCGGATTGTTCGCCACTGTCGCCGTAGGCGACTTGTCGTATCTGATCGGCGAGGCGGTCAAGGGCAGTGAGGGCCGCTATTTCATCCTGGTCGGGCGCGACAAGGTCCTTGCCCATCGCCGGCTGGTCGACCCGCGCGGGCTTGGCCTGTCGGAGGACCGGCCATTGCCCACCATCACCGAAATCGACGATCCGGTCCTTGCCAGGTTCTGGAGTTCGCCAGTCCAACTTCCGCAGATCGACCGCGCGCTCGGCGACCTTGGACGGGTCGTCGAGGCCGATGGGCGGCGCTGGGTGTTCGTCTATCGCGAGTTGCGCCTCTTTGGGCCGGATCCCTGGCTGGTCGGCGTGTGGCACAACCGTATTTTGTGTCTGCCGCTGTGTTTTGAATGGCTTTGCAGGGGGTATCGCCGGCTGACGATACTCACCAGCGCCAGCCGCGATGGTGAAATGCTTTCGAACCTTGTCGCCGGATTTGGAATGGAAACCGTGCGGGGCTCGAGTTCCCGTAAGGGGGTGCTCGCGCTGCGCCAGCTCCAGAACAGGCTCTTGGAAGGCTCGGATGTCGGGATCACACCGGACGGTCCCCGGGGACCGGTTTACAAGGTCAGTCCCGGGCTCCTTTATCTCGCCGCTAAAACTGGGCGGCCGGTCATGACGATACGAGTGGACTACGAGAGCTATTGGGAGATGCGCAGCTGGGACGGGTTTCGCGTGCCCAAGCCGTTTTCCAAAGTGAGGATCACGTTTCAGAAAACGATTTTGATTCCGCCCGGAACTGAGGGCGAGGTGGAAACTCAGGCGCGCCGCGTCGAGGAATTGTTAGGCCGCTAGTGCCCGAAAGCAGCGAAAGGTTTGAATGTTTTCCTC
>RGPT01000094.1 GCA_010032545.1 Alphaproteobacteria bacterium
GTGGTCGGCCGTGGCGAAGCGGGTCTGCTGGTGCAGACCGGCCCGAACGTCCGCGAGCCGCAGAACCGCCGCGTCGAGATCGTCATCCAGTAAGACGCTTTGAAGCTTCAGGCTTCAGTCAAAATATCGAGGGCGGCCGGGTAACTCCCGGCCGTTTCCTTTTTCGGCCCCGGTTTAAGGGGCGATAGGCGCTTTTCGGGTTGGCGGGGGCGGACGCGGCCTCTATATCCGGGCGCAGGAGAGTGAAATTCATGTCGCAAGTTTTGATGCCCAAGGCGACCGCCGTTTGGCTGGTCGAGAATACGACCCTGACCTTCGACCAGATCTCGGCCTTCACCGGCCTGCATCCGCTCGAAGTCCAGGCGATCGCCGATGGCGAGGTGGCGGGCGGCATGACGGGCTTCGACCCGACGACCAACGGCCAGCTTACCAAAGACGAGATCAAGCGTGCCGAAGCCGACAAGGATGCGGCGCTGAAGCTCACGCCGCGCGACGTGCCGATGCCTGTCGCCCGTTCGAAGGGCCCGCGCTACACGCCCGTGGCGAAGCGGCAGGACCGCCCTGACGCCATTGCCTGGCTGCTGAAAAACCATCCGGAACTTCAGGACAGCCAGGTCGCCCGGCTGGTCGGTTCGACCAAGAGCACCGTCCAGTCCGTGCGCGACCGCTCGCACTGGAACATGCAGAACGTACGACCGCGCGATCCCGTGACGCTCGGCCTCTGCATGCTGAAGGATCTCAACGACGCGGTCGACAAGGCGCGCCGCAAGGCTGCTCGCGAGGATGCCGCCAAGAAGAAGGCACAGGCCAAAGTCGGCGTGGAAGCCGAAGCGGATAAGGCGGAAGTCGATCCGACCGAAACCGATTTGCCCGAGGTTGGCGAGGCCACGCAAAACTGACGCTGCTGTCGACTTTGCGCTCGCCTTCGCGCGTGAAGGCCGGCAGACTGATGCCCAACTTAACGGCGCCGCAAGCGCGCCGAGCGACGAATGCTTAGAGGAGGGGACACCATCATGACTCGTTTGACGGGAGCGATTTTTGCCGCCGGCACGTTTCTGGCCCTTGCCCTGATGGGCGGTGCCAGCGCGCAACAGGCTGCCACGGAGCTGCGCTATACGACCGGCGCTCCGGAAAAGACCCCTTGGGTCACGCCGCAGCTGCGCCGCTTCGAGACAGATGTCGCCGAGGAGAGCGGCGGCAAGCTCAAGATCGCCTCCTTCATCAACGCCCAGCTCGGCAACGAGCAGGACACCGTGCAGCAGGTTGCGCGCGGGCGCATCGACATGGGCGGCTTCTCCAATGGCGCGGTGGCGCTGCTGGCGCCCGAACTGGCGCTGCTCGGCCTGCCGTTCTTCTTCAAGAACATCGCCGAGCAGGATTGCGCGGTCGATGCCATGACCAAGCCGGTCTCGGACCTGCTGGCCAAGAAAGGCGTGAAGTTCCTCGGCTGGACCGAGGTCGGCACCGGCGACATCGTCGGCAAGAAGCCATTCCTCGTGCCGGCCGACGTAAAGGGGCTGAAGGCCGCTTCCGCCGCCAACAAGGTGTCGGCGACGATGTGGGCGACGCTGGGTGCCAACCCGACGCCGATCGGCATCACCGAAATCGCCTCGGCGTTCCAGACCGGCCTCACGGACGTCAACTCGACGGTAGTGACCTTCTACCTGCCGTCGGGCCTGGCCAAGGTGGCGCCGGTTCTGTCGCGCGTCGAGCTGGCGGACGCGCCGGGCATCATCCTCATCAACAAGGGTGTCTACGACAAGCTGCCGGCCGTTGAGCGCGCCGCGCTCGACAAGGCGGTTGCCCGTCGTAGCGCCACGCAGCTGCGACAGGAGATCCGTGGCTTCGAGGCGACGCTGCGCGACATGCATGTGAAGGCCGGCGGCACGATCGCCACGCCGACGCCCGAGCAGCGCGAATTGTGGCGCAAGGCGCTGCAGCCGGCCTGGCCCAAGATGGTCCAGGAAGTGGGTGGCGACGCACCGAACTTCTACAAGCAGATGGAGGCGGCACGCGCGAGCTGCGAGAAGAAGAGCTAAGAGCGCTCCATGACCGGCGCGCCAATAGCGTCCGCGCCGCCCGCTGCGGTGCGGGTTCTGGCCGTCTGGCACCGTATCGAGTGCTGGATCGCCGTCATCTGCTTCTCGTTCATCGCGGTGATTCTCGTTCTCGACGTGCTGGGCCGTGAGGCTCTGGCGCCCTTCCTGAACCTGATCGGTGTCGACATCGGGCCGACCGGGATCTTCGCGTCGCAACGCTTCGCCATCTATGCTTTGGTCGTCGGGAGCTTCGCCGGCATCGGCATCGCCACCGCGACCGGCAGTCACCTCGTGCCGCGCGTCGGCTTCGGCTGGGTGCCGAAGGCGTTTGGCCCGACCATGGACCGGCTGGCCGATCTGTTCACCGCCTGCTTCCTGGTCGGCGTCGCCTACTATGGCGTCAAGTTCGTCGAAGTGACCTACAGCATCGACCTGCGCGCGCCGGTCCTCGACTGGGTGGTGTGGCCGTTCCAGGTCGCCATCCCGCTCGGCTTCTTCTCGGCCGCCTGCCGCTATTTCATCTATGCGATCTGGCCGGTCCTCCGGCCCGGCCTGCCGGAGTTCCAGGAGTGAACACGGTCATTCTTCTTGGCATCGTTGCGCTGCTGCTGTTCCTGCGCCAGCCGCTGCTCGTCATTCTTCTTTCCGCGACGGCGTTCATCCATCTCGTCTGGGGCAAGGGCGACCTCGAATACATCATCGAGGACATGTGGATCGGCCTCGACAAGGAGCTGATCCTGTCGATCCCGCTGTTCATCCTGTGCGGCAACGTCATGACGCGCGGCTCGATCGCCCAGCGGCTGATCGACCTGCTGGCTGCGATCACGCGGCCGTTGCCCGGTGGCATGGCGGTGGCCTGCGTGCTGGCCTGTGCGGTGTTCGCCGCCATCTCCGGCTCATCGATCGTCACCATGCTGGCCATCGGCTCGGTGATGTTTCCGGCGATGCGGCAGGCCGGCTACGACTTGAAGTTCACGCTGGGCGCCATCATGTCGGCCGGGACTCTCGGCATCATCATCCCGCCGTCGATCCCGATGATCATCTACGGCCTCGTCACCGAGACGTCGATCGTCGACCTGTTCGCGGCGGGCTTCGGCCCCGGCATCCTGCTGACGGTGGCGATGTCGGCCTACGCCATCTGGTTCAACCGCAAGCGCCCGGCCGAATCCTTCAGTTTCGACGAGTTCAAGACGGCGTTCGTTCGCGGCATCTGGGCGGTGATGATGCCCGTGATCATGCTGGGCGGCATCTACAGCGGCTTCTTCACCGCCACCGAGGCCGCCGCCGTGGCGCTGGCCTACGCCATGCTGGTCGAGATCTTCGTGCACAGGGAGCTGAAGTTCCGCGACTTCTACAACGTCGTGCTCGAGGCTTCCAAACTCGGCGGCTCGCTGTTTCCCGTGCTGGCCGTGGCGCTCAGCCTCAACATCATCCTGATCGAGCACCGCGTCCCGCAAGGCATGGTCGCTTTCATGCAGGGCTACATCGACAGTCCCATCATATTCATGCTGGTCATCAACGTGCTGCTGCTGATCGTCGGCTGCCTGATGACCACCGGCGAGGCGATCCTCGTGCTCGCGCCGCTACTGGCGCCGGTCGCCGCCGCCTATGGCTATGACAAGGTCCTGTTCGGCTTGATCATGATCCTGAACCTCGAGATCGGCTACCTGACGCCACCGGTGGGGCTCAACCTGATCGTGGCGATGAGCGCCTTCAAACAGCCGTTCGGCCTGCTGTGCCGGGCCGCAATTCCGTTCATCCTGATCATGATGGGCTGCCTCTTCATCGTCGTCTGGCAGCCCTGGATCGCGATGTACTTCGTGAACGGCAAGCTCTGGAACTAGACCGTCAGCATGACCTTGCCGACATGGTCGGCACGCTCCAGTTCCGCGTGCGCCGCGGCAGCCTCGACGAGCGGGAAGGTCTTGTAGATGATCGGCTTCACCTTGCCGCTTTCCAGCAGTGGCCAGACCTTGTCCTTGAGCCCGCGCGCCATGCGGCCCTTGTTGGCGATGCTCTGCGGCCGCATCGTCGATCCGGTAAGGGTGAGGCGGTTGACCATGACGATGCCGGCGCTGATCGTGGCCACCGCGCCGAGCTGCACGGCGATGATGACGCAGCGGCCATCCTGCTTCAGCAGCAGCAGGTTCTTCGGCAGGTAGTCGCCCGCCACCATGTCGAGCACGACATCGACGCCGCCCGACAGCTTCTTCACCTCTGCCGCCCAGTCGTTGTCCTTGTAGAGAATGGCGTGGTCGGCGCCGAGTGCCTTCACGGCCGCGGCCTTCTCGGCCGTCCGCACCGTCGTGAAGACGGTGGCGCCAAAAGCCTTGGCGAGCTGGATCGCCGTCGTGCCGATGCCGCTGGCGCCGCCATGGATCAGTACCGCCTCGCCCGACGTGAGCAGGCCGCGCTCGAAGAGATTGTGCCAGACGGTGAAATAGTTCTCGGGCAGGGCACCCGCCTGCAGCATGTCGAAGCCTTTCGGGATCGGCAGGCACTGCGGCGCCGGGACGGTGCAGTATTCGGCGTAGGAACCGCCCGGCGTCAGCGCGCAGACCGTGTCGCCCACCTTCCATCCGGTGACGTCGGCCGACACTGCCGCCACCGTACCTGCGGCTTCCAGGCCTGGCAGGTCGGAGGCGCCGGGTGGCGGTGCGTAGGTTCCCTGCCGCTGGGCGATATCGGGCCGGTTGATGCCCGTCGTCGCAACCTTGATCAGGATCTCGCCGGCCTTCGGCACCGGGACCGGTCGCGTCGTCGGCACGAGAACCTCGGGGCCGCCCGATTTGGTGATTTCGACGCAGGTCATCGTGGCGGGAAGAGCGCTCATGGTCGGCCTTTCGAAGCGGTGGGAGCAATGGTAGGTGTCCCTTAGCCGCTTCCGTGGAGCCGCGCCATGGCCTTTGAATCAGACGATCTCGAACCGCTCAAGAAGAAGTCTCAACCCAGGAATCTCGACCCGATGTCGGTCGAGGAACTGCGGGAATACATCGCCATACTCAAGGCCGAGATCGCCCGCGTGGAAGAGAAGGTCAAGGCCAAGCAAAGCCATGCGTCTGCGGCCGCATCGTTTTTCAAGAAGTGAGGGCTGAAGTGGCCGACGCCAGGTTCCTGAAGCCCGATACGCTGGCGCTGCACGCCGGCCAGCATCCCGACCCGGTTACCGGGGCACGGGCGGTGCCGATCTACCAGACGACCTCGTTCGTCTTTCGCGATGTCGATCATGCCGCCAGTCTTTTCAATCTCGAGGTCGGCGGTCACATCTACAGCCGCATCTCCAATCCCACCGTCGCCGTTTTCGAAGAGCGGGTGGCGGCGCTCGAAGAAGGATCGGGGGCACTGGCCACGTCGAGCGGGCAAGCAGCGCTTCATATTGCCATCGCCACGCTGATGGGCGCGGGCAGTCACATCGTTGCGTCGACTTCGCTCTACGGCGGCACGCGCAACATGCTGGCGCTCACCTTGCCGCGTTTCGGCATCGCGACGACCTTCGTCAATCCGCGAGACCACGCGGGCTTTGCCAAGGCCATCCAGCCGAATACACGATTGGTGCTGGGGGAGACCATCGGCAACCCGGGCGGCGAGGTGCTGGACATCCCGGCGATCGCGGCGATCGCCCACGCCGCCAAGATACCGCTGATGATCGACAACACTTTCGCCTCGCCGGTGCTGTGCCGGCCGCTCACGCTCGGTGCCGATATCGTCTTCCATTCAGCTACCAAGTTCATTGGCGGGCATGGCGTGGCGATCGGCGGCGTGATCGTGGAGTCCGGCCGCTTCGACTGGGAGGCCTCGGGGAAGTTCCCGACGCTGACCGAACCCTATGCAGGCTATCACGGCATCGACTTTGCCGAGGAGTTTGGCCCGCACGCCTTCGTCATGCGTGCCCGCACCGAGGGTGTGCGCGATTTCGGCTGCTGCATGGCGCCGCAGACGGCGTTCTACCTGCTGCAAGGACTGGAGACCCTGCCGTTGCGCATCGCCCGGCACGGCGAGAACGCGCGCAAGGTGATCGCCTTCCTGAAAGCCAATCCGGCTGTCGAGCGCATCGCCTCGCCCGAGTTGCCGGAGCATCCCGACCATGCCGTGGCGCAACGCCTGCTGCCCAAGGGGGCGGGGTCGATCTTCAGCTTCGACATAAAGGGCGGCCGAGAGGCGGGCCGTCGCTTCATCGAGCGGCTGAAACTCTTTTCGCACCTTGCCAACGTCGGCGATGCCAAGTCTCTGGTGATCCATCCCGCCTCGACGACGCACGCGCAGCTCGACGCGGCGGGCCTCGTCTCGGCCGGTATCGGCGAGGGCATGATCCGGCTGTCCGTAGGCCTTGAGGATCCCGAGGACATTCTCGACGATCTGGGGCAGGCGCTGCGCGCGTCGCAGAAGGCTTAAGACATGCGGATCAATGTCGACGGCCACGCCGTCTTTGCGACGACAGGCGGCGCCCGTTTCGATCCGGCGAGGCCCTTGGTGATCTTTCTCCACGGCGCCGGTTTCGATCGCACGGCCTGGCGCCTTCAGACGCGCTTCTTCGCCCATCACGGCCGTTCGGTGCTGGCGGTCGATCTGCCTGGCCATGGCTGGTCGGACGGACCCGCCTTGCCCAGCATCGCCGCACTGGCCGACTGGACGGCGAAGCTGGTCGACGCCATCGGCCTCGGGAGCGCAGCGCTGGTTGGCCATTCGATGGGCGCGCTGGTGGCACTCGACACCGCGGCCCGTTATCCGGACAAGGTGCGCGCGCTGGCGCTGTGTGGCGTTGCGACGGAGATGCCAGTGCATCCGGAAATGCTCGAGTCAGCCAGGGCCGACACGCTGAAGGTCCAGGAGCTGATGACCTTCTGGGGGATAGGCAATGCACTGCACAAGGGCGGCATGGTCTCGCCTGGCCTGTGGCTGCGCGCCGAGTCGCTGGCAGTGTTGTCGGGCAACAAGCCGGGCGTCATTCACGCCGACCTGGCGGCGTGCAACGCCTACAAGGACGCGCCGGCGCGCGCCCAGACGGTAAAGTGCCCGACCGTCCTGGTGCTGGGCGACGGTGACCTGATGACGCCGGCTGCCAAGGCCAAGCCGCTGGCCGGCGCCATCGTCGGATCGCGGACCGTCGTGATCGCCGACTGCGGGCACTTCATGATGGTCGAACGGCCTGACGAAACCCTGGAGGCTTTGAAGTCCGTTGTCTGAACGCGTCGCCCCACCGAGAGTGGCACTCGTCACCGGCTCGACTTCGGGCATTGGTGCGGCCATCGCGCGTCGCCTCGCACGCGAAGGCTACTTCGTGGCCCTGCATTCGCGCAGTTCTGTGGATGTCGGGCGGGCGATGGCAGCCGAACTGCCGGGCGCCAGCTACCACCAGGCCGATCTCGGCGACGAGACCGCGGCGTGCGATCTGGTTGCCGGTGTGCTGAAGCGCCACGGCCGACTCGATGTCTTGGTCAACAATGCGGGCCTTTCGATCCGCATCCCGCACACCGACCTTAAGGCCGCGACCCCGGCACTGTGGCGGCAGATGCTCGACGTAAACCTGATCGCGCCTTTCATGCTGATAGCCGAGGCCGAGCCAGCCCTGCGCAAGTCCGCTGCCAACGGCCGGCCGGCAAGCATCATCAACATCGGTACCCATGCCGGCGCGCGTCCCAAGGGCTCGTCGATTCCCTACGCGGTATCGAAGGCGGGCCTGCACCATGCCACGCGGCTGCTGGCGCTGTCGCTGGGGCCGGATATCCGGGTCAACTGCGTGGCGCCCGGACTGGTCGAAACGCCGATGACTGCCGGCTGGCCCGACATGCTCGAAACCTGGAACACGAGGTCGCCGATGAAGCGGGCGGCCAAACCGGAGGACATCGCCGATCTGGTGGCCGCCCTCATCGCCAACGACTACGTTACCGGAGAGATCGTCATCGCCGATGGTGGCCTGAACCTGACGTAGGCCTCACCTAGCCAATACGGAGGAAAAGATGAACGTCCAGACCTTGCCACCCGGCTACAAGACCGCGCCGTGGAGCCCGCCGGAGAAGATCACCGGTGCCATGCTGGCCGAGGCGTCGACCAAGCTGATCGAGCTGCTGCGCATCCGCACCAATCCGATCGGCATGCGCCTGTTCGAGGACCCCAAGGACATGGAGAAGATCCAGGGCGTGCGCAAGCCGACCGAGGGTTTCAAGTTCACCATGTGCCAGATGGTGACGCAGTCTCGTTGGTACGGGTTCACGCTCGGCATCACCGTCGACAATACCCGCGGCGGCAACTGCGGCGGTGTGGTCGGCCTCAATCATCCAGGAGAGGGGTTCCTCTCGGGTGACCACATGAACGGCGTCTGGTTCGGCAACAAGGAAGCCTCGGCGGCGCACCAGGCGCAGATGCCACGCGTACCGGATGGCAAGTACAACGGCCTCGTCGTCTCGCCGCTGCGATCGGCCCGCCTCGATCCGCCCGATATCTGCATGTTCTACGGCACGCCCGGCCAGATGATCTACTTCATCAACGGCCTGCAGTATCACCGGTATCGCCGTTACGACTTCACCGTCACCGGTGAAAGCGCCTGTGCCGATTCGTGGGGCCGGGCGCTGGCGACCCGCCAGACCTCGCTGTCGCTGCCGTGCTTCGCCGAACGCCGCTATGGCGGCGTGGCCGATGACGAGCTGCTGATGGCTTGTCCGCCGGACGAATTCCTGCGCGCCATCGAGGGCATGGGGCATCTCGGCAAGAACGGGCTGCGCTATCCATTCCCGCCCTACGGTGCAGTGATGGATCCGGCCCTTGGCATGGCCAAGAGCTACAGCTGAGATGCTCTACGTCGTCGCCTGGCCGGTTCTGGCCGAGGCCGATGACACTGCCCTGAGACGCCTGCGCGAGCAGTACCATCCACGCGAGGCCGGTCTCATCGGCCCTCACTTCACGCTGGTGTTTGGCGCCGCCCTGGCCCGGGAGGCCGAACTGCAGGCGGCACTGGACAGCCTCTCCGCCAGGCGGCCGTTCTGGTTCGTACTCGAGAGGTTGGTGCGCCATGACCTCACGCCACCGTCGCGCGCGGCCTATCTCTATGCCGTGCCGGCGGATGGATCGGCGGAGCTCACGGCGCTGTACGATTGTCTGAATCCGGCGCCGGGCGGCGAACCGTTCGAACCCCACGTCACGGTCGGTCTGTTTGGCCGCGCCGCCGAGGCAGAGCAGGTGGCGCGCATCGTCGAACGCCAACACTTGCCGATGCATGGCCGTGTGGAGGAGCTGGCGCTTCTGCGCCGCGACGGTGGCACGCTTGAGACGCTGTCGAGGGTCCGCCTCTCCGCATGAAGACGTTGCGTCGATCGACGATCGCGCTCGCGACCGCCGTCGCGCTGCTTTTCCTCGTTGGCCGGCCCGTGACCTGGGTGCAGGCCGCCATGGTCATGTGGGACCTCGCAGCCGGCGGAGCGCCGACTCTCTGGCAAGAGGTGACGGACGCGCCGAGCGAGTATCCGGCGCGTTGGGCTACCGGGGAAGGCGATCTCTATCTGCCCGCCGGCAAGGTCTCGGCGGCGATGGTGCTGGTGCCGGGAGCTGCTGTTCTGGGTCGTGACGAACCGCGGCTGCAGGCACTGGCGCGGACCTTCGCGCGGGCGGGATTCGCGGTGCTCGTCCCGGAACTGCCCGAGGTGCGGCAGCTCACGCTTTCCCGAGGAGATGGCGACAGGGTGGCGAGCGCCCTGCGGCAGATGAAGGAGTGGCAACCCGACGTTCCACTCGGCGTCGCGGCCATCTCGTATGCCGTGGCACCGGCGATCATCGCCGCGCTGCAGGACGACCTCACGTCGGCGATCCGCTTCATTACGACTGGTGCATTCCGTCCGATGGGCGACAGCCGCGAGTTCCGGCGGGAGCCAAAGGGCTACGGACGCTGGGCATTCCTTCACGCCAACGCCGGACGCCTTGACGACGCGACCGATGCCGGCCTGCTGAGGGAGATCGCCCGGCGTCGCTTTCGCGACGCCGATGTCGACGTCGGCTCTCTGTCGGCGGCATTGGGACCGCAGGGGCGCGCCGTGCTCGCCTTGGTCGATAATCGCGATCCCGATGCCGTGACCGTTCTGATCGGCGCCCTGCCCGAGCGCGTCCGCCGGGAAATCGACGGGCTCAATCTCGCCCTCTACGACCTCTCCAAGCTACGCGGCCATGTCATCCTGGTGCACGGCCAGGGTGATCCGCTGGTCCCCTATAGCGAAAGCCAGAGCCTGGCGGCTTCGGCGTCGGGCGCGCGTGTCTCGCTGTTCCTGATGGACGATATCGGGCATGTCGAGTTCAACGCCGTCAGCCTGAAAAATGCCTGGGCCATGTGGCGGGCCATCGTTGCCCTGCTGAGCGAGCGCCTTTAGTGCCAGAGCGGCGGCATCGGCGGCAGCCGTACGTTGCCGGGGCGCGCCACGATGCCGACCTTGGTGAGTGCTTCGCGGACCTCGCGCGGAAGGCGGACCGCGGGGCCGGCGTTGACGCCAGCCAGCCGGAACACCCGGTCGAGGATACGCTGCCAGCGGTCGTGGTCGTCGGGATAGCGGCGGATCTCGATCCGACGCGTCTCGTCGATCCCTGCCTTCGCCTTGGCGATGCTGAGTGCGAGTTGCAGCCCACCCAGTTCGTCGACCAGGCCAGCCCGCTTGGCGTCGACTCCGCTGAAGACACGACCACGCGCGGCGTCGTCGAGGCGGCCCCCGCTGAGCTTTCTCGCTTCCCCGACCTGGCGGGTGAATTCGCGATAAACCGTGTCCAGTTCGCGGCTGACGATCGCGCGCTGGGCAGCGGTCGGTGGCTGAAAAGTCGAGTACATGCCGGCATTTGTGCCGACCGAGAGCCGGTCGACCTTGACGCCCAGCGATGCCAACAGTTCCGAGGCGACAGGCCAGACGGTAAACACGCCGATCGACGCGGTGATGGTGGTGGGCTGGGCCACGATGACGTCGGCACGGACTGCGGCGAGATAGCCGCCCGATGCCGCGATATCGCCCATCGAGGCGATGACCGGCTTGCCGGCTGACCGGGCGCGGCCGACGGCGTCCGCGATTGCGTCGGCCGCGGGATAGGTGCCGCCTGGCGAATCGATGCGCAGCACGATCGCCCGTACGTCCTTGGACTGCGTTGCCTGGTCGAGTGCATCGACGATGTCTTCGGCATTGGCCACGACGTCATCCTCGAGAAGCCCGCCGTCGCCGCTTGGCCCCGAGATGATCGGGCCGCTCACGCGCACCAGGGCAATGACATCACCGCGGGGTTTGGGCTTCGTGTCGTCCGCGGCGTAGTCTGAGAGCGTGATCAGGTGGCGGACGGTGCCGGCGCGCTGCCAGACATCCTCCAGGGCGTCCCCGCGATAGCCGATCCGGTCGATCAGGCCGGCCTCGCGGGCACGCTCCGGATCGAACGGTGCCGAATCGATGAGGCGCCGGACCTGTGCGCTGTCGAGACGGCGATCGCGCGCCACGTCGGCGAGGAACTGACCGAAAAGACTGTCGAGAAGCTGCTGCAGGTTTTCGCGGGCAGGGCCGGTGTAGCCGGTTTCCAGGAAGCTGTCGGGTGCGCTTTTGTATTCATAGCGCCTGCCGCCCTCGATCTGCACACCAAGCTTGTCCAGTCCATTCTTCAGAAAGGGGGTTTCGACCGCGATACCGGTCACGGCGAAGCCGCCGCTCGGTTGCAGCCAGATCTGCTCGAGCGAGGAGGCGAGGTAGTAGTCGCCGAGGTGACTCCCGCTGCCGCCCAGGGACTCGGCGAAGCCCACGGTGAACTTGCCCTTGCCGCGAAAGTTGGCGATTGCCTGGCGTAGTTCCTGAACGCGCGCGAGGCCGACTTGGTCATCGCCGATCTCGACGAACAGCCCGATGACGCGTGGGTCGTCGGCCGCCCACCATAGAAGCTGGACGACGTCGACGAGGTCGGGCGAGCTCTTGAACAGGCCGCCGCGCAGCAAATCGATGGAAGAGGCCTCCGGCGGCGCGTTGCGCAAGTCGATCGACAGCACCATCGATCGTGGCAACGGTGCCGCCGAGAACGGGCTGGAGAACATGGCCGCAATACCGCCGGCAGCCAGCAGCAGGGTCAACGCACCGACAGTCGCGAGAAGGCCGACGAAGTATCGTCGCATGGCTGTGTCTCCGGTTCGATGCTAAGACTTCACCAAGTTCGGCCTGAATGCCCGGACGGCGTCAAGCATTGCCGAGGCAGTGATGTCGAGCCCGTTGTCGCGGACGAGAACGGCGGCCGGCATGCCGCGGACCGGGCGCAGACTGTCATCGAGCTGCAACAAGGACAGCCTGAGGTCGGCAGCCACGAAAGCTTCCGGCGCGAGGCCAATCTGGAGTTGGGGACGCATGGCGAGCCGGCGGAGCCGCACCCACTCAATGTCGTCCCAGGCGAGGCGGCGGTTGCGCCCGAAGCCGAGAGTGATGCCATCGCGATCGATGACGACCTGCGGCTGACGATTGGCATACCGGCTGACGCCAAGGTAGGCGTAGTAGCCCAAGGCGGTCGCCAGAACGGCAAACAGCACGAACCGCGGGTCGTTGAGCGACAGCGTCGGCGCGTTGGTGGGGTTGTTGGCAAAATGCACGATCGCGGACACGATCATGATGGCGGCAACGACCGCCATGCCGATGTTGTGCAAGGCCCCATAGCGGGCCTCGGTGGGTTTCGGGGCGGCCATACTGCCGGATTCAGCCGCACTGGGCGCGATGGCGCAGCATGTGGTCGGCCAACACGCAGGCCACCATCGCCTCGGCCACCGGGGTGGCGCGGATGCCGACGCAGGGGTCATGGCGGCCTTTGGTGCGCAATTCGACCTCGTTTCCGAAACGATCGATGCTGCGGACGGGCGACAGGATCGAGCTGGTCGGCTTGACGGCCAGTCGGCAAACGATGTCCTGCCCGGTCGAGATGCCGCCCAGGATGCCGCCGGCATGGTTGGTGAGGAAGGCTGGCTCGCCGCCGGAGATGCGCATTTCGTCGGCGTTCTCCTCGCCGCTCATGGCGGCCGTCGCGAAGCCGTCGCCGATCTCGACGCCCTTTACCGCGTTGATGCTCATCAAGGCCTTGGCGAGATCGGCATCGAGCTTGTCGTAAACCGGGTCGCCCAGGCCTGCCGCGACGCCGGAAGCCACGACCTCGATCACCGCGCCACAGGAACTGCCGCGCTTGCGCACGTCGTCGAGATAACCTTCCCAGCCCTGCGCCGCCTGCCGGTCCGGGCACCAGAAGGGGTTGTCGTTCGTGGCGTTCCAGTCCCACTTTGTGCGGTCGATCTTCTGGGTGCCGATCTGGATCACGGCACCGCGGATGGAAATGGCATCCCCCAGTATCTTGCGTGCAATGGCGCCGGCGGCGACGCGGACCGCGGTTTCGCGCGCCGACTGCCGGCCGCCGCCGCGATAGTCGCGCACGCCGTATTTCCTGGAATAGGTGTAGTCGGCGTGGGAGGGCCGGAACTGATCCTTGATCTCGCCGTAGTCGCGGCTGCGCTGGTCGACATTGTCGATGTGCAGAGCGATCGGCGTGCCGGTGGTGACGCCTTCGAAGACGCCGGACAGAATCCTTACCGTGTCGGGTTCCTGCCGCTGTGTGACGAAGCGCGACTGGCCGGGCCGGCGCTTTTCCATCCAGACCTGGATGTCGGCCTCGGCCAGAGGAATTCGCGGCGGCGTACCATCGACGACGCAGCCGATGGCAGGTCCATGGCTCTCGCCCCAGCTCGTGAACCGGAAGAGCGTGCCGAAACTGCTGCCGGCCATGGCCGCCGGCCTACTCGCCCTCGAAGTTGCTAAGCAGCTCGGCGATCTGCTTGGCCGACGAGGTATTGATCATGCCGACGACGTGGTAGCCGGCATCGACGTGCATCACTTCGCCTGTGACCGCCGTGCCCAGATCCGACAGCAGATAGAGGCCTGCGTTTCCCACTTCCTCGGTCGTGACGTTGCGCTTGAGCGGCGAGTTGAGTTCGTTCCACTTCAGTATGTAGCGGCCGTCGTTGATGCCGGCGAAGGCCAGCGTCTTGATCGGCCCGGCGGAAATCGCGTTGACGCGAATCTTCTGCTCGCCGAGATCGGCCGCGAGATAGCGCACGCTCGCCTCGAGGGCGGCCTTGGCCACGCCCATGACGTTGTAGTGCGGGATGACGCGTTCGGCGCCGTAGTAGGTGAGGGTGAGCAGGCTGCCGCCATTCTTCATCAGTGGCACGGCACGCTGCGCCACCGCGGTAAAGGAATAGCAGCTCACGTTCATCGTCAGCGCGAAATTGTCCGCCGAAGTGTCGAGGTAGCGGCCCTTGAGCTCTTCCTTGTTCGAAAAGGCGATGGCATGGACCAGGAAGTCCAGTCCACCCCAGCGCTTTTCGATTTCCGCGAAGGTGGCGTCGATGCTGGCAGGGTTGGTGACATCGCAGGGTAGGATGATGTCGCTGCCGATGGAGGTGGCCAGGGGCCGGACCCGTTTCTCCAGGGCTTCGCCCTGAAAGGTAAAGGCAACCTCGGCGCCATTTTCGTGACAGGCCTTGGCGATACCCCAAGCGATCGAGCGCTCGTTGGCGACGCCCATGATCAGGCCTTTTTTTCCGGCCATTAATTGTGCAGCAACGGTCATCCCTTGTTCTTAGCGGGGGATGGCCATTGGGACAAGATGCCGGTAGTGGAAGCCTGTGACAGCCCCCTATATTGTAGGTCATGATCCGGGAAAATTCCGACCCCTTGGCGCTTTTTAGGGACTGGTACGCCGAGGCGGCCAGAAGCGAGCCCAACGATCCGGACGCCGTGGCGCTGGCCACGGTTGGGCCAGATGGCACGCCGTCGGCCCGGATGGTGCTCCTCAAGGGCTACGATCCGGCGGGGTTTGTGTTTTATACGAACTACGAAAGCCGCAAGGGGCAACATCTGCAGGCCCATACCAAGGCCGCGCTGCTGTTCCACTGGAAGTCGCTGCGTCGTCAGGTTCGCCTCGAAGGTCCGGTATCGCAGACCACGCCGCAGGAAGCGGACGCCTATTTCGCTTCCCGGGCCCGCGGCAGCCAGATTGGCGCCTGGGCATCCGAGCAGTCGCGCCCGCTGGAGAGCCGTTTTGCCCTGGAGAAGCGGGTCGCGGAGTACACGGCCAAGCA
>RGPT01000095.1 GCA_010032545.1 Alphaproteobacteria bacterium
TGTTGACGCTGTCGGGGGCCATGGGTCTCTCCTACTCCGCTGCGGCCTGTTCGGATCCGAGGGCCGGGCCGCCGTTGCTCACGCGCAATTCGTCCAGCACCTCGCGGACAGCCGCGAGCGCGCCCTTCATGTGATCGGGATAGAGGCGCCCGATGCAGCCCATACGGAAGGAGTCGGCCACGGTGAGCTTGCCGGGATAGATCACGTAGCCGCGGTCCTTCAGCCCGTCATAGAAGCGCTGGAAGACGAACTTGGGATCGGTCGGCATGTGGAAGGTGACGATGATCGGCGCCTGAAGATCGTTGGGCAGCAGGGTCCGGAAGCCCATGGCGCGCATGCCGTCGATCAGCACCTTGGCATTGTCGCGGTAACGCTTGCCGCGGCCGGCGACGCCGCCCTCGGCTGCATGCTCCTCGATCGCCTTGCCCAGCGCCACGATGACGTGGATGGGCGGCGTGAAGCGGTACTGCCCGGTCTTCGCGAAGGCCGCGGCCTGGTCGAACAGGTCGAGCACCAGCGTCGTGGCGTTGCCCTTGCACTCGGCGAGTGCGCTGTTGCGGCAGACGACGAAGCCCAGGCCGGGCACGCCTTCGAGGCACTTGTTCGACGAGGCCGCCAGGGCGTCGTAGTGGATCTTGCGGGCATCGATCTCGAGCGCGCCGAAGGCACTCATCGAATCGACCAGCAGGCGGCGGCCTTGCCGGGCCACGATCTCGGCGATCCCGGCGATGGGATTGAGGATGCCCGAGGTGGTCTCGCAGTGGACGGCGAAGACGTGGGTGATGGCCATGTCGCCGGTCAGCATCGCCTCGAGCTTGGCGAGGTCGGGCGGCCTGTCCTCGGGCGTCTCCAGCGCGGCCGTGGCACGTCCCGCAATCTGCGCGATCTTGAGCGCCCGCTGGCCGTAGGCGCCGTTGATCAGGACCAGAAGCTTGCCAGTCCTCGGCACGAACGAGGTGATCATCGCCTCGACGGCGAAGGTACCCGAGCCCTGCACCGGTACCGTGACGTGCGTTCCCTGGGCGCCGGCCAGCTCGACAATCTTGTCGAGCACCATGTTGTTGATGGCGAGGAAGCCCGCGTCGCGCGAGCCCCAGTCGTGAACCATGGCCTGCTTGACGCTGGCCGAGGTGGTGAGCGGGCCGGGCGTCAGCAGCAGCGGATCGCCGGTTTCGGAAGCAGCAGGGTTCTTGGTGGTCATGGCGGCAATGATCGGCTCGCGTCTTCTATCCGTCCAGTATATATTACATATGTCACCTATAGGTTTCACATATATGACGCCGACCCAACTCCGCGCCTTCCATCTCGTCGCCGAGCAAGGCTCCTTCTCGGCGGCCGCCCGCGCCTCTGGCTTGAGCCAACCCAACCTGTCCGGCCAGGTGACGGCGCTGGAGAAAGCCTACGGCGTGCACCTGTTCGACCGCCGCGGTCGCAGCGTCACGCCGACCGAGACCGGCCGACAGCTGCACGGCGTCACCACCCGGCTGTTTGCTCTCAACGACGAGGCTCGCGCGCTGCTGGCGGGCGAACAGGCGCTGACCCGCGGTCACCTTCGGATTGCCGCCGACTCGGCACATCACGTTGTGCCGATCATGGCGGCCCTCAGGAAACGCGCCGGCGGCCTCACCTTTTCGCTCTCCATCGACAACTCTGCCGTCGTGCTCGAACGCCTGCTGCGCCACGAAGCCGATGTCGCCGTGATGGCCAAGAGCGTGTCCGACCCGCGCCTGCATGCCCTGCGGCTGCGCACCGACCGCGTCGTGCTGTTCTCACCGACCGGCCATCCACTCGCCAAAAGGGGCCGCGTCCCCCTCACCGCCCTCAACGGCCGCGTTCCATCGTCGAGGTCCAGACCCGCGAAGGTGTGCGTGAGGCGGTGGCCGCGGGCTTCGGCGTCGGCGCCGTCTTCGCCAGCGAACTGGGCGACGACCGCCGGTTCCGCCGCATCACCGTCGCCGGCAGCGACCTCGCCGTGGCGGAATACGCGCTCTGCCTGCAGGAACGCCGGCGCGTTGCGCTGGTCCGCGCCTTCATGGAAGAGGCGACACGGCTGGCTGCGCTTAACCCCTGATGCGTGCACTCGTGGGGTCGTAGGGGCAGCGCAGCGACACCTTCGCCGCAAGCCGCGTGCCCGCGAGGTCGACCTCGAAGCGGCCGGTTTCGAGCCAGGCGGCATCGATGGCAGTGTCGTCGTCGCGTTTCACATAGCCCATGCCGACCGAGGCGCCGATCGTGTGGCCATAGCCCGCCGAGGTGAGGTCGCCGACCGGCTTGCCGTCACGCAGCAGAGCCTCGCCGCCCCACAGGAGCGGCTCTCTGTCCGCGAGCACGACCGATACCAGGCGTCGAACCAGCGGTCTGGTCTTGGCCTCGACCAGAGTCTTTTGGCCGATGAAGCCGCCGGGCTTGTCCAGCTTTACTGCCCAACCAAGACCTGCCTGAAAGGGATTGTCGTCGGGCGTCAGCTCACGGCCCCAGGCACGATAGCCCTTCTCGAGGCGCAGCGTTTCGACCGCGTAGTAGCCCGCATCGCGCAGGCCGAACTCGACTCCTGCCTCGTGCAGCGTTTCAAACACTGTGACAGCGAACTCGACCGGCACGTAAAGCTCCCAACCGAGCTCGCCCATGTAGGTACGGCGCGAGGCGAGCACGGTGGCATGACCGACGCCGATCTCGCGGATGGTGGCGAACGGGAAAGCCTCGTTGGAGAAGTCGGCCCGGCTCACCTTCTGCAGCATCGCCCGGCTGCGCGGCCCCATCACCGAAAGCACGGTCCAGGCCGCTGTCACGTCGGTCAGCGTGGCGTGCGCGCCCTCGGGCAAGTGACGGCCGATCCAGTCGGCATCGCGCGTCACCTGGGCCGAACCGGTCACGATCATGAACTTGTCGCGGCCCAGGCGGGCGATGGTGAGATCGCTCTCGAAGGTGCCACGGTCGTTAAGCAGCCCCGTATAGACCGTGCGGCCTACGGGTACCGCGACATCGTTGGCCGAAAGATGCTGAAGCACCTTCTCGGCATCGCGGCCCTGCACCAGGAACTTGCCGAACGAGGTCTCGTCGACGACCGTGACACCCTCGCGGGTGGCGCGGTGCTCCGCAGCGACGTGATCGAACCACTCGCCCCGGCCCCAGCCATATTGCATATCCGGCGCCTTGCCGGTGCCGGCGAACCAGTTGGGCCGCTCCCAACCCATCTTGTTGCCGAACCACGCACCACGCGCCTTGAGCCGGTCATAGAGCGGCGACCGGCGGAACGGCCGGCCGCTCTCCTGCTCGCGCTGCGGCCACGGCATCTTGTAATGCAGGCCGAGCGTCTCGGCGACGCGGGCACGCAGCCAGGAATCGTTGCCGTGGAAACCCGCAAAGCGGCGGATGTCGACCGGCCAGAGATCCATGGTCGGTTCGCCGGCCACGATCCATTCGGCGAGCGCCATGCCGGCCCCGCCAGAACTGGCGATGCCCATCGAGTTGAAGCCCGCGCCGACGAAGAAGCCCCTGAGGTCCGGCGCCTCGCCCAAAATGTAGTTGAGGTCAGGCGTGAAGCTTTCTGGCCCGTTCATGAAGGTCTTGATGCCCGTCTTCTCCAGCGCCGGGACGCGGATCAGGGCGTTGTCCATCAGGATCTGGAACTGGTCCCAGTCGTCCGGAAGCATGCCGAACTCGAAGTCGTCGGGAATGACGTCCTTGTTCCACGGTTTGGCGTCGGGCTCGAAACCGCCCATCAGGAGGCCGCCAACTTCTTCCTTGAAGTAGATATAGCCGTCGGGATCACGCATCACCGGCAGGTCGCGCGGCACGTTCTCCATTTTCTCGGTGACGATGTACATGTGCTCGCAGGAATAGAGCGGCACCGTCACTCCGACCATGCGGCCGACCTGGCGCGCCCACTGGCCGCCGCAGTTGACCACGATCTCCGCGGCGATCGGGCCTTCGGTGGTCTGCACGCCCGTGACGCGGCCGTCCTTGGTGTCGATCGACGTCACCCGCGTCTTCTCGAAGATGCGGACACCGCCATTGCGCGCGCCCTTGGCCAGCGCCTGGGTGATGTCGGCAGGATTGGCCTTGCCATCGCCCGGCAGCCACACTGCGCCCACCAGATCGTCGGTGCGCATGATGGGATACTTTTCGCCCGCCTCCTTGGGCGTAAGCGGTTCGCAGGCCACGCCCTGGGCGTTGGCCATGGCCACAGAGCGGCGCAGAAGCACCATGCGTTCTTCTGTGCGCGCCACCGAGAGCGAGCCGCACTGCTTCCAGCCGGTCGCAAGACCGGTCTCGGCCTCGAGCCTGGCGTAGAGGTCGGTGCTGTAGCGGATCAGGCGCGTCAGGTTCTGGTAGCTGCGGAGCTGCCCCACGAGCCCGGCCGCGTGCCAGGTCGTGCCGCCGCTCAAGCGGCCCTGCTCCAGCAGCACCACATCCTTCCAGCCGAGCTTGGCCAGGTGATAGGCCGTCGAGCAGCCCATGATGCCACCACCGATGATGACGACGCGGGCCTGGGTGGGGAAATTCGGTGCCATGTCAGAGCCGTCCGCTCACGGCAGCTTCATACATCTTGCGCATCTCGGGCACTCCCGCTTTCACCGGATTGCCGCCGGCCGTCGGATCGACCGCGGCCATCTCGGCGAACTTGTCGAGATGCTCGACCTTGACGCCGAGCTCCGCCAACGTGTGCGGAATGCCGACCTCGCGGCGGAGATCGAGGGTCCATTGCATGAAGCCGTCGAAGGTCGGGACACGCAGGTCGAGCCAGCGTGCGAGCCGCGCCACTTTGTCCTCGATCGCGGGGCGGTTGAACTTGACCACATAGGGCATGGCGACGGCATTGGTGAGGCCGTGATGCGTATCGAGCACCGCACCAACCGGGTGGGATAGAGAATGGATGGCACCCAGCCCCTTCTGGAAAGCCGTCGAACCCATCTGCGAAGCGGCCAGCATGTGCCCGCGCGCCTCGATGTCGCGGCCATCCTTCACCGCGCGGGCCAAGTTCTCCTTCACCAGTCGCATGCCTTCGACGGCGATGCCTTCGGCATAGGGGTGATAGCCCGGCGCACAATAGGCCTCGAAGCAATGGATGAAGGCGTCCATGCCGGTGCCGGCCGTGAGTTTCGCCGGCAGGCCGACCGTAAGCTCGGGATCGGCAATCACGACCTGGGGCATCATCTTCGGATGGAAGATCACCTTCTTGGTGTGCGTGTTCTCATCGGTGATGACCGACGCGCGGCCGGTTTCGGAGCCGGTGCCGGCCGTGGTCGGCACGGCGATCGACGGATAGATGCCGGCCGGGTTGGCGCGCGTCCACCAGTCGCCGACATCCTCGAAGTCCCATATCGGCCGGGTCTGGCCGGCCATGAACGCGATCGCCTTGGCGGCATCAATTCCAGAGCCGCCACCCCAGGCGATCACACCGTCATGCTTGCCGGCGCGCAGCACACGGATACCGGCCTCGACATTTGACGCGACCGGATTGGGCTTCACCTCGCTGAATAGTGAAACCTCCACGCCCGCTTTGCGCAGCGCGATCATGGCGTCCGAGATCATCGGAAGCCGCGCCAGGCCCGGATCGGTGACGAGCAGCGGTCGCTTGAGCCCGACGACCTTGCAGGCATCGGACAACTCGCGGATGCGACCGGCCCCAAACCGAATGGAAGTCGGGTAGTTCCAGTTGCCGACAAGCGGAGAGGACGTAGCCATCAGATGATTTCCATGTAGCGGTCGAGTTCCCAGTCCGTGATGGCCTTGCGGAACTCCCGCTCCTCCCATTCACGCGTTGCAGAATAGTGATCGACAAAGGCGTCGCCAAAAAGATCACGCGCCGGCTTCGATGCCTTCAGCCGCCCGGCCGCGTCCATCAGGGTACGCGGCAGCTGCGACTTCACCGGATGCTTGGCCGCATAGGAATTGCCCTTGATCGGCTCGCCCGGGTCGATCTTGTTCTCGATCCCCCACAGGCCCGCGCCGACGGCCGCGGCAAGCGCCAGGTAGGGATTGGCATCGGCGGCGGCCACCCTGTATTCGACGCGGGTCGACTTGGCCGATCCCGGGATGACCCGCAACGCCGTGGTGCGATTCTCCACACCCCAGGTCGCATCCGTCGGCGCCCAGAAGCCCGGAATGAGGCGTCGATAGGAGTTCACGTTCGAGGCAACCATGGCCAGCGTCTCGGGCATCAGCGCCCGCTGGCCGCCGACGAAATGGCGCATTGTCGTGCTCATCCGATGCGGCGCCTTCTCGTCGAAGAAGACCGGCTTGCCGCCTTTCCAAAGCGACATATGCATGTGGCCGCCGCAGCCCGGCCAATCCTTCGACCACTTGGCCATGAAGGTGGCGAGCCAACCGCGGCGCTGCGCCAACACCTTGGTGAAGAGCTTGAACAGCGCGGCCTTGTCGGCAGCCGCGAGCGCATCGTCGACACGCAGTGCTGCTTCGAGGACGCCAGCGCCGGTCTCGGTGTGGAGCCCCTCGATGCCCATATCCATGGTCTCGCACATGGCGAGCAGGTCCTGGTACCAGTCCGACAGCACCGAATTGCGCAGCACAGAATAGCCGAAGAAGCCCGGCGAGATCGGCTTCAGGTTCTTGTGGCCCTTCTCGCGGATCGACTCAGGCGTCTCGGCGAAAACGAAGAATTCATACTCGAAGCCGACCTTGACTTCGAAGCCGAGCTTGGCCGCGCGGGCGAGCACCCGACGCAGCGTGCCGCGCGGACAAATCTCCTCCGCCCTAGCCACGAACTCGCAGAGGAACATCAGGTTGCCCGGCTCGGTCGCGATCTCGCGGCAGGTCTCGGGCAGGATACGGACGTTGGCGTCGGGATAGCCGCTGTGCCATCCGGTGTAGGCGACATTGTCGTAGAGCTGGTCGTTCATGTCCCAACCCAGCACCACGTCGCAGAATCCGAAACCGCCTTCCAGCGCCGAGTGGAATTTGTCGATGTGGATGTACTTGCCGCGCAGGACCCCATCGATGTCGTGGACGCCTACCTTGACGTGGGTCAGTCCGCGTTCCTTGACGATTTTGCGGGCATCAGCCGCCGTCTTGACCTGGCGCGGATTCATGCCGTCCCCCGAGTGACTTCCAGTTCGCGCAGTCTGTCAGAGGCCGGCCTATCTCGACAGTATGAAATCAACCGGCCATGTGACCAGGCTGGGAAAGACGGTCAGGATGGCGGTAAAGATCATCATGATCAGGAAGAAAGGTATCACCTTCCAGGCGACGTAAGTCTGGGAATCGCCGGTGATGTTCTGGATCACGAACAGATTGAAGGCGACCGGCGGACTGATCTGCGCCATCTCGATGGTGAGGATCAGGAAGATGCCGAACCAAAGCTTGTCGAAGCCAGCGGCAAGGACCACCGGCAGCACAATCGGCAGGGTCAGCACGATCATCGAGAAGCCTTCCAGCACCGTGCCGAGCAGGATGTAGAAGAACATCAGGAACATGATCAGCACGAACGGCGACAGCTGCCACGAAGTGATGGCGGCCGACACGAACTGCGGCACACGCAGGTTGGCAAGCACGGTGCCGACGGTAAAGGCGCCAAGCACGATCAGGCCAATCATGCAGGTCGTCTGGACCGAGCCCAGCAAGGCGTCGCGCAGGCCCTTCCAGTTCAACGTACGCTGGAAGGCCGCGACGGCGATGGCGCCCAGCACGCCGATGGCCGAGGCTTCGGAGGGGCTGGCGATACCTGCGTACATGGTGCCGAGCACGGTCAGGATCAGGAAGGCAACCGGTCCCAGCTCGATCAGGCTCTTGAAGCGATCACCCCACGTCCAGGTCGTATGGTCGTCCGCCGGTACAAGCTTGGGGTTCAGGATCGTCCGGATGGCCATGTAGCCCATGAAACATCCGGCGAGCGCAAAGCCCGGCAGGAAG
This sequence comes from Alphaproteobacteria bacterium, assembly GCA_010032545.1. Classification (GTDB taxonomy): domain Bacteria; phylum Pseudomonadota; class Alphaproteobacteria; order Reyranellales; family Reyranellaceae; genus Reyranella. The sequence goes on from RGPT01000095.1 coordinate 7,873, forward strand.
CCTGCCGTGAACAGCCGCAGGAGAGACTCCTCGGCCAGCACGGCGTAGATGATCATGGGGATGGATGGCGGGATGAGAAAGCCAAGCGTGCCCGCCCCGGCGAGGCTGCCGACGGCCAGACCCTTGTCGTAGCCGCGTTTCAGAAGCTCGGTCAGCGTAATGCGCCCAACGACCTGCGTGGTCGCGGCCGAGGAACCCGAGATCGCCGCGAACATGGAGCAGCCGATCACCGTGGTGTGGAACAGCCGTCCCGGCAGAAAACTCATCCACGGGGCGATGCCGGAGAAAAGCGACTGCGACAGGCGTGTGCGAAACAGCAATTCGCCCATCAGGATGAACAGCGGCAGGGAGACGATGTCCGAGGACGTCAGGACGTTGAACGCCCAGTTGGCGATCAATTTGTGCGTCGGCAGGCTGGTGAACAACTCCAGCAGGACGACGGCCGTGGCGATCAAGGCCGGACCGATCCAGATCCCGGCGCACAAAGTCACCGTCATCAGGACGAGAAGCCAGGTCAGAATAGCGCTCATGCGGTCACTCGATGTCCTGGCCGATGCGCAGGCTGGCGTCGTCGCCCGGTTCTCCGCGCAGCAGCCGGCCCAGCCGGGCGGCGACCTGCAAGGTGAAGAGAAGCGACCCGAAGGCGAGCGGGAATTGGGCGATCCAGCGCAGCAGTTCACTCTTTTCCGGCGAGCGCGATTCGCGCATCCACGAGAACCAGGTCATCTCGCCAAGCGCCCAGGTCAGATAGATTCCGATAGCCAGGCCGCACAGGGTCGAAAACAGGTCGAAGAAACGCGCGATGGGCTTCGGTACGTTCTCCAACAACACATTGACCCGGATCTGAGCGCCCGCCCGCAACGCATAGGCAGCCCCCATCATGAAGGCGGCCCCCATGAAGTAGGCGCTGAACTCCCAGGCGAAGTAGAGGCTGACGTTGAACAGGTTGCGGCCGACGACCTCGGCCACGATGAGGCCGAGAATCGCCACGACGCATCCCGCCGATACCCACGCGCCCCACATCGACAATCCGTCGATGGTGTCGAGAACCCGCCCGATCGGATCGGGCGGGCGTCCGGCGGAACCGACTGACACGGTCAGGAGCGCCCCAGTTCTTTCTTGTACTTGGCGATGATATCGGCGGCGGCCGGTCCGGCGCGATCGATGAAGGCCTTCTCCAAGCCGACGGTCTTCTCGCGCATTTCCTTCATCATGGCCGGCGGCACGATGATCATCTCCATCCCGCCCTCGGTCAGGCGCTTGGCGCTGCTCATGTCGGCGTCATTCGCAACCTTCCAGAACTCGGGCTCGAGCTTGGCCGCCAGATCCATGATGATCTTCTGGTTGGCCGGCGAGATCTTCTTCCAGGTGTCGTTGTTGATGGTGACGATCTGCGAACTCCAGACGTGATTGGTCTTGTAGAAATACTTCAGGAACTCCCAGAACTTGCCGTCGACGCCCGACACCGAGGAGGTGGTCACACCGACCACCGCGCCCGACGCCAACGCCGGTACCGTCTCGCCCCAGGGAATCTGGACAGCGGCCATGCCGAGCGCGTTCACCATGTCGCCAGCCTGGCGATCGGGCACGCGGATCTTGAGGCCCTTCAGCCCATCCAGCGTGTCGGTCTTCGTCTTGGCGTGCAGGTACTGCGTCGGCCACGGCACGGTGTAGAGGATCGTCTGGTTGAACTTGGTGGTGATCTTGTCGAACTCCGGTCGTGCGTACTTCTGCAGCACCTTGAGATCGTCGGCACTGCTGACCAGGAACGGCACGCCCTCGATGCCGAGCAGCGGCGCATCGCCGACCTGCTGGATGTTGAGGATGTCGGCCATCGGCACCAGCCCGTCGCGCACGGCGTTGAGCTGCTCCGGTCCCTTGTAGCCAAGCGATCCGCCGGCATGGACCGTGATCACCACCTGGCCGTTGGTCGCCTTGGCAACTTCCTCGGCGAATAGCTTGGCGTTCTTGGTGTGGAAGTTGCCGTCCGGCCACACGGTGGCCAGATCGAGTTTCATCGGCGCCTGCGCGCCCACGATGGAAGGCGCGCCGATCATTGCCGCCGCACCAACACCCACGCCTGCCTTCAAGGCCGTCCTGCGTCCCAGTTTCATCGAAAACCCCTTCGCTCGTTGATTCCCCGTCCCATACTACTCGGCCGCCTGTGGCGGCTTGTACGCATAAAGCCTGTCGGCCGTCTCCGGCGAGATCAACTCGTCGGCGAGATCATTGGCGACCTGCGTGCGATCGCGGTCGGCCGGCGCGCCGATCCCGCCGCCACCCGGTGTCATGACGATGAGGCGGTCGCCCGGCGGAATGAGCTGGAAGCCCTTGCCCTTGAGCGTCTGGCCCGACTTCAGCGCCACGAAGCCCGCCTCGCCGTCGCCGCCGCCATCGCGGCCGCGTGCCGGGTAGTCGATCCGGTCGAAGGCCGCGAGCAAGTCGAAAGGTTCGGCGATGCCGCTTTCGATTTCCATGATTTGGCCCAGGCCGCCGCGCGAGCGGCCGGCGCCGCCTGAATCGGGGCGGAACTCCTTGCGCCAGAAGATGAGCGGCGTCTGGGTCTCGGCGATCTCGACCGGCGTGCCGCGCACGCCGCTGGGATAGGCGGTGGCCGAGAGCCCGTCCTTGTCCGGCCGCGCACCGGTGCCGCCGTTCGAGGTGATGGCCATGCCGAAGCCGTAGTTTCCGCCCTCGCCACCCTTTACGTTACCGCGCACGTTGATGTTCCACAGGCACGAGGTGCCTTCAGCCGGCACGCGATCGGGAATGATCTGCCGAAGGCATCCGAAGACGACGTCCGGCAGCATCTGGCCGATGACATGGCGCGAAGCAACGGCCATCGGCTTGGGAGCGTTCAGGATGGTATCGGCGGGCGCCGACACCGTGAGCGGCTCGAGCGATCCGGCATTATTCGGAATATGGGTGGCGACCACGCAGCCCAGCCCGAACACGGTGTAGGCCGTGGTGTAGGCGTGCGGCACATTGATGCCGCGCTTGGAGGCGCCTGTGGTGCCGCTGTAGTCGACATGGATGCCGCTGTCGGAAACCGTGAGCGCGGCCTTGAGCGTCACCGGTTCGTCGTAGCCATCGACCGTCATGCTGTTGTGCCAGGTACCCTTTGGCAACTTGGCGATCTCGGCCAGCACGGCTTCCCTGGACCGCTCGATGATGTGGTCGCCGAGCTGAGTCAGCGAATCGATACCGAACTCGTCCATCATCTCGACCAGCCGGCGGCTGCCGACGTCGTTGCAGCCGGCCAGCGAATAGACATCGCCCTCGGTGTCGACCGGCTGGCGCGTGTTGGCGCGAATCATCGACATCAAGGTCTCATTCACCTTGCCGTTGTCGAAGAGCTTCAGCATCGGGATGTAGAGGCCCTCCATGAACACGTCGGTGGCATCGGGGCCGAAGCCGATGCCGCCGATGTCCATGAGATGGCTGGTGCAGGAGAACAGGGCCACCAGCTTGCCGTTGCGGAAACAGGGCGTGGTGATGACGAAGTCGTTGAGGTGACCGGTGCCCATCCACGGATCGTTGGTGATGTAAGCATCGCCCGGCTTCATCGTGTCGACCGGGAAGTAACGCAGGAAATGCTTCACCGACTCGGCCATGGAATTCACATGGCCGGGCGTGCCGGTGATGGCCTGGGCCAGCATGCGGCCCTGGAGATCGAAGATGCCGGCCGAGAGGTCGCCCGCCTCGCGCACGATCGGGCTGAAGGCGGTGCGCATCAGCGTCTGCGCCTGCTCCTCGACCACGGCGATCAGGCGGTTCCACATGATCTGCAGGTCGATCAGCCCGACGCTGTTGGATTGGCTCATGCCCCTCTCCTCACCCGGCCTTGCGATCCATGACGATACAGCGAGATGCATCGATATGCGCGGTAAAACTGGCCGAAACATAGGTCGAGGTCTCGTCCTCGGCCACGATCGCGGGCCCGGCGAAGGCACTGCCCGGCGGCAGATTCTCGCGGCGATAGACCGGGACCTCGGTGGTCCGGCCGCTGCGGCCGTCGAAGACGGACCGATGGCGAGCCGGCACCGGCACCGGCATCTTGGGTGCGGCGCCTTGGACGGCTGGCAGCTTGGTCTCGGTCGAGACCTGGACCGACCAGCTCAGGATCTCGATGGCAGCGTTGGGAATGTGCCGTTCGAACAGCGCCGCATAGTCGCGTTCGTAGGCCGCGCGCAGCGCCTCAGCATCGCTCGCGACCAGCGGCCGCTGTGGCAGCACGACCATGATCTCGTGGCCCTGGCCGATATAGCGCATGAATGCCACGCGGCGCTCGAAGGTTTTCATGCCGCGCGCACCTGGCGCCACCAGCGCCGTCGCCTCGATGCTCATCTCGCCCAGGAGCTCCGAGGCTGAGGCACCATCGAATGCATCCAGCCGCATGTAGCGGCTGCGCACCAGCTCGAAGGAAACGGGCGCTGCCAGAAAGCCCACCGCCGAGCCAACACCGGCATTGGGCGGCACGATCACACGCTGGACGCCGATCTTCTCGGCCACGCGCGCAGCATGCAGCGGAGCACCACCACCGAAAGCGATCAGATTGTACTGGTTGACCACGGCGCCACGCTCGACGGCATGCACACGGGCGGCACTGGCCATGTTTTCCGACACCATCTCGTAGACGGCATAGGCCGCCATGTCGGTCGACAATCCCAGGCCCTCGGCGATGTCGCGATCGAGCGCGCCCTTGGCGGCCTCGAGGTCGAGCGCAATCGTGCCGCCAGCGAAATCCTTGGGATCGATCGTGCCCAGCACGACATTGGCATCGGTGACCGCAGGATGCCGACCGCCCCGGCCATAGCAGGCCGGTCCCGGCTCGGCGCCGGCGCTTTCCGGGCCCACCGTCACGCGCTTCAGCGCGTCGAGGCGCGCGATCGAGCCGCCACCTGCCCCGATCTCGACCATCTCGATGACAGGGATGCGCACCGGCAGGCCGGACCCCTTGAGGAAACGGGCGGCGCGGTCGACCTCGAACAGCCGCGCGGTGTGCGGCGTGAAATCATCGATCAGGCAGATTTTCGCCGTCGTGCCCCCCATATCGTAGCTGAGCGCACGCTTCTCGCCGGCGCGGGCTGCCATTTGCGCAGCAAAAATCGCGCCGCCAGCCGGGCCCGACTCGATCAGCCGCACGGGAAAGCGCCGCGCCGTCTCGATCGCAGTGAGGCCGCCGCCCGACGTCACGAGATAGATCGTGCCCGCGAACTTTTCGGCGGCGAGTGCTGTCTGCATACGTTCGAGGTATGAGTCCATGAGCGGCTGGACATAGGCATTGGCCACCGCGGTCGAGGTCCGCTCGTATTCCCGCACCTCGGGACAGACCTCGCTGGAGAGCGTGACCCGAAGACCAGGTTGAGCGGCACCCAGGATCTCGCGCGTCCGGCGTTCATGGGCCGGATTGACATAGGAGTGCATGAAAGACACGGCCACGCTTTCGATGCCCTGGGCCGCGAGGTCGGCTGCCACGGCACGCACCGCGGCCTCGTCGAGCGCAAGGCGCACCCTGCCATGTACGTCCACGCGCTCGGGCACGGTGAAACGAAGGGCACGCGGCACCAGCGGCCTAGGCTTCTCGATGGTGAGATCGTACTGGTCGTAGCGGCTTTCGTTGGCGATATCGAGAATGTCGCGGAAGCCTTCCGTCGCGATCAGGGCCGTATGAGCACCCCGGCGTTCGATTATGGCGTTGGTCGCGAGCGTCGTGCCATGCACGAAAACCTCGACATCGCCGAACCCCCGGCCGGCATCGGCCAGGATCAAACGAACGCCGTCCAGCACAGCCTCTTCCGGTCGCTGCGGCGTTGTCAGCAGCTTGCGTGTCAGCCGCCGCGCGCCGTCCTCCAAAACCACGTCCGTGAACGTGCCGCCGATGTCGACGGCAATGCGCAAATCCTTGACCACCGCTACTCCCAACCCCTGTCCTCGTCCCCGAGGGGACCGTAGACCGGCGTCCCCCGCGTTGCAATTCGCAGGCCAGCGCGCCTATGGTCGGCCGATGACGGACCAGCCCGCCAGCCTTCGTGGACGCATCCATGCGCTGCTGCACTTCAGCGACCCCAGCGATGCGGGACGCCGGTGGAGGCTGATTCACCTCGGCGTGCTTGGCATCGGCCTGTTTGCTGTAATCCTGCTGTCGATCGACGACCTCCCGCTCGATGTCCGGAACAGCTTGCGTTATGCGATCTGGGCAGTCGCCTTCGTGTTTTTCGTCGAATACGCCGTACGGCTATGGGCGGCACCGGAAGAGGGACGTTACAGGGAGGACGCCCCCGCGATGGCGCGGCTGCAATGGGCGATGTCTCTACCGGGCCTGGTCGGGCTACTGGCGACCGTGCCGGCGTTCATGTGGCTGGCAGGTTACCGCATCGTCGGCTCAGATGCCGCGTCGATTTTCTGCGTTCTCTGGATTCTCAAGCTTGGCCTGCATGCACCCGCACTCGGCACGCTGGCCCGCGTCGTGTCCAATGAACGGGCGCCGATCGCCGGCGTCCTGGTCCTGTTCTTCATCGTCCTGGTGATAGCGGCGACGGCTGCACACCTGCTCGAACGCGGACGCCAGCCCGACGCCTTCGGCAGTCTTCCCAACGCCTTGTGGTGGGCTGTGGTGACCCTGACGACGACCGGGTACGGCGACGTGGTGCCGGTTACGGTGGGTGGACGCCTAGTCGGCTCCGTCCTGATGATCAGCGGCATTTCCGTGCTCGCGATCATGACCGGCGTGCTCGCGACCGGCTTCGCACAGGAAGAAAGGCGGCGTGAGTACCTCAGGGTCTGGGAACAGGTGGCGCGCGTGCCGATCTTCGCCGCCTTGGGCGTCGTCACTCTGTCGGAGATCGTAGGCAAGTTGCGAACCCGCTACTATCCCTCGCGCGTGGTCATCATGCGACGCGGAGATCCCGGCGACTCGATGTTCTTCATCTCGAGCGGCGAGTGCGAAGTCCGACTGCCGAGCGGCGACACCGTGAAGCTCGGCGAGGCGCATTCTTCGGCGAAATGTCGCTTCTGGAGCGCCAACCGAGGTCCGCGACCGTTGCGACATCGCGGCCGACGACGTTGCTGGCCCTGTATGCCAGCGATTTCTACGAGATCGCCTCGCGCATCCCCGCCCTCGCCGAGGCGGTCGAAGTCGAGGCGAAGCGGCGGCGCGAGGAAAATCTCGAAAGAAGGACGGGCGAGCCCAAACGATGATTGAAACGGATCTGCTGGTGGTGGGCTCGGGTGCTGCGGGGTTCGCC
>RGPT01000096.1 GCA_010032545.1 Alphaproteobacteria bacterium
TTCATGACCTCGGCCATCCGGTTGGACGAATGCATGAGATAGACTTCCATCAGGCCGTTGGTCATTTCCCGGTAGCTCTCGACCAGGTCGAGTACCGCCACGGCGTGGTCGAAACAGTCGCGCAGGTAGGTGCGCGTCTCAGGCATGATGAAGGGCACTTCCGGCCGCATCACCGCCAGCACAGTCTCGCGCTCAGCCCATTCGATGCGGTGGAACGCGACAAGGGCGCGCCGTGCGCGGTGGATGTGGTTGAGCGTGTCCTCCGTCGGATGACCGAGCGCTTCGTCCTCGAGTTCCTCGAGATGGGCCGACAGCTTCTCGATCAACGGGAACTTGCGATCGACGACGAGATCGATCAGGGCATAGACGAGATAGTCCACTCCAAACGTACGCAGCCGCGAACCCGCCGTCTGCAACCGGTCGCGCACCGGCTTGAAGATGTCCGTCTTGTGATCGTGGAACGAGATCACATAGTTCTCGCCGAAGAAGATGCTGACCTGCCGCGAATGCAGCTCACAGTCCTCGTAGGCCGGATCGCTGAGCACGATGAAGCCCTGCCCCTCGTAGAGGTCGAGCTTGCTCCGCTGGTGGGCGTGGAAGACGTCCTCGAGCGCCAGGAGATGCAGGTTGAAGGCCATGCCGAGGTCGCGCAGCATCTCCGAACTCGGTCGCCCCGCGACGTCGATCCAGGTGTGGCCGGGCGTGCCGAGATGGAAGCGGCACTCGTCGACCTCCACGCCCTTCACCACCTGGACATCGTCCGGCGTGTACTCGACCAGGGTGAAGTCGAGCGCCTCGTCGGCGACCGGCGCGCGGCCGGACAGGGTGCCGGGCGCGGTGCCGGGCTTGGTGTGGCGGTGAAAAAAGCCGTCCATCATTCGCTCTGACCGATCCGTCCCCACCGTCCGTTGTGACGATCAAACTTCCTGCATGACCTGGACATCGGGCCGACCGGCGAGATAGTCGCCAAGCTTGCGCCCGAGCTCCTTGAAGTGCGCCGCCGCGCGGTGTGCATCCAGGGCGGCCTGGTCGTCGTAACGCTCCAACATGACGTAGACGTTAACGTCGGCTGTCTTGTGCAGGGCATAGAGCTTGTTGCCCGGCTCGTCGGCATGGACCCTGGCCTGCAGCGCCTTCATCGTCGCCTCGAAATCGGCGTTGGTCCCCGGTTTGATTGTCAGTTTCGCGATGACGCCGATCATGAGTTCACTCCCGATTTATCGTGGCCGCTTCTTGATAAGGTACTTGTGCTCCCCATCGCACACCAGCTCGCCCTTCTGGTTATGGATGGTGAGCTTCAGAACGGCAACGCCGGTCGTGCGGCCGGGTTTCAGCTCGGTCACTTCCAGCAGAGGATAGAGCGTGTCGCCGACATAGACCGGCTTCAGGAAGCGCGAGGACTGCTCGAGGAATCCGACCAGCGACTCGCCCACAAAATGCGGGAAGATGCCTCCGCCGGCCGCGCCCTGGATCGCCACCTGCAGGCCGTGCGCCAGCATGTCGCGATGGCCCAGCGCCTTGCAGTATTCGCGGTCGTAGTGAATCGGGTGGTTGTCACCACTGGCGAGCTGAAAGGCAGAGAAAAGCGCTTCGGTCTGGGTGCGCGAGTTGATGTAGAACTTCTGCCCGACGCTGAGATCCTCGAACCAATGGGCCGGCCCGAAGCGATGCTGGGCCGGATCGAAGGGCTTGGCGTCGGTGTCCGGCATGGAAATCTCCCCAGTTCCCGGCGACTTCTACGCCGCTTTGGCCTTGCGGCCCAAGCCGCCATAGAGGTCGAGCATGCGTTCGCGCCAGGCATGGACCGGGTCGTCGGCCGCCAGCAGTTCGAACGGGCTGACGATGCGCGCCCACATGAAGGCCCCCATCAGCGTGTAGTCGGGATAGGCCGGCACCTCGCCGGCCAGGAATTTCTGCTCCTTGAGCATACGCCGGGCGGGCTCAAGCACGGCACGAAACGCCGGCACGCCCTTGTCGCGCGCCGCCGCCTGGACCGCGGCGAAATCGCTCGAGCCGAAGCGCTTGCCGCGGCTCTCCCGGATGTACGCCTGGTCGACCGGCCGCACGCGATCATAGAGATCGCCGATCACCAGCGGCGCCAGTGCCGCATGGACCTGCGTGTCGACCCAGCCGTTGACGAACAGCGCGTAGGCGCGTGCCATCTCGCTCTTGAACAACGGCTTGTCCGGGTAGGTCTTTCTCCGTGAAACCCATCGGCACTTCGGCCCATTTCAGGGCTTTGTGCATCAGCGCGAATTTGGTGCGCCAGACGAAGGGGCTGGGACGGCGGTCTTCCTGGAAGACGAGGTCATAGAGCGTGATCATGAAGACCTACTTTCCGTCCAGCATCCTGACGATGCCGGAGAAATCCTTGGCAGCATTGCCACTGTTGACGAACAGGCTAAAAAGCTGCGCCGCTTCCGCACCGAGCGGGGTGCTGGCGCCGGCGGCACTCGCGGCCTGCTGCGCCAGCATCAGGTCCTTCAGCATCATCGCCGCGGTGAAGCCCGGCTGGTAGTCGCGGTTGGCCGGCGAAGCGGGAACCGGCCCCGGCACCGGGCAATAGTTGACGAGTGACCAGCACGAACCGGAAGACGTCGACACTACGTCGAACATCTTCTGGGCATCGAGCCCCAGACGCTTGGCCAGCATGAAAGCCTCGCTGACGGCGACCATCGAGACCCCGAGGATCATGTTGTTGCAGATCTTGGCCGCCTGGCCGTTGCCGCTGGCGCCGGCGTGAACGATGTTCTTGCCCATCTTCTCGAGGATCGGCTTGGCTTTCGCGAACGCGGCATCACCGCCACCGACCATGAAAGTGAGCGTCCCCGCGGTAGCACCGCCGACGCCACCCGACACCGGGGCATCAATCATCTCCAGGCCGGCCTTGGCGGCCAGCGCAGCAACGTGACGTGCGCTGTCGACATCGATGGTCGAGCAGTCGATCAGCAGAACGCCCTTGCCGATATTCGGCAGTACGTCCTTCTCGTAGACTTCGCGCACATGCTTGCCGGCCGGCAACATCGTGACGACGACCTCGGCGCCCTTGACCGCTTCGGCGGCGGTAGCTGCCTTGTGGGCCCCCTTCTCGACCGCCGCGGCAACGGCCGAATCGGACAAGTCGAAGGCCGTGACGTGGTGCTGGGCCTTGGCGAGGTTCGCGGCCATCGGGCCGCCCATGTTACCAAGACCAATAAAGGCGATTTTCGCCATGACTTCCTCCCTGATGCGCCGGGTCAGTCGAAGAACAGGTCGTTCGAGACCGGCTTGAAATGCGAATCGACCATCTCCCGCGTCACGCCGTCGATAGTCGACGGGTTCCATTGCGGTTTCTGATCCTTGTCGATGAGCAGCGCGCGGACGCCCTCGAAGAAGTCGTGCCCCGTCTGCATGCAACGCTGCGACATGCGGTATTCGATGGTCATAGAATCCTCGAACGACCGGTTGGCACAACGCTTGAGCTGCTCCAGCGTGATCGCCATGGAGAGCGGCGACAACTTCATCACCGCGGCGAGCTGCTTTTGCGCCCACTCGCCGGGATGTACCCGGAGCTTTGCCACGATGTCCTGAAGCGACTCGCCGGAAAAGCAGCGATCGATGTCGGCCATCATCGCGGGCAACGTCGGCATGCCCGGATCGGCGGCGAAACGGGCGATCACTGCGTCGACCTTGCGATTGGCATCCGGCCCCGACAGATCGGCCGCGCCCAGCGCTGCCTGCAGGTCGCCAATGGGACAGGAAGTAGCCGCCGCCGACATCAGGGAAGAGCCCGATCGTTGTCTCCGGCATGGCGAACAGGAACTTCTCGCTCGCCACCGAATGCGAGCCGTGCACCGAGAGCCCCACGCCGCCGCCCATGTCGATGCCGTCGATCAGAGAGATCCATGGCTTGGCGAACCGGTAGATGCGGCGGTTGACGATGTATTCGTCGCGAAAAAAGTCGCGGCGCACCGTGCCCGACGGATTCTCCTTCATCTCGCGGTAAAGGCCGGTCACGTCGCCGCCGGCGCAGAAGGCACGATCTCCGGCGCCGCGCAGCACGACCGCCTTGATGGCCGGGTCCCTCTCCCAGCCAGGCATGACCTTTTCCATTTCCAGGATCATGCCGTACGACAGCGCATTCAACGCCTTGGGACGATTGAGCGTCATCAAGCCCAGGCCGTCTTTCACTTCGAACAGGATTTCAGCTTCGGACATCTATGCTCCACAAACCTTGCCCAGAGGCGGCCTGCACGGCCGCCTCGAAAGGCACCAAACAGTACCATCGCCCATCCTTCGAGACCCATCGCTTGGAGACGCTCTCCAGAATGAGGCCTGCCTCAACTCATCAGCAACCTCCGCGAGATGATCACGCGCATGATCTCGTTGGTTCCTTCGAGAATCTGGTGCACGCGCAGGTCGCGCAAATAGCGTTCGATGGGAAAGTCCTTCAAGTAGCCGTAGCCGCCATGCAATTGCAGCGCATCGTTCACGACGCGGAAGCCGACGTCGGTCGAGAACCGCTTGGCCATTGCCGCGGCCTGCGTCGCCTCCGGCGACTTGGCGTCGAGTAGCGAGGCCGCCCGCCAGATCATCAGCCGCGCCGCATCGAGTTCGGTCGCCATGTCCGCCAGCTTGAACTGAGTCGCCTGGAAATCCGCGAGCGGCCTGCCGAACTGCTTGCGCTCGACGACGTAGCGCGACGCCGTCTCCAGGCAGGCGCGCGCGCCACCCACTGAGCAGGCGCCGATGTTGATGCGCCCGCCGTCCAAACCCATCATTGCGATCTTGAAGCCGTGCCCTTCGGGGCCAAGGCGATTGGCCACCGGCACCTTGCAGTTCTCGAAGATCACGGCGGCCGTTGGCTGGCTGTTCCAGCCGAGCTTGTTCTCCTGCTTGCCGAACGACAGGCCCGGTGTCCCTGCTTCGACGACAAGCGTCGAGACACCACCCGCCCCCGGTCCGCCGGTGCGCAGCATGACGACATAAATGTCGCTGCGGCCACCGCCGGAGATGAAAGCCTTGGTGCCATTGACGATGTAGTGATCGCCGCGAAGTTCCGCCCGCGTGGACAGCGCCGCGGCATCCGATCCGGCCCCAGGCTCGGTCAGACAGTAACTCGCGAAGTGTTCCATCGAGCAGAGCCTGGGCAAGAACCGCTTGCGCTGATCGTCGTCGCCGAAGCCATCGATCATCCAGGCGGCCATGTTGTGGATGGAGATGTAGGCCGCCGTACTGGGGCAGGCCGACGCCAGCTCCTCCATGATCAGGGCTGCATCGAAGCGGCTGAGGCCGCTGCCGCCGACGTCGTCGCGAACGTAGATTCCGCCGAAGCCGAGTGCTGCCGCCTCGCGCAGGATTTCCACCGGAAACACTTTTTCGGCATCCCAGCGTGCGGCCTCGGGCAGCATCCGCCCCGTCGCGAACTGTCGAGCCGTATCGCGGAAAGCCTGTTGGTCGTCGGAAAGGTCAAAGTCCATGCGCGCGGGATCATATCGAGGGGCCCACCCCAGTCAAACAAAGCAGGCAAACAAGCCGCATTGCGGGCTTTCGCCGTTCGCGCGATAAGGCCGTGCATGACCAAGCGCTTCACGACCCTCGGCCGCTATCCCACGACACGGCTTCGCCGCAACCGCCGCGAGGAATGGTCACGTCGCCTGATCGCCGAGAACAAGCTCTCGGTAGACGACCTGATCTGGCCGGTGTTCGTCCAGGAGGGCAGCAAGTCGCGCACGCCGGTCGAGTCGATGCCGGGCGTCGACCGTCTCTCGATCGATCTTTTCGTCGAGGCAGCCAGGGAAGCACGCGATCTCGGCATCCCCGCCATCGCGATCTTCCCCGAGACCGATCCCAAGGCGAAGACGCCCGATGCGCGCGAGGCCTACAACCCAGGCAACCTCGTTTGCCGCGCGACCGCGGCCGTCAAGAAGGCCGTGCCCGACATCGGCATCATGACAGACGTTGCCCTCGACCCCTTCAACAGCGACGGTCACGACGGCATCGTCCGCAACGGCCAGATCCTGAACGACGAATCGGTCGAGGCGCTGGTCAAGCAGGCCCTCGTGCAAACCGAGGCCGGCGCCGACATCCAGGCGCCATCGGACATGATGGACGGCCGCATCGGCGCGATCCGCAAGGCGCTCGACTCCAAGGGCTATCAACATGAACAGATCATGTCGTACGCCGCAAAATATGCGTCGGCCTTCTACAACCCGTTCCGTGACGCCATCGGCAGCTCGGGCGCGCTGAAGGGCGACAAGAAGACCTACCAGATGGACTACGCCAACTCCGACGAGGCGCTGCGCGAAGTGGGCTTCGACATCGAGGAAGGCGCCGACATGGTCATGGTGAAGCCAGGCCTGCCCTATCTCGACGTCGTGCGCCGCGTGAAGGACGCCTTCGGCGTGCCGACATACGCCTATCAGGTGAGCGGCGAGTACGCGATGCTGCGGGCCGCCGCCGATCGCGGCTGGCTCGACTGGAACAAGGTGCTGATCGAGACACTGACCGGCTTCAAGCGCGCCGGGTGCGATGGCATCCTGACCTATGGCGCGGTTGACGCGGCGCGGCTGCTCCAGTCGAAATGATTGAACGCCCGTGATCGAACGTCCCTCGGCGCGATTGATCCTGCTCGACCCGCAGGACCGCCTCTTCCTGTTCAATGTCCACGACCCCAAGGTGTTCGATCCCGCGAACCCGTTCTTCGATCCCTTCTGGGTGATGATCGGCGGCATGGTCGATCCAGGCGAGGATTTCGCCACTGCCGCCGTCCGCGAGGCGCGCGAGGAGACGGCGCTGGTCGTCACCGGCGACGTGCGCTGGGTATGGACGCGCGAGCGCCGCATGAGCTGGCGCGGCAAGGACGTACTGCACAAGGAGCGCTTCTTCCTGGCCCGCAGCGCCACGACCGAGATCGACACCTCCGGCCTCGACGAGCGGGAGCGGAGCTGGACGCGCGGTCACCGCTGGTGGACGCAGGCCGAGATAGAGGCCTCACCCGAACGCTTCGAACCGCTCGACCTCGGGCTTCGCCTGAAAGCCTTGCTGAGGGACGGGCCGACCGGCGAACCGATCACTCTCGGCTAGCGCTCGTCGCGCTTTTCTTTCTCTCGCCTGCGCTCCTGCTCGTCGGCCACCGCCCCGCGATAGGCGCGCCATGCCAGGACAAGTGCGGCCAACGAGCACGCGACACCTACAATTAGGGTCATTGGCTGGACCTCATCCACCGAAGAATCTCGCTATCGCCAGATCGCTCCACGGCTGATCACCATCCGCTCCATGGAAGCCGACGTGACCGCCCGAAGCGGGCAGCAACGGCCGGAGCGCGGGATTGCCTGCCCAATCATATCCCCGGTAAAGCGCGCTGGGAATCCAGGGGTCGTCACCTGCGCCCACGACCAGGGTGGGGACCCGAATCCCCGCCATGAAGCGGACCGGCTTGCAACGCTCGTAATAGTCCGCTGCGTCGACGAAACCGTAGCGAGGGGCGATGAAGACATCGTCATACTCCCAAACCGTCCGCGAGCGCAGGATCGCCCGGCGCTCGGTGGCCGAGAGCACGGCACCCTCGCCGGTTGCTTCGCGCTTCATCAGATCGATGATGTAGCGGTGGTAGAGCAAGTTGCGTGGCCGCATCATGTACCGGCATGTCACCGCCAGATCGATCGGCGCGCACACCGTCGCCGCAGCGGACAACGGCGACGCCGCTCCCTCCTCGCCTAGGTACTTCAGCAGCATCGCACCGCCCAGCGAGTAGCCCACGGCCATCACCCCGTTGCATACGAGATCGGGGGGCAGCATCGACAGCAACAAGCGGAAGTCCTGGCTTCGGCCGGCGTAGTAATGGCCACTGCACAGCGGGCGCGACGGACCGGCACCACGCAGGTTCAGACGCAGCACCCGGTGCCCGCGCTCGAGCAGCAGACGGGTCATGGTCAACATGTAGCGGCTGCTCTCGCTACCGGTGAGGCCATGTATCAACAACACGAGAGGCGCGCCGGCCCGCGGCGTCGCCGGTCCGTGAAGCATGGCCAGCAGCGTGTCGCCGGTGCCGTCGGGCAGGATGAACCGAAGCCGCTCGGCAGCGTGAGGCCCGAAATCCACAGCGAGCGGAAGCAGCCGGCTCGCCACGGTCTGCAAGTCACCACCCCACCACGGGAAACGCGGTCGGAAAGGTGGAAATTTCAGGGAACCATTGGACGTCTTCACGGCCAGTCCTTATTCACAGCCGGAACCAAGATGGCAACTCCTCCAACTTCCCCTGGCTCGACGGCGCTCGGCGCCTTCTGTGCGGTCGCTGCCGCCGTGATCTTCAGCACCGCGGGCGTCATCGTCCGCCGCATCGACCTTCCCGCCTGGGATATCTCGTTCTGGCGCTCCGCCTTCCTCGTGGTGGCAATGCTGCCTCTCCTGCTGTGGCAGTACCGCCGCATCTGGATCGATGTGCGCAACGCCGGACCGGCCCTGTTGCTGAGTGCGCTGCTGCTTGCGGGCAGCTTCGTGGCGTTCATCCTGGCTCTCGGCCTGGCCCCGGTCGCCAACGTCCTGATCATGTTCGGCGCGACGCCCTTCATCACGGCAATCGCGGCCCGCCTTTTCCTCGGCGAGAAACTGCACACCCATACCGTCCTCGCCATGGCGCTCGCGGTAGTCGGGCTTGCCATCAGTGTCGCAGGCTCCCTGCAGGCCGGTGCGCTGGCCGGCATGGCAGTGGCCTTCATCGTCGTGCTCTGCATGAGCGGCAACTACGTGGTCGTGCGCCATCGCCGCGATGTCGGCATGGCGCCGGCGATCTGGCTGGCGGGTGTGATATCGGGCCTGGTCGCGCTCCCCTTCGCCCATCCCGAGAATGTCACATGGTCGCAGGTGCCCTGGCTCTTTGCGCTCAGTCCCGGCCAGCTCGTGGGGGGACTCCTGCTCTACATGGCCAGCCTCAAACGCATTCCTGCCGGCCGGGCTGCCTTGCTTGGCCTGCTCGAGCTGGTCCTGGGTCCGATCTGGGTGTGGCTGTTCGATGGCGAAAAGCCGGACGACCTCACCTTGATCGGCGGCGCCATTGTCATTGCGGCTGCCGCGGCCAATGTGTGGCTGGATTCACGGCGGCCCACTGGCTAAGAAACCGGGATGACCCAGAACACCAAAGGCCCCCTGTCGGGCATCCTCGTCGTCGATCTCTCCCGCATCCTGGCCGGCCCTTACTGCACCCTGCTGATGGCCGAGATGGGCGCCCGGGTGATCAAGGTCGAACCGCCCAAGGGTGGCGACGACGCCCGTGCCTACGGGCCCTTCATCAACGGCAAGTCGGCCTATTTCGCCTCGGTCAATCGCGGCAAGGAAAGCATCGCCCTCGACCTCAAGAGCGACGCCGACCGCAAGATCTTCGAGAAGCTGCTCGAGAAGGCCGACGTGGTGGTCGAGAACTTCCGCCCCGGCACGATGGAGAAGCTGGGCTACGGCTGGGACACGCTGCACAAGAAGTATCCCAAGCTGATCTACGCCTCGGCCTCGGGCTTCGGCCACACCGGCCCGAACTCCAAGGATCCCGCCTACGACATGGTCATGCAGGGCCAGGGCGGCATCATGAGCATCACCGGCAACGAGGGGCAGCCGCCCTCCCGCGTCGGCATGTCGATCGGCGACATCGGCGCCGGCCTCTATACCGCCGTCGCGGTGAATGCCGCGATCGTCCATCGCCTCAAGACCGGCGAGTCCACCAAGGTCGATATCGCGATGTTCGACTGCCAGCTCGCACTGCTCGAAAACGCGATCATGCGCTACACGGTCGAGAAGGAAATCCCCGGCCCGCTCGGCGCGCGCCACCCGACCATCACGCCCTTCGAGGCATTCACCACCTCCGACGGCTCGATGATCATCGCTGCCGGCAACGACAGCCTGTTCATCAAGATGTGCGAGGCGCTCGGCCGCTCCGACATGGCGACCGACCCCGCGTACAAGTCGAACGCGCTGCGCCAGAAAGCCCAGAAGAAGCTGAAGCACGAGATCGAGTCGGTGCTGAAGACCAACACGACCGATCACTGGATCGCCGTTGTCTCCAAGGGCGGCGTGCCGTGTGGGCCGATCAACAACGTGAAGCAGGCCATTGCCCATCCGCAGGTCGCGGCGCGCAACATGCTGGTCGAGGTGCCGGACGGCAGCGGCGGTACGCTGACGCTCGCCGGCAACCCGTTGAAGATGTCCGCCTTCGAGGACCCGAAGACGCGACGCGCCGCGCCCGATCTCGACAGCGACCGCCAGGCCATCCTGTCCTACATCGGCGGCTAGGCCGTGCGGTCAGTCGTCCGGCTCGGCGTCGGCCTCGCGAAGTTCCTGGTCAGCCTGGGACTTGCGATTTCGATGTTCCTCGTCGGCGCCTACTTCCAGGTGCGCGGCGCGCTGCCGCCCTACAGCGGCCATTTCGAGGTTGCCGGCCTGAAGGCGCCGGTCGAGATCCAGCGCGACAAGAACGCCGTGCCGCACATCATTGCCGGCTCGATCGAGGACGCCGCTTTCGGCCTTGGGTACGTCCATGCCCAGGATCGGTTCTGGCAGATGGAGATGGTTCGCCGCCTTGGCCAGGGCCGTCTCTCCGAGATCGTCCCGCCGGCGATCGTCGGTGGCGCCCTGATCGATACCGACCGCACCATGCGGGGGCTGGGCGTCTACCGGCAGGCAAGCGAAAGCGTCAATGCGCTCTCGCGCGGCACGCGCACGCTGCTCGAATCCTATGCCGCTGGTGTAAATGCCTGGCTGGTCGACGATGACCAGCAGTTCGGCCTCGAACTCACGCTCATCAAGCTGCTGTCTGGCGGGCGTTACCGGCCCGACCGGTGGCAACCCGCCGATTCGCTGGTCTGGGCCAAGTTGATGGCGCTCGGCCTCGACGGCAACTGGCGCGCCGAGCTTCTGCGTCTGAGGCTCGCGCAGAAGATCGGCGATTCCGGCGTAAAGTTCCTGATCGAGCCGTCGGGCGACAATGCCGATGCCACCTTGGCGATCGTCCGCGCGGCGACACAGGGCATCGACCTCGACAGGCTTTACCGCGGCACCGACAACATCGCCACCGCCAAGCGCGAGGCCTCCAACGAATGGGTCCTGTCGGGCGCGCGCGCAGTATCCGGCAAGCCGTTGCTCGCCAACGATCCGCACCTGGCGCTCACCTTCCCCGGCGTCTGGTATCTCGCCCGGCTGGTCGGCCCCGGCTTCGACATTCGCGGCGCTTCCTCACCCGGCTCGCCCGCAATCGTGCTCGGCCACAACGGAACGATCGGCTGGGGCTTCACGACGACCAACCTCGACAGCCAGGATCTGTTCGTCGAGCGCGTCGATCCGACCGACCCCAACCGCTACATCACACCCGACGGCGCGCGGCCGTTCGCCGTCCGCGACGAGACGATCAACGTCCTGTGGGGAGAGCCCGTTCCACTTCGGGTGCGCCAGACCCGGCATGGCGTGGTGATCGACGATTTCATCGCCTCGCTCAAAAGCGACCCGAAGGCGCCCGCTCTCACACCGGCCGGCCATGTGCTGGCGCTGCAGGCAACCGCCCTCGACGGCGCCGATACGTCGGGCGAGGGCTTCGCCCGGCTCGGCCTGTCCCAGAATTGGGAGGAGTTTCTGACGGCCGCGCGCAAGATCGTCACGCCGATGCAGAACATCGTCTATGCCGATACCGCAGGAAACACGGGCCTCATCTCGCCGGCGCGCGTGCCGATGCGACGCAAGGGCGACGGCTCGATGCCCGTGCCCGGCTGGACGGGCGAATTCGACTGGGCGGGCTTCGTGCCCTTCGACGCGCTTCCCCGCGCCTACAATCCGGCCGGCGGCATCCTGGTCAACGCCAACGCTCGCGTCGTGTCGGACTACTATCGCTATTTCATCAGCCGCGACTGGGCCGAACCCTACCGCCAACGCCGCGCTGGCCAGCTTCTGCGCGAAGTCGAGCGTCATCCGGTCTACGGCATGATCGCGATCCAGGCCGACAATCTTTCGCTCGACGCCGTCGACATGGTTCCGCTGCTGCTGCGGTCGGCACCGCGTAATCCGCGGGCGGCGAAGGCGCACGACCTGCTGCGCCGGTGGAACCACTTCATGCTGGCAAGCCGGCCAGAGCCGTTGATCTACACGGCCTGGATCACCGAACTGCAGCGCGGACTGCTCGCCGACGAGCTGGGAGAAGAACTCTACCGGTCGCTGGCCGCACCGAACGTGGAATTGATGATGCGCATCCTGCGCGAACAGCCGGGCTGGTGCGACGACGGCGGCACGCGCGCCACCGAGACCTGCGACGACGCCATCGCGCTGGCGCTCGAGCGCGCACTCGACCGGATCGCACGCCTGCAGGGCGCCGATATCGACAAATGGGAGTGGGGTCGCGAGCACATGGCGGCCCACCGCCACCCGCTGTTCGACGGCGTTCCCCTGCTGCGCGACATCGCCTCGGTGCGCTTTCCGTCTGACGGCGGTGCGCAGACACTGAACCGGGCCCAGCCGGCGTATCTCGGAGCCCGCCCGTTCGACGCCGTGCATGGCGCTGGCTACCGCGCCGTCTATGACTTCGCCGACCTCGACAACAGCCGCTTCGCCATTCCTCTCGGCCAGTCGGGCAACATGCTGTCGCCCTGGGCGCACAACTTCGTCGACCGCTGGCAGACCCTGAAGTACATCGAAATCAACGGCACCCGCGCCGAAACGGCCCGCACCGCCATCGGCACCATCACTCTTTCGCCGCCGGTACGCTGATTATCTATCGCGGCCGGTCGCCCGCCAGCGTGACGCGGTGCATGACGCGGCGGTGGCCGTGGTAGTCGTTGATCGGATTGTGCATCGCCGCGCGGTTGTCCCAGAAGGCAAGCGAGCCCACTTGCCAGCGGAAGCGGCAGGTGAATTCCGGCCGGACCTGATGCTCCCACAGGAACCTTAGCAGCGGCAGGCTCTCCTTCTCGGTCCAGCCCTTGATGTGCGCGGTATGCGCATCGCTGGTGTAGAGCGCCTTGCGCCCGGTCTCAGGATGGGTGCGCACGATCGGATGCTCGGCCGACAGCACCTTCAGCTCGGCGCCGGCTGCCTTCATCTGGTCCTCGCGCGTCTTGGTCACCTCGGCCTTGGCCGAGGAGCTGACGCCCATCAACCCCTCCAGCGCCTGCTTAAGGCCATCCGACAAGGCCTCGTAGGCCAGGTACTGGTTGGCGAACATCGTGTCGCCGCCATAGGCCGGCACCTCGCGGGCGAACAGCATGCTGCCCATCGGCGGTTCGGCGAGATAGGTCGTGTCGGAATGCCAAATGCCGCCAAAGTTGTTGCGCTCGTGCTCGAGCTTCACGACCGGCGTGATCAGCGGCGCCTCGGGCAGGCCCTTGAGTTGCGGGTATTCCATCGGCGTGCCGAAGCGGCGTGCGAACGCCACCTGCTGCGGGGGCGTCATCGTCTGCTCGCGCAGGAAGATCACAAGATGATCGAGCAACGCCTGGCGCATTTCCGCGACGACATCGTCCTCGAGATCGCGCGAAATGTCGACGCCATGGATTTCGGCGCCCAGTGCACCTGCGATCGGCCGGACCTCGATGTGTCGATAGTTGCGCATCCCATATCCCCCGCTCAACGCTTCGCCCAGCCAGGCGCCGTCTTGGCCTTGAAGGCCTGAATGCCTTCCGCCGCCTCAGCCCGACGCAGCAACCCGACCAGGCTCTCCGAGGCGTCGTCGAGCACCGTGCGATCATCCGCCGTCGCACAGGCCCGCACCAGACGCTTCACGGTCGCCAGCGCCTGCGGCTCCATCTTCAAAATGTCGTCGAGCAGCCCTCGAAGCGTCGAGCCAATCTCCGCCGTGTTCCGGCAGAGGTAGCGCCCGATGCCCAGGCGACAGGCTTCGACGGCATCGATGACCCGGCCGCTGACGGCAAGGTCGCGTGCCGCGCCCTCGCCCACCCGGCGCACCACGAAGGGGATCACCTGCGAGGGAATGAAGCCCACCCTGGGCTCCGGCAAGCCAAACTTCGCACTGTCGTGCAGGATCACCACGTCGGAACAGCAGGCCATGCCGAAGCCGCCGCCCACCGCCGAGCCTTCGACGACGGCGATGGTCGCCTGCGGCAGGCTGTTGAGGGCAAGCAGCGCGTTGCCGAACTGGCGATAGGCCGGGATCAGCGGATCACCGGCTCCGCCGTCGGGCAGAGGCGGCAGGATGGCCATGGCATCGAGATCGCCGCCGGCGCAGAAGTGACCGCCTGCGCCGCGCAGCACCAGCACCCGGCATCCGGGGTCGTCGCGCACCCGGCCGAAGGCATCTTCCAGCTCGATCATCATGTCGTGCGTGAGCGCATTGCGCCTCTCGGGGCGGTTCAGCAGCAATCGCGCGATCGCGCCGTCCCGTTCGAGCCTGATGTGGGCGTAGGATGCTTCGGCCATGGGCAAAGTCTTAGCGGGCGGATATCCTGCCAACAAGATGATGCGTCTCGTGGTTCCGCTGCTCGCAGCGATTCTATGGCTTTCCTCCGCCTCGGCGCAGGAATGGAGCCAGGTATCCAGCCCCTCGCCCGGGCCGCCCCAGGTCGTCGGCTTCTACTCCGCCGGCTGCATCCAGGGCGCGCAGGCCCTGCCCACGGAAGGGCCGGGGTACGAGGCGATTCGCCTCAGCCGCAACCGCAACTGGGGCCATCCGGTCACCCTCGACTTCATCAAGAACTTCTCCGAGCAGGTGCGGGCCGCCGGGCAAAGCCAGCTCTACATCGGCGACATCGGCCAACCCCGCGGCGGCCCGATGAGTTTCGGCCACGCCAGCCATCAGGTCGGCCTCGATGTCGACATCTGGTTCGAACGCCAGCCCGGCGCGCGCCGGGCGCCGCCCGACCGCGAGAACCCGCGGCTCCGCTCATTGGTGCGCGGCGACGATGGCGGCGTCGACGAAGCGGTGTTCACCGACCAGCACATGGTGCTGCTGCGGATGGCCGCGACGGCGCCGGGCGTCGACCGCATGTTCGTCAACAAGTGGATCAAGCAGCGGATCTGCAACACCGCCACC
>RGPT01000097.1 GCA_010032545.1 Alphaproteobacteria bacterium
CACCGCCGGCGCATCACCCTTACCAGCGAGAAGGGTGTGGAGTTCCTGCTCAACCTCGCCTCCGTGCCCGACCTGAAGGACGGCGATGGTTTTCTGTTGTCCAACGGCAAGACCATCCTGATCGCCGCGGCGCCGGAGGAATTGATGGAAATCACCTGCGCGGACTCGCTGCAGCTCGCACGGGTGGCCTATCACCTCGGCAACCGCCATCTGCCGGTGGAAATCGCGCCGGGCGTGTTGCGCATCCACGCCGATCACGTGGTGGGCGACATGGCGAAGGGCCTGGGCGCGAAGGTCGCGCTGGTGCAGGCGCCGTTCAATCCCGAAGGCGGCGCCTATGCCGAAGCCGCCGGTCATGCCGCTCACGCCGAAGAACATGTGCACGGCCCAGGCTGCGGGCACGATCATCACGGGCACGATCACGGGCACGATCACGGGCACGATCACGGGCACGATCACGGGCACGATCACGGGCACGATCACGCGCATGACCATGGACACGTCCATGGTCCCGATTGCGGCCACGACCACCATGGCCATGAACACCATGGACACGATCATCAACACGAGCATCATGACCATGGTCATGTGCATGGCCCCGGCTGCAAGCATGACTGATCCGGCGCTGTTCCGGCTCATGACCTGGCTGTCGCCCGCCTATCCGGTGGGCGCGTTCAGCTATAGCCATGGCATCGAGACCGCGGTGGAAGAGGGCTTCGTCACCGATCGCGCAACGCTGATCGTCTGGCTCGAAAGTGTGATCGAGCACGGCACAGGCTTGGTCGACGGTGCCCTGTTTGCTGCCGCCTGGCGCGCTGTCGATGGTGCCGATTGGCCGACGTTCGATGCCGTTGCCGAACGGGCGGCGGCGTGGCGGGGTACCGCCGAGATGGCGCTCGAATCGCGTCAACAGGGCGGCTCTTTCTTGTCGATCACGCGGGTTGCCTGGCCGCACCCGACACTCGATGCAGGCCACGAGCGGACCGGCGGCGAAATGGCGTTGCCGGTTGCGGTGGCGCTGGCCGCCGCGGCGCACGGCATCGCACTCGAATCGGCGCTTGCGGGCTATCTGCACGCATTTGCCGCCAACCTGGTCTCTGCGGCGGTTCGAACCGTGCCGCTCGGCCAGACCGATGGCCAGCGCTCGCTGGCAGCGCTGGAGCCCGCGGTGCGGCGGGCCGTCGAGGCGGCGCTTGGCGCGACCTCGCTCGACGAGATCGGCACGGCGACGCCGCTGCTCGATTGGTGTTCGCTGCGACATGAAACGCAATACACGCGGCTGTTCCGGTCATGAATGCGGTGCTGGCTTTCCTGCTGTTCATCGGCGTCGGCGCCATTGCCGTCGTCCATGCCCTGTGGGGTCTCGGCAGCTCGTGGCCCGAGGCCAACCAGGAGGCGTTGGCGCGCGGCGTCGTTGGCGATGGCCGTCGGCGCATGCCGCCGGCCTGGCAATGCTTTGCCGTTGCAGCACTTCTGGCTCTGGTGGCGCTGTGGCCATGGTACGTGCTGGGGCGCGGATCGGAGCCAACCGTGCTGACCGGCACCTTCGCCATTGCCGGGGCCTTCGTTGCCCGCGGCTGGGCCGGTTTCAGCCCGCGCTGGCGAAGCCATTTCAACGACGAGCCGTTTGCCAGGCGCGACAAGCGTTACTATTCGCCTTACAGCCTGTTGCTTGGCGTGAGCTATCTCGCGCTGCTGGCGGGAGAAATGGAATGACGAGTGTACGTGGTCCCCTGAGGGTGGGCGTGGGTGGCCCGGTCGGGTCGGGCAAGACCGCTCTGGTCGAGCGTCTGTGCAAGACCATGCGCGACAGCTACGACATCGCCGTCGTCACCAACGACATCTACACCAAGGAGGACGCCGAGTTCCTGACGCGGGCCGGCGCTCTCGAACCGGATCGAATTGTCGGCGTCGAGACGGGCGGCTGTCCGCACACGGCGATCCGCGAGGACGCCTCGATCAACCTGGCGGCGGTTTCCGACATCGTGCGCAAGTGGCCCAACCTCGAGATCGTCTTCGTCGAATCGGGCGGCGACAACCTCGCGGCCACCTTCTCGCCGGAGCTTGCGGATCTCACCATCTATGTGATCGACGTGTCTGCGGGCGAGAAGATCCCGCGCAAGGGCGGGCCGGGCATCACGCGGTCGGACCTGCTGGTGATCAACAAGATCGATCTCGCGCCGCTGGTCGGCGCCAATCTCGACGTGATGGACCGCGACGCACGCAGGATGCGCGGCGCGCGGCCCTTCATCTTTTCGAACCTTAAAGTGAACAAGGGCGTTGCCGACGTGGCCGCCTTTATCGTGCGCCAGGGTGGCCTGCCGGCGCGCTGATGTGGAAGAATGGAAGCAAGAGGAGAAATTCATGATCCGGACGATCTGCCTGACGGCCCTGTTGCTTGCCCTCGCCGGCCCTGTGTCGGCCCATCCGGGTCATGAGGTTTCCGGCTTCATCCATCCCTTCACCGGCATCGACCACCTGCTGGCCATGGTCGGCGTCGGGATGTGGGCGGCTTTTCTGGCGGTCCGGAAGCCGGCGGCGGCGCTGCTGGTGCCAGCTACCTTCGTGGCCATGATGACTGTCGGGTCGGCTGCCGGATTTGCAGGCATAAAATTGCCTCTCGTTGAGGCAGTCATTCTGGCCTCGGTTTTCGTCTTCGGCGGCCTCATCGTGGCTGCAGTGCGCCTGCCATCGGCGGCGGCCATGGCAGTGGCGGGATTGTTTGCCTTTTTCCATGGCTACGCCCATGCCCTTGAAGCGCCGGCCGAGGGCGCCGGAACTTACATCCTCGGTTTCTTGCTCGCGACCTCCCTGCTGCTGGGGGCCGGGCTCGGACTGGGCTGGATCGTGCGACGTGCCGTCGGCGACCTGGGATTGCGGGCCCTGGGCGGAGTCGTCATGGCGGGCGGTGCCCTCGTCCTGATCGCGAACTAGGGACTTCCCGGGCTCTCTTTGAGGTTTGGCACGATCTTCGCTTCCAATGCTCGCGGGCGGGGGAATCCGTCGCGATAACAAGGAGAGCGGGATGAAGTTGGGATCGATCATGCGCACAGGCTTGGTTGCCGCCGGCCTTCTGGCCGGCGCTGCGGGCAGCGCGTTCGCACAGGGTGCGCCGATCAAGGTTGGCATTTTGCATTCGCTCTCGGGAACGATGGCGATCAGCGAGACGACTCTTAAGGACGTCATGCTGATGCTGATCGAAGAGCAGAACAAGAAGGGCGGCGTTCTGGGTCGCAAGCTCGAGGCAGTCGTTGTAGATCCGGCGTCGAACTGGCCGCTGTTCGCCGAGAAGGCACGTGAGCTGCTGCAGAAGGACAAGGTCGCCGCAGTGTTCGGCTGCTGGACCTCGGTCAGCCGCAAGTCGGTCCTGCCGGTCTTCGAGGAGCTGAACGGCATTCTCTTCTACCCGGTCCAGTACGAAGGCGAAGAGAGCTCGCGCAACGTGTTCTATACCGGCGCCGCGCCGAACCAGCAGGCGATCCCTGCCGTTGACTACCTGATGGCCAATGAGAAAGTTCAGCGCTGGGTCCTGGCTGGTACGGACTATGTCTATCCGCGCACGACCAACAAAATCCTCGAGGCCTACCTCAAGCAGAAGGGCGTCAAGCAGGAAGACATCCTGATCAACTACACGCCGTTCGGCCACTCCGACTGGCAGTCGATCGTCGCCGACATCAAGAAGTTCGGCTCGGCCGGCAAGAAGACCGCCGTCGTGTCGACCATCAACGGCGACGCCAACGTCCCGTTCTACAAGGAGCTCGGCAACCAGGGCATCAAGGCCAAGGACATCCCGGTCGTGGCCTTCTCGGTCGGCGAGGAAGAGCTTGCCGGTATCGACACCAAGCCGCTGGTCGGCCATCTCGCTGCCTGGAACTACTTCCAGTCGGTGAAGGATCCGGCCAACGAGGCCTTCATCAAGACCTGGCAGGCCTTCACCAAGAACCCGAAGCGCGTGACCAACGATCCGATGGAAGCCCACGTGATCGGCTTCAATATGTGGATCGAGGCGGTGAAGAAGGCCGGCACGACCGACGCCGACGCCGTCATCGACGCCATGATCGGCATTGCGGTGCCGAACCTGACGGGCGGCATCTCGGCCATGATGCCGAACCACCACATCACCAAGCCGGTGCTGATCGGCGAGATCCAGGGCAATGGTCAGTTCGACGTCGTGTCGTCGACCCCTCTGGTGATCGGCGATGAATGGTCGGATTACCTCCCCGACTCGAAGGACCTGATCGCCGATTGGCGCAAGCCGATGAGCTGCGGCAACTTCAACGTCGTCACCGGCAAGTGCGGCGGCAAGGGCAAGTAGGTTCCAAAGCCTAGGAACAACCCACTCACAGGGGCGGGGCGACTTTCGAGTCGCCCCGTTCGCATCTCCGGGCTAATTCTCAACCATGCTCTTCCTGCGTCAGCTCGCGTTCCTGCTGTCGACCCTGGCCTCGGTGTTGATTGCCGGCACGGCCTTTGCGGCCGACCTGCCGGCTCTGGTGGGCGGCCTGACGGCCGGCAGCTTCGGCGATCGCGAGACGGCGGTCGGCGCCCTGGCGGCATCGGGCGACGCCCGCGCCGCGCCTGTCCTCGAGGCCCTCGCGGCCGGCCAGCTCTATGTACGCAAGTCCGACAACGCGGTGCTCATCGGCAAGCCGGACGGCAACCAGCTTGCCTTGACCGAGGCGATCACGGGCAAGCCGGCGGGCAGCGGCTCCGAAGCCGGGCTCGATCGCGTCCGGGTCAACAACCGGCTGCGCGGCATCATCGAGGCGGCCGTGGGCTCGCTTACCCTGATGAGTCCCGACCCGCGCGTGCGTCGCGGTGCTGCGGAAGCCCTGTTCAAGCGCCGGGACGCCTCCTCGCTGGGCGCACTCGATACGGCATTGGCTGCCGAGAAAGACCCCCGCATCAAACGTTCCATGAGCGAAGCGCGGGCAGCCAGCGTGCTTGCCTCCGATGCGCCGACCGCGCAGAAGCTCGAGGCCATCGCGCTGGTGCGCGCGCGCGCGGACCGCGATTCGCTGGGCGTCCTGGTGGCTACGGCGGCATCGGCAACCGATCCCGAGGTCAAGGCTGCGGCGACGGCGGCCGCCGGTGCCGTCCGCCAGACACTTGCGGCCTGGGAGGCGGCGCAGAACGTCTGGTACGGGATTTCGCTCGGTTCGGTCCTGCTGCTGGCGGCGATCGGGCTCGCCATCACCTTCGGCACCATGGGCGTCATCAACATGGCGCATGGCGAGATGGTGATGCTGGGTGCCTACACGACCTTCGTCGTCCAGGAGCTCATCCGCACCTCGGCGCCGCATCTGTTCGATGTCTCGCTGCTGATTGCGTTGCCGCTCGCCTTCGTCGTGGCGGGCGGCATCGGCATCCTGATCGAGCGTGGCATCATCCGCTTCCTCTACGGGCGGCCGCTCGACACGTTGCTCGCGACCTGGGGCCTGTCTCTGGTGCTGCAGCAGGCCGTGCGCTCGATCTTCGGTTCGTCCAACCGCGAGGTCGGCGCACCGTCCTGGATGTCGGGCGCCTTCCAGCTTGGCCAGATCAATGTCACCTACGGTCGGCTGTGGATCGTGGTGTTTTCGCTTATGGTTTTCGTGGCGCTGATCGTGGTGCTGCGCAAGACGCCGCTCGGCCTCTACATGCGCGCCGTCACCCAGAACCGGCCGATGGCGTCGGCCATGGGCATCCGCACGCCCCGGGTCGATGCGTTGACCTTCGGCCTGGGCTCGGGCATCGCGGGCCTCGCCGGCGTTGCGCTCAGCCAGATCGACAATGTCAGCCCGAACCTCGGACAGGGCTACATCATCGATTCCTTCATGGTCGTCGTGTTCGGCGGCGTCGGCAATCTGTTCGGCACGCTGATCGGCGCGCTGACCCTGGGTGTGGTCAACAAGTTCCTGGAACCCTATGCCGGCGCCGTGCTGGGCAAGATCCTGGTGCTGGTGTTCATCATCCTCTTCATCCAGCGCCGTCCGCGGGGCCTGTTTGCGCTGAAGGGCCGCTCCGTCGAATGAAGGCCGTCGAATGATCACGCGCTTCCTGTGGCGGGGCATGGACCGCAACTTGCGCCTCTTCGTGCTGCTGGTGCTCGCACTCGGCATCGCCCTGCCGGTGCTCAACCAGTTCGTGCCGCCGGGCAGTGCGCTACATGTGCCGTCGTGGGTGCTGCAGCTCGTCGGCAAGTATCTCTGCTACGCCTTGCTGGCGGTGGCGGTCGACCTGATCTGGGGTTACTGCGGCATCCTTTCGCTGGGCCATGGCGCCTTCTTCGCCCTCGGCGGCTACTGCATGGGCATGTACCTGATGCGCCAGATCGGCAGCCGCGGCGTCTACGGCAACCCGCTCCTGCCTGATTTCATGGTGTTCCTGAACTACAAGGAATTGCCCTGGTTCTGGTATGGCTTCAATCATTTCTGGTTCGCCATGATCATGGTCGTGGTGGTGCCGAGCCTGCTCGCGCTCGCGCTGGGCTGGTTTGCCTTTCGCAGCCGTGTCACCGGCGTCTATCTCTCGATCATCACCCAGGCGATGACGTTCGCCCTCATGCTCGCCTTCTTCCGCAATGACATGGGGCTGGGCGGCAACAACGGCATGACCGACTTCAAGGAGATCCTGGGCTTTTCCGTGCAGGCCGACGGCACGCGGGCCGTTCTCTATCTCGTCTCGGCCCTGGCCCTGGCGCTGGGGCTCGTCATCTCGGCGGCGGTCGTGGGTTCGCGTTTCGGCAAGGCGCTGACCGCGGTGCGCGACGCCGAGAGCCGCATGCGTTTCCTCGGCTATCGGGTCGAAGGCTACAAGCTCTTCGTCTTCGTGCTGTCGGCTGCGATGGCGGGCGTCGCCGGGGCGATCTACGTGCCGCTGGTCGGCATCATCAATCCCAGCGAGTTCTCGCCCGCCAATTCGATCGAGGCGGTTCTCTGGGTCGCCGTCGGGGGCCGCGGAACGCTGATCGGACCGGTGATCGGCGCCTTCATCGTCAATTTCGGCAAGACATGGCTCACGGGTGCGCTGCCGGAGGTCTGGTTGTTCGCGTTGGGCGCGCTGTTCATCGTCGTCACGCTGCTGCTGCCGAAGGGCGTGGTTGGTCTGTGGGGCCAGATCAGGGCGCGCTCGCAGGCCAGGAAGGCGAGGGCATCTGCATGAACAACAGAAGCACCTCGGCGCTCCTTTACCTCAGCGGCGTTACCGTCTCGTTCGACGGCTTCAAGGCGCTGAACAACCTCTCGCTGCTGGTCGAGCCGGGCGAGATGCGGGCCATCATCGGTCCCAACGGCGCCGGCAAGACCACCATGATGGACGTCGTCACCGGCAAGACCCGGCCCGATTCGGGCGAGGTGGTGTTCGACGGCCGGGCCGATCTCACCAAGCTCGACGAGGCCAGCATCGCCACGCTCGGCATCGGCCGGAAGTTCCAGAAGCCCACGGTGTTCGAGAACCACACCGTGCGCGACAATCTTCTGCTGGCGCTGGCGGGCCTCAGGAAGTGGCACCGCCTGCTTCTGGCCCAACCGACCGAGGCCGAGAACCAGAGGCTCGCCGAGATCCTGTCCATCATCCGCATGGAAGAGCAGCAGCGCATGTTGGGCGCGCGACTCAGCCACGGCCAGAAGCAGTGGCTGGAGATCGGCATGCTGTTGGCCCAGGATCCCAAGCTGCTGCTGGTCGACGAGCCGGTGGCCGGCATGACCGACGTCGAGACCGAGACCACGGCGCAGGTGCTGCGCGAAATCAACAAGACGCATTCGGTCGTTGTCGTCGAGCACGACATGAGTTTTGTGCGCGCGCTCGGCGTCAAGGTGACGGTGCTGCACGAGGGCTCGATGCTGGCCGAGGGCACGCTCGATCAGGTGAGCGCCGATCAGCGCGTCGTCGAAGTCTACCTCGGACGTTGAGCAGGAGCCGATAGAGATGCTCACCGTCCAGAATGTCGATCTGTTCTACGGCGCCGCCCAGGCGCTGCGCTCGGTCTCGCTGTCGGCCGCGATCGGCAAGGTGACCTGCCTGCTGGGCCGCAACGGCGTCGGCAAGACCAGCCTTCTGCGCGCCATCGTCGGTCTGCAGCCCATCGCCTCGGGCTCGATCTCCCTCGACGGACAGGAAGTGTCCAAGCTGCCGCCCTACGAACGGGCGCGGCGCGGCGTGGCGCTGGTCCCCCAGGGCCGCGAGATCTTTCCGCTGCTGACGGTGAAGGAGAACCTCGAGACCGGCTTCGCCCCGGTCGGACGCGACCAGAAGAAGATTCCCGACGAGGTGTTCGAGCTTTTCCCGGTACTCGGGTCGATGCTGAAGCGCCGCGGCGGCGATCTCTCGGGGGGGCAGCAGCAGCAGCTCGCCATCGGCCGCGCCCTCACCATGCGGCCCAAGCTGCTGGTGCTCGACGAGCCGACCGAGGGTATCCAGCCCTCGGTGATCAAGGATATCGGCCGTGCCATCACTTTCCTGCGCCAGCGCGGCGACATGGCGATCCTGCTGGTCGAGCAGTATCTCGATTTCGCCCATGAACTCGCCGACGATTTTGCGGTCATGGACCGCGGTGAGGTCGTGATGTCCGGCACGCGCGCGACGTTCGACGCCGACGCCGTGCGCAGTCACATGACGGTCTAGGCGGGAGCCTGGGCCCCGCGCACGAGGTGGCCCGGCAGCGCGCCGGTCAGCTCGTCGTTCTGCATCGTCTCGACGCCCGAAACGAAGGTGTGGCGGTAGCCCGAGGCGCGCTGGATCAGGCGACGGCCGCCGGTCGGGAGGTCATAGACCACTTCGGGCCGCTTCACGGACAACGCCTCGAAGTCGATGATGTTGATGTCGGCCTTGTGGCCCGCGGCCAGCAGGCCGCGGTCGGCCAACCCATAGGAGAGCGCCGTGCCGCGCGTCTGCTTGGCGACCAGGAACTCGAGGTCGAGTTTCGGTCCGCGCGTGCGGTCGCGACCCCACAGGGTGAGCAGCGAGGTGGGTGAGGAGGCGTCGCAGATCACGCCGACGTGGGCGCCGCCGTCGGCCACGCCCAGGACGGTGGCGGGATCGGTGATCATCTCGCGCACCACGTCGAGACTGCCGGCGGCATAGTTCTCGAACGGCAGCATCAGCAGGCCCTTGCCGCCCTGCGTCAGGATCGCCTCGAGGGCGACGTCCTGCGGCGTGCGGCCGGTGCGTTCGGCGATGGCGGCGACCGAGTTGGCGAGATCGGGCTCGTAGTCCGGCCGGTCGGCGATGGGAAACATCTTGTGGAAGGCCTCGCCCATGAACGCCGCCGCGCTACCGCCGGTGCGCGGGGCGAGCAGGCGCTGGCGCAGATCGGTATCGGCCACCAGACGCTGATAGCGCTGGGCTGGCGTGAGATCGCGCAGTTCGCGCCACACCGGATGGGCTGCGAATGGATGGACCGTGGTCTCGAGCCCCATGATCACGCCGATCGGCCGCGAGCCCACCTGCGCATTGGCCTCGCGGCCCGCCGCGCGCATGCGATGGATATTGGCCAGCGTGTCCCGCCACAGGTCGGGTTGGGCATCGACCTGGACCAGCAGGCAGGACAGCGGGCGGCCTGCCAGGGTCGCGGCCGCCTCCAGCGCCTCGAACTCGCCGGGGCCGAAGTCGGAGTTCACCTCGATCACGCCGCGGCCGGCACGTCGGATGCCTTGCGCGATGCCCAGCAGCTCGGCTTCGCGAGCGGAAAGCGAGGGCGTGAAGCGCCCATCCTTGGCCTTGTGCTTGGTCGTGCGCGACGTCGTGAAACCCATGGCGCCGGCCAGCAGCGCTTCCTCCGTCAGGCGTGCCATCTCCTCGATCTCGCGCCCGGTCGGAATCTCGGCATGCTCGGCGCCGCGATCGCCCATGACATAGAAGCGCAGCGCGCCATGTGGCAGCTGGGCCGCCACGTCGACGGCGCGGCCCATCGACGCCAGCGCGTCGAGGTAGTCGGGGAAGGACTCCCAGTTGAACTTCACGCCTTCGCTCAGGACGGTGCCGGGGATGTCTTCGACCCCTTCCATCAGGTTGATCAGATAGGACGACTTGCCTGGCCGCACCGGCGCGAAGCCGACGCCGCAATTGCCGAACACCGTCGTGGTGACGCCGTGCCACGAGCTTGGCGTGACGAAGGGATCCCAGGTTGCCTGGCCGTCGTAGTGGGTATGGATGTCGACGAAGCCCGGTGCCACGATCAGGCCCGCGGCATCGATCTCGCGCTTGCCCGCGCCCAACGCGGGCCCGACGGCGGCGATCTTTCCATCTTGCACTGCAACATCGGCGACGCGGCGCGGTGCGCCCGAGCCGTCGATCACGGTTCCGTTTCGGATGACGAGGTCAAACATGGCGGAAGGATAGGCCCGGAGAGGCGGTCCGGTCTATGTTCAGTCGTTCCGCATGGGAAGTTCAGAGGGGGAATTGAGTTTGTCCAGGCCGCTGCTGTTTACGCCCTTCAAGATGCGCGGCGTCGTCGCCCCGAACCGTGCCGTCGTCTCGCCCATGGTCCAGTACCGCGCCACCGACGGCCTGGTGAACGACTATCACATGGTCCACCTCGGCAAGTTCGCGCTGGGCAAGTTCGGCATCGTCTTCACCGAGAACTGTGCCATCGAGCCCCGCGGGCGCGTGACGCAAGGCGATCTCGGCCTGTGGGACGACAGCCAAATCGAGAGCCACAGGCGCCTGACGCGCTTCCTCAAGCAGGAGGGCTCGCTGGCGGCGACGCAGATCACCCATTCTGGCCGCAAGGGCAGCACGCCACGCTCGTTCGACAAGCCGGGCGAGCTTGGCCCCAAGGAGGCCGGCTGGCAGCGCTGGCAGGTCGTGGGCCCCTCGGAACTGTCGGCCGGCGAGCCCTATGCGCCGGCCCCGAAGCAACTCGCGGCAGCCGAGATCGAAGAGATCGTGAAGAAGTTCGGCGAGGCTGCGCGCCGCGCCGATGCGGCGGGCTACGACGTCATCGAGATCCACGGCGCGCACGGCTATCTGCTGGCGCAGTTCCTCTCGCCGATCAGCAATACGCGCAACGACCAGTATGGCGGCGATCGCGCCGGACGCATGCGCTTCCCCCTGGCCGCGGCCAAGGCCGTGCGCACCAACTGGCCCGAGCACAAGCCGATGTTCATCCGCGTCTCGGCCGTCGACGGCGCGGGTGGCTGGGATGTGGAGGACACCATCGCCTATGCCCGGGAGCTGAAGGCGATCGGCATCGACGTCGTCGACACATCCTCCGGCGGCCTCACCGGCCTCTCGACGGCGCTGCCGGTGAAGCGGTCGCTCGGTTTCCAGGTGCCGTTCGCGGCGGCGGTGAAGCGCGGCGCGGACATCCCGACAATGGCCGTCGGCCTGATCCTCGACGGGCCACAGGCCGAGGAGATCCTGCAGTCGGGCGACGCCGACCTGATTGCGATCGGCCGCCAGGCGCTTTTCGACCCTTTCTGGGCGCTGCATGCCGCGCAGGAGCTGGGCTGTGACGCCGACTTCGACATGTGGACGCCGGAATACGGTTGGTGGCTGGAGAAGCGGAAGAACAATCTTCCAAAATAACAAGACGAACAGGAAACGCACATGACCGGCATTCTCGCCGGCCTTCGCATTGTCGAAGGCTCGGCTTTCATCGCAGCTCCTCTGGGCGGCATGACACTCGCGCAACTCGGCGCCGACGTGATCCGCTTCGACGACATCAAGGGCGGTCTCGACAGCGATCGCTGGCCCATCACGAAAGACGGCCGCTCGATCTACTGGGCTGGTCTCAACAAGGGCAAGCGCTCGATCTCCGTCGATCTACGCAATCCCAAGGGCCGCGATCTCCTCACCGCACTGATTGCTTCGCCGGGCGAGGGTGCGGGCATCTTCACCACCAACATGCCGGCGCGCGGCTGGCTCGCCTACGAGGAGCTTTCGAAGAAGCGCGCCGACTTGATCGCCCTCAACATCGTGGGCGCGCGCGATGGGTCGGCCCATGTCGACTATACGGTGAACGCCATCACGGGCTTTCCCATGGTCACCGGCCCGGTCGGCCACGAGGGTCCGGTCAATGCCGTGGCGCCGCCGTGGGATCTCGCCACGGCCTATGCCGGCGCCATGGCGATCCTGGCGGCCGAGCGGCATCGCCGCATGACGGGGCAGGGGCAGCGGATCGTGTTGCCGCTGCAGGACATGGCGCTCTCGGTCACGTCCGCGCTGGGATATCTCGGCGAGGCGGTGGTGAACGAGACCGACCGGCCGCGCTACGGCAACGAGATCTTCGGTACCTTCGGCCGCGATTTCAGGACC
Source organism: Alphaproteobacteria bacterium (assembly GCA_010032545.1). Taxonomy (GTDB): domain Bacteria; phylum Pseudomonadota; class Alphaproteobacteria; order Reyranellales; family Reyranellaceae; genus Reyranella. The sequence goes on from RGPT01000097.1 coordinate 12,238, forward strand.
AGCGACGGCCGCTTCGTCATGATCTGCATTTTCTCCGACCGTCACGTCGATGCGCTGGCGGCGGCGGGCGGCTTTGCGGCGGCCTTCAAGAAGATCGAGGCCGCGACCGGCGTCGATCTGAAGACCGATGCCGGCCGCTGGACGGCGCGGGCCGAGCTGTGTGCCGTCATCGAGCCATGGGTAGCGTCGCTCTCGGCCGACGCGGTCGGCACGGCGCTTAAGAAGGCTGGCGCCCTGTGGGCGCCCTACCAGACGTTCCGCGAGCTGGCGACTGACAAGGATGCTGTGCAGGATAATCCGTTGTTCACCGTGCTGGACCAGCCCGGCATCGGCCGCTATCCGGTGGCGGGCTCGCCCCTGCAGTTCGGCGCCGTGGCGCGCCAACCGCCGGTGGGTGCGCCGACGCTCGGCCAGCATACGGACGAGATTCTTTCGGGTATCCTCGGTTTGCCGGACCACGAGATCGCCCGGCTGCATGATGAAAAGGTCGTGGGTGGGCCCCGTTAATTCACAAGATCGGATCCTGATCGCCGGCGGCGGCATCGGCGGCCTCGCCGCCGCCCTGGCACTGGCCCAGAAGGGCATCGCCTCGCTGGTCCTTGAAAAGGCCTCCAGGCTGGGCGAGATCGGCGCCGGCATCCAGCTCGGACCCAACGCCTTTCATTGCTTCGATCGCCTGGGCGTCGGTGAAGCCGCCCGCGGCATGGCGGTCTATATCGACTCGCTCCGTCTCATGGATGCCCTCGCCGATGGCGAGATCACCCATATCGACCTCGGCGAGAAATTCCGTGCCCGCTTCGGCAATCCCTATGCCGTGGTCCATCGCGGCGACCTGCATGGCGTGCTGCTGAAAGCATGCCGCGACCATGTGCTCATCGATCTGCGCACCAGCGCCGAGGTCGTGGGCTACGACCAGGACGGCGTCAGCGTCACGGCGCGGCTCGCCGATGGCGACACGATGAACGGTCGCGCCCTGATCGGCGCCGACGGCCTGTGGTCGCGCGTCCGCGGCCAGGTCGCGGGCGACGGCGCGCCGCGCGTGTCGGGCCACACGACCTATCGCTCGGTAATCCCGCTCGAGCAGATGCCGGAGGATCTGCGCTGGAACGCCGCCACTTTGTGGGCCGGCCCCAGGTGCCACATCGTCCACTACCCGCTGTCGGGCTGGAAGGTTTTCAACCTCGTCGTCACCTATCACAACCATGCGCCCGAGCCGGTCGCCGGCAAGCCGGTGCCGGTCGAGGAGGTGCGCAAGGGCTTCACCCATGTCTGCGAGCGCGCGCAGAACATCATCCGCCATGGCACCGACTGGCACATGTGGGTGCTGTGCGACCGCGATCCCATCGACCAATGGGTCGATGGACGGGTGGCGCTGCTGGGCGATGCGGCCCATCCGATGATGCAGTACATGGCGCAGGGCGCCTGCATGGCCATGGAGGATGCGGTCTGCCTGGCCGACTCCCTTTCGCGTTACGATTCGCTTGAAACCGGCCTCGCCACCTACAAGACGCGCCGCGTGCTGCGTACCGCCCGCGTGCAGCTCATGTCGCGGGCCATGGGCGACCATGTCTATCATCCCGACGGTCCGCACGCGGCGCTGCGCAATGTCCTGATGACCGCCAAGAGCCAGGAACAGTGGCTCGACACGCTGGAGTGGCTCTACGGCGGCAACGGCCTCGACTGACCCGCATACCGCCCGCCGCCGATCGAGCCCGTCGATGCCGTGCTGCTCGACAAGAGGCGTCGGGCCGCATCACGCCCGCCACCGCGGGCACCGTCGCCGCCAGCGGCGTCGATCTCATTTCGGCGGGCTCGCTCCATCGGGCGACCGGCGGAACGGACCCTCAGCCCGGCGTTCCCTGGCGGCCGCTGATCTGGTCGATGCGGATGCGAAAATACAGGGCCTCCAGCGGGCGCTCCTTGCCCTCCACGATGGTCTTCACGTAGCCGGGCTCCCACCAGGCCGGGCGCTTCTGGATCAGGGCGTGGGCGTGGGCACGCGCCGCTTCGTGTTCTTCCGTATGCGGAAGCTCTTCGAAGCGCCCGAGAACGATGACGGTCTTCCATTTCTCTATCGAGACCAGGTCGTCGACCTCGACGCAGACCCGCGGGTTGGCGCGCATCCAGGCGATCTTCTGGCCCTCGGTCGAAAAACTGTAGAGATGGTCGACGTCGTAGGCGAACAGCATTGGCACGATGTAGGGCTGGCTGTCGTGGACATAGCCCAGCCGGGCCACGCGCGCATGTTTCAGCTGCTCGATGCTTGCCTGACGGGTCATGCTTTCGATCAACATCGCGACCACCTGTGGTGAAGTCGGCACCCCCGATCCTCATCGGATGGTTTCAGCTGATCATGATGGCGACGCCGGGCCCTTGACCTGCATCAAGGGCCGTTCGTTTCAGATCCGCGGCCGGCCCCAGCGGTGTTGCAGCCATAGCAGCACGAAGCCCACGAGCGGGGTGGCGATGTCGGTATAGAAGACCGTGCCGGCGTTGCCCGGCGAGAAATTGCCCGCTGTCGCCATCTGCCAGATGTGGCCCGCCGCGGCGCCCAGCAGGAAGAGGGCGCTGCCCAGCACGGCCGCCAGCCGCAGATCGAAGCTCCGGAAGGCGGCGAGGAAGCCCACG
>RGPT01000098.1 GCA_010032545.1 Alphaproteobacteria bacterium
GCGGATCGTCGCCGTCCGAGACCGTCATCTCCATGCCGCTCCGCGTCCGCACCCACAAGAGCGGATGCCGGGGTGCCCCGGGCAGGCCCTCGAACCCGAGCAGGCCGAAGCCCACGGCCTCCCGCTTTCGGGCATGCCGCGCCAGCGCATTGTCCCGGGAAAGGTCGCAGAGTGCGAACGCCAGTTTGCCTTTGGCGCCGTCCGGCAGAGCGACGGCATATTCGCGCGTCGCCACACGGCCGATTTCGTCGTTCATTTCATTTCCCAGATCATCGCATTGCTCGAAGCAAAAATTCCGTCGACAGCTCGTGTGGCCGTGGCCGCGTCCTGTTCGCAGTCTGGACTGCTCCCTGCCGACCCGGCACTGTACCCACTGTAGTCCATCCGCCGACTATCTGGAGAACGTTCGACATGTCGCTCTACGAAGCCTTGGCCTTGGCCACCCTCGTTGGCATCGGCGGTTTTGCCTTCTACCTCTACCGCCAGGACACGCGACCGAGTACGCCAGGAGGCCCAAAGTCCGAACCTCCGCCCGGTCGCTCGATGTTCGGGCGCGCGCCGCAAGCCCCGCCCCGCGACGACACCCGGCATTGACCTGCCCTTGGTCCTTGATCGCTTTGTCGCGAAGAGATGATGTCATGAATTTGTATCTCCCTCGGAGCGAGAGTGGCTGAACTGGGCATCTGTCCGAGTAGCACTTTCGAACATGACTGCCGGACTCTGCGTACCGGCAAGGTTGCCGCCTGCCCCATCAGAAGGAACACCCTGATCGGCGTCGATGCCCTGTCGTCTTGCGAGCGGACCTGGTCGCGGCAGGTTCGCTGCTCGACACGATTTGGGCATTTCCTTCTCCTCTCAACATCTGCACTGTCTGGACCATGGCCAAGGAAACGACTCTCAAAGACGACAACTGGGGCTGGCAGGCCCGGATCGGCATGTTTATCGTCGGCGCCGAAGCCGTGCCGGAGGCCGAATGGTGGGCGATGGCGCCCCGCGGCGTGTCAGTGCATGCCGCTCGCGTGACGGCAGGGGCACCCTGGGCACGCTGGCGCGTGGACAGGACCGGCGTCGATCTCACGGACGACCTGCTGCGCGGCGCGAAGCAGTTCACCGCCATGCGGCTTGACGTCGTCGTGCTCGGGCATACCTCGAGCAGCGTGGTCGGGGGCAAGGGCTGGGACGAGGCCACCGTGGCAGCGCTTGCCGCTGTGCTGGGCTCCGGCGTCAACGTCAGCACCAATGGCCTCGATACCCTGGCCGCTCTGCGGGCCTCCGGCGTGAGGCGGCCCTTCCTGGTGCTGCCGCCGTGGTTTCCCGATGACACGGTGAAGGCCGCCGTTGCCTACTACACCGAGCACGGCCTGGCGCCGGCCGGCCATCTGCGCATGGACCCCGGCCGCAAGTGGCGCGACCTCCCGCCTCAGGATCTTGTGGCCCACGGCTTGGGCCTCGCGCAGGAGGTCGAGCCGCTTTACACCCAAGTCCGGGCCGCCTGCCCGGCCAAAGCGGACGGCGTTATGATCGCCGGCACCGGCTTTCGCTGCGTGGCGATCCTCGAGGCACTGGAGCGAGACCTCGGTCGGCCGGCGATCTCAGCCAATCAAGCAAGCTTCTGGCATAGCCTTCGGCTGTCGGGCGTCAAATCGCCGGTCGCCGGGTATGGCAACCTGCTCAAGCTGTAGCGGAGACGACAGCCTCAAAAACTCTGGCGGCTGCCCGAAAGGGCCGTCGCGACGCCTTAAAGGCGCGCTTCTAGGATGCTGCGGGCGTTGGCGGCAGGAGCCGGTCAATCATGCCGATCCACACGTCGCAGGCAGCCTCGAACGACAGCCCATGGCCTCCCCGCATCCGCCCCCAGGTTTCGAAGTCCGTCAGGGCTTCGAGAGCAATCAACATGTGAGCGCGCTCGGCCTCGGACAGGACCGAAAGCTCCGGTCGATACATGACCTTCAGGCGTGCCAGAGTGGCTTCTCGTACCCACTGGACACGCGCCTTCACCGAGTCCCCTTCGTCCTGGTGACGCAACACGATACGCCACAATGGCAACCAGTTTTCGCAAATCCGGGCACGCGTCTCGACCTGAAACCTCAGCCTCGACTGCCGATTGCCCGCTGCCCTGTCGCCCACGGGAGTCGATAGGCCGAGGCCGATAACATGATCGATGGCGGCGAGGCTCAGCTCGTCTCGGTTGGCAAAACGTTCGAACGTCGACCGTGTAGAACAACCGGCGCGCTTCGCGATCTGCGCCATGGTCGGCATCTGAGGGTTTTCGCGCAACAGATCGATGAACGCCTCGATGATTGCCTGCCTTGTCCGCAGGCTCCGCCTGCGTCGACCATCGAGTTGGGTAGGCGGCGAAGGTCGATCTGCCGCAGCGTTCTGATCAATACCCTGCATGCGACAAGTATAGCAGAAGGGCGGGATATCGTGAAATGAGACGGAAAGCAGCCGGAATGCCCGCGGCTTGCAAACCGGAAAGTTCCGCCTTGCGTTGCTGCTCCTCTCCCGTGTCGAAGGAATGATTGAACAAGGCCGACGTCACCAACCTCAGTAGTAGGCTTTCTCCGGCTTTGGCGGATCAATGGTGAAAGACGTCAGACGCTCCCCGTCGTCGTCGCTTCTGACACGATTGCGAACATTGTGTTCGAGCACGGAAAGCTCCGAGCTCGCGTAGAAATCGTCGCATTCCTCACCGGCTTCGAAGTAGAGACCGAGATCGCATCGGCTGAGACCACCGAGGAAAATTGCCGACATTTCCGAGTCGCCGTTCTTAAAAAACGTGAAAGGCCTGCCATCCTTGCGCAGTAGAAGGGCGATCATTCTGATCGCCTTGTAGATCAGGGAACTGTCATGAAACATGATGATCGAGTCCGCCTTCATCATCGGCAGAGCCCACAGAAAGTCGCGGAAGCAAGCCTGGTCGGTGTGCTCACCGTCGATAAAGGCGAGATCAAAGCGACGATCCGACGGTGGCAACGTGTCGATCGGCCCATCATGAGTGGTCAGCTTTGTCGTTGCCAACCCGGCCTGGCGGAGGCGGTCGAGCATCGACTGGGTGGTGATGCCGGCATAGTCGAACAGAGCACCGCGTTCATCCGGCAAAATCTTGCCGCGCTCGTCGATCGACAGAATTGACTGGCAGGCCGAGTCTCCGAGAAAGGGAGCCAGGCTACCGCCAAGAAACGAACCGACTTCGAGGTAGTCGTAGGAAGGCGCGCAGTCACCAAGCAGTCTCCGCACCGCCAGCAAGAACTGCTTGTCGCGGACGCTGCTCTGCGACTCGATGGGGAAGTGGGCTGCAATCTCGGAAATTGTCGGCATTGTAACGAACCACGCTGGAAGCTGCGGACCAAAGGCGCGATCACATGGACGCAGGCATCGAACAAAGCAAGCTTTGTCGGGCAAAATGCTGAAGCGGGCTCGCAGCGCAGGGTTCGACTTGAACGTGCGAGCCGCGTGAAAAACGACCTTATCTATCCCCGAAACCCGTTCACGATCGGATAGCGGCGTTCGCGGCTCATGTTGCGCGACGTGATCTTTACGCCGGGCGGCGCCTGGCGGCGCTTGTACTCGGCACCTTCGAGAAGCCGCCAGATGCGGTCGACGACCACCGGGTCGTGACCCTCGGCCGCCAGCGCCGACGGGCCGAGGTCGCGCTCGATCAGGCCTTTCAGGATGGCGTCGAGCACCGGATAGGGCGGCAGCGAATCGGAGTCCTTCTGGCCACCAGGCTCTGCTTGTTCCGCCACCGGCAGAGTTCGAACACCGTGGTCTTGTAGACGTCCTTCAGGACGTTGTAGCCGCCGTTCATGTCGCCGTAGAGCGTGGCGTAGCCCACCGCCATCTCCGACTTGTTGCCCGTCGTCACCACCATGCCGCCCAGCTTGTTCGACACCGCCATAAGCGCCACGCCGCGGGCGCGGGCCTGGATGTTCTCCTCGGCCACGTCCTCCGCGCGATTGCCGAACAGCGGCGCCAGCATGGTGCGGAAGGCCGCCATCGCCGGGCCGATGTCGACGATGTCGTATTTGATACCGATGGCACGCGCGCAGGCCGCGGCATCCTCCAGCGACTCCCGGCTGGTGTAGGGCGACGGCATCATGAGGGCGTGCACGCGCTCGGGCCCCAGCGCGTCGGCCGCTACTGCCGCCGTCAGCGCCGAATCGACGCCGCCCGACAGGCCGATCACCACGGAGGGAAAGCCGGTCTTGTTCACATAGTCGCCGAGGCCCAGCACCATTGCCTGGTAGATCGACTCGATCTGCTCCAGTTCCGGGGCAATCGACGCCGGCAGGCACTCCCAGCCCCCCTTCGCCGACTGGCCGGTGCGGCGGAATTCCACAGTGGCCACCTCTTCGCGGAATGAAGCGAGCTTGGCCTTCAGCTTGCGGTCGGCGCCCAGCACGAAGGAGCCGCCGTCGAACACCACCTCGTCCTGGCCGCCCACCTGGTTGAGATAGACGAAGGGCAGACCGCTTTCGACCACGCGCTGCACTCCCAGTTGCACGCGGACGTCGGTCTTGCCGACCTCGTAGGGCGAGGCATTGGGCACCAGCAGGATCTCGCCTCCGGTTTCGGCCACGCACTCGACCACGTCGGGCGTCCACACGTCCTCGCAGATCGGCACGCCGATGCGTACGCCGCGGAACACCAGCGGCCCGGGCATCGGGCCGGGGCTAAAGACACGCTTGTCGTCGAACACGCCGTAGTTCGGCAGGTCGACCTTGTAGCGCTTGCCCAGGATCTCGCCTTTGTCGAGCGCGAGGATGGCGTTGTAGAGCTTGCCGTCCTCGGCCCATGGTGCCGTGACGAACAGCGCCGGCCCGCCGTCCAGTGTGTCGGCACGCAACGCCTCGACGGCATCGCGGCAGGCCGCCTGGAAATCGGGTTTTAGCCACAGGTCCTCGGCCGGATAGCCCGACAGTACGCTCTCGGCGCAGAGCACGAGATCGGCGCCCTGCTTCGCGGCCTCGGCGCGCGCAGCGCGGACCTTGGCGAGGTTGCCGACGACATCGCCGACCTTGGGGTTGAGCTGGGCGAGGCCGACTTTCAGGGAGTCTGTCATCTGTCAACGATAGTGCCGGTTTTCTCCATGCTGGCCCAGAGTCGTTTCGCCACTTCCCCGAGCGATTGGCCCCGGCAAATGACCGGCAACGGTCACGGTTCAACCGCATGGAAAGAAGTCGAGAGCCGCCCGGCAAAAGGCCCGCCGCCGCCGATCACTGAATCGCTGGAACGTCTCGACGCAGATCGCCAGTGCCCTGGCTGAAAGCCAGTGTCAGCCGCCCGGCAATGTCTTTCAACGGGTCCACGGACCCAGGAGGGCGCCCTGTGTTCAAGCCGCGCGCGCCGAGTTCGCGCACGAGGTCGTCCAGGCGATCTCCCGGGATCTCGAAACTGAGGACTGCCATCGCATCGGAAAGCAGCGAATGGCTGACGACCCAGCCGCCCGCGTCGGCAATCGCTGCCGACGCAGCACTTACACTCACATGAAAAGCACCTCGGGCAACGGCTTCCAGGCGAAGCAAGTTCGACTCCGTTCACATCGCTACTTCGCCGCCACCACCTCGACCTCGACCAGCATGGCCGGGTCGGCAAGGCCAGCCACGACCAGTAGGGTCGATGCCGGATATGGCGCATCCTTGATGAACTGGTCGCGCACCGTGCGGTAGGGACCGATGAAACGGCTGTCGGTCAGGAAGACCGTGACCTTGACGATATTCCTGTAGGACATGCCGCCGGCCTTCAGGACCTGGGCGATGTTCTTCCAGACCTGCGCCGCCTGCTTCTCGAAGGTGGGCTGCAGCTTGCCGCGCGAATCGACGCCGACCTGGCCCGAGACGTAAAGCGTGCGGGCGCCCGCCGGCACTTCGGCGCCGAGGCTGTACTTGCCGGAGAACGACACGCTCTTCGGATTGTGGAACTTGATCGTCATTGCAGTCTCTCCCTTTTCGGAAACCTCACGGTTTCAGGTCGGGGAGTGTGGCGTCAAGCACCCAGGCGCGGGAATCCCTACTTCGCCGCCACCACCTCGACCTCGACGAACATGCCGGGATCGGCAAGGCCCGAGACGACGATCAGGGTCGCCGCAGGATAAGGGCTTTTCAGGAACTTGGCGCGGGCGTCGCGGTAGGGCGCGATGAAGCGCGAATCGGTGATGAAGCCGGTGACCCTCACGATGTTGCCGTAGCCCATGCCGGCACTTTTCAGAATCTGGCCGATGTTCTTCCAGGTAAGATCGCACTGCTTCTCGAAGCTCGGGGCCAGCTTGCCCTCGGAATCGTAGCCGACCTGCCCCGCCAGGAAGAGCAGCCGCGCGGCGGGCGGCACTTCGACGCCCAGGCTGTACTTGCCCGTGAGTGCCACGGACTTGGGATTGTGGAACTTGATCGCCATATCGGTCTCCCCCATGTAAGGAGGCGCACGGTATTCAGGTCGGAGAGCATGACGTCAAGCATCAAGAGCGTGCACATCGTGGGCGGCGGCCTCGCGGGCAGCGAAGCCGCCTGGCAGCTCGCCGAGGCAGGCGTTCCCGTGGTGCTGCACGAGATGCGGCCGGCGCGCGGCACCGAGGCGCATCTCACGGAAAATCTCGCCGAGCTCGTCTGCTCCAACTCCTTCCGCTCCGACGATGCGCAGAACAATGCCGTCGGTCTGCTGCACGAGGAGATGCGCCGCGCCGGCTCGCTGATCATGCGCTGCGCCGACGCCCACAAGCTGCCGGCGGGTGGCGCGCTCGCCGTCGACCGCCACGGCTTCTCCGCGGCCGTGCAGGAAACACTGCTCGCCCATCCGCTTGTGACGCTGGAGCGCGCCGAGGTCGCGGGCCTGCCGCCCGAGGACTGGGACAGCGTGATCGTAGCGACAGGTCCCCTTACCTCGCCCGCTCTCGCGGAGGCGCTGGCCAACCTGACGGGCGAGGAGTCGCTCGCCTTCTTCGACGCCATCGCGCCGATCGTACATCACGAGAGCATCGATCTCTCGGTGGCGTGGAAGCAGTCGCGCTACGACAAGGGCGGCCCCGGCGGCGATGGCGCCGACTATCTCAACTGCCCGATGGAGAAGCCGCAGTACGAGGCTTTTGTCGCGGCACTCCTCGCCGGCGACAAGACCGAATTCAAGGAGTGGGAAGCCAACACCCCCTACTTCAACGGCTGCCAGCCGATCGAGGTGATCGCGGCCACCGGCCCGCAGACTCTGCGCTTCGGGCCGATGAAGCCGGTCGGCCTGCGCGATCCGCGCACCGATCGTCGTCCGTGGGCCGTCGTGCAGCTTCGCCAGGACAATGCCCTAGGCACGCTGTGGAACATCGTGGGCTTCCAGACCAAGCTGAAACACGGCGAGCAGACGCGCATCTTCCGCACCATCCCCGGGCTCGAGAAAGCTGAATTCGCGCGGCTCGGCGGGCTGCACCGCAACACCTTCCTCAACAGCCCGCGCCTGCTCGATGCGACGCTACGCCTTAAGGCGATGCCGCGGCTCCGGTTCGCGGGCCAGATCACGGGCTGCGAGGGCTATGTCGAGAGCGCCGCCGTCGGCCTGATGACCGGCCGCTTTGCTGCCGCCGAGCGCCTGGACACGACACAGGCGCCACCGCCCGCCACGACGGCGATGGGCGCGCTGCTCGGCCACATCACCGGCGGCGCCGATGCCGCGACCTTCCAGCCGATGAACGTCAACTTCGGCCTGTTTCCCCCCATCGACGGCACGTTCAAGGGCAAGGAGCGCAAGCAGGCGATGAGCGCCCGCGCCTTGCGCGATTTCGACCGGTGGCTGGCGCCGGCGCCGCTTGCGGCGGAATGATGCGTCTCATGAGATAAGCTCGCGCGGTTCGCCAATCCGGCGTGCTAGGTAGCGCGCAATGACTCCCGCAGAACGACGGCAGATGATGCTGGCCGGGCCGATCGTGCCCACCATCCTGGCGCTTGCCGCGCCCAATGTGCTGAACGTGGCGATGCAGAGCCTGGTCAGCGTCGCCGACGGCTTCTTTGTAGGCCAGCTCGGCAGCACCGCCGCCCTGGCGGCGCTGGCCCTCGTGTTCCCAGCGCAGATGACGCTGGGCATGATGTCGGCCGGCGCCATGGGCGGCGGCATCTCGTCCTCGGTGGCGCGCGCGCTAGGCTCGGGCAACAAGGCGGCGGCGGAAGCGGCGGCCGCCCATGCGCTCGCCATCGCGCTCGGGATGGCCGCCCTCTTCGCGATCATCTTCGTGGGCTTCGGCCGCCTGATCTTCGGTGCGCTGGGCGGCAGCGGCGCGGCGCTCGACGGCGCCGAGGCCTTCGCCACCATCCTCTTCCTGGGCTGCATCGTGCACTGGGTCGCCAACTCGATGGCCTCGGTGCTGCGCGGCACCGGCGACATGAAGACGCCCGGCCTCGCGCTGGTGGCGAGTGCCGCGCTGCAAATCCCGCTCGCCGGCGCGCTGACGCTCGGCTGGTTCGGCCTGCCCGCGGTCGCGGCCGTGATCTCCTTTGCCTTCGCTGCCGTGTGGATGCTGTCCCGCCTCACCGGCCCGAAGGCCACGGTGCGGCTGCGCTGGCCGGTCGACGGGTTCCGCTGGCGCGCCTTCCGCGACATCCTGAAGGTCGGCGCCATCGCCTGCCTCGTGGTCCTGCTCACCAACGGCACGGTGCTGATCGTGACCGGCCTGATTGGCCGCCAGGGCGACGCCGCCATTGCCGGCTACGGCATCGGCTCGCGCCTCGAATACATGCTGATCCCGATCAGCTTCGGCGTTGGCGCGGCGCTCACCGCCCTCGTTGGCACCAATATCGGCGCCCGCCAGCATGCCCGCGCCCGGCGCCTCGCTTGGACGGGCGCGCTGATGGCAGGCGCCGTCGCCACCGCCATCGGCGCGGTCGTGGCGATCTGGCCCGACCTCTGGCTCGGCCTGTTCACCACCGACGCCGGCGCGCTCGCCTCGGGCCGCCACTACCTCGGCATCGTGGGCCCCGTGTATGGCTTCTTCGGCGTCGCCATGGCGCTCTACTTCGCCTCGCAGGGCACCGGCGAGATGCTTTGGCCCGTGGGGGCCAACCTCACCCGCATCACCATCGCCGCCGGCGGCAGCCTGCTCGCCCTCGACACCCTCGGCTGGGGCGTCTCGGGCCTCTATGCCTGCGTGGCGGCCGGCATCGTGGCCTTCTGCCTGGTGCTCGCCTTCTCGACCACGCGCCGCGCCTGGACCGGCACCTGAGCCAGGGGGCGGGCAGCGGCATACGGAATGTGCCGCCGAAGCGCGCCAGCTGAGCCGCAGCGCACAGGCCCAACTCGCTGGGTTGTCCGCGGCCCCTTCGTCTCGACGTGGAGTCCGGCTTGCCCGCCAGACACGAAAAAAGCCGCTCAGTGCAAGTGACCGCGCGGCCTGCGCAGAAGATGCACATCGTAGCGACGACATTAGAAACAAAGCCTGAAAACTGCTGAACCAGAAACCTTCATGGCGCCGGCGAGGTGCCGGCATTTTGCCAGCACCGGATCAGGCACGGTTCATCATTTCCAGGGCGTCGGCGGCGGGATCGGGCACGGGCCCTCGACGTCGACCGTCGTGAAATCCGCCGGCCCGACGATCTCCAGATATTCCATGTCGGGCGAGTAGTCGAACAGGTAGTGCCGGATGCCGGGCCGCTGGTGGACGCAATCTCCCGTCTTCACCAGGGTTTCCGTGGTCTCGTACATGAAGCGCGCCCAGCCCTTCAGCATGATGACGATGTGGAACCTGGCCTCGTGGAAGTGCCAGCCGGTGCCCGTCTCCGGCGGCAGATTGGCCTTCACGAGCTGGGCGATCACCTGGCCTTTGGTCGCCTCGGCGATGCCGAGGTCGCGGTAGAGGAAAAAATCGCGCAATCCGCCCGATTTGTACTCCGTATCGCCCTGGGCGATATGCGAGAAGGCGGTGGCGATCAGGGCGGCGGTGGCGGCGCCCGGTGGCGTGGCAAGGGTGTCGACGGTCATGGCAACCTCCTTTTGGCAGGGGGGAACCCTGCACGCACCATGCCAGGGGGACGGAGCGGCTTTCATGAAGAAGATCCTGATCATCGGCATCGGCGCCGGCGACCCCGACTACATCACCGTGCAGGGCATCAACGCGCTCAACCGCGCCGACGTCTTCTTCCTGATGGACAAAGGCCCGGCCAAGACGAAGCTGCGCGACGTGCGCGAGGAAATCTGCCGCCGCCACATCGCACCGGGACACACACACCGCTTCGTCGAGGCGCCGAGCCCGCCGCGCGACCCACAGCCCGCCGACTACCGCGCCTGCGTGGACGAGCTGAACGCCGCCAAGCAGGCCGCCTTCGAGGCGATGATCGCGGGCGAGATGAAGGACGGCGAGACCGCCGGCATCCTGGTGTGGGGCGACCCGATGCTCTACGACAGCACCATCCGCAACATCGAGGCGCTCATCGCCGGCGGCAAACACCGGATCGACTACGAGGTGATCCCCGGCATCACCGCGGTGCAGGCGCTGGCCGCGCGGCACAAGATCCCGCTCAACCGCATCGCCGAGCCAGTGCTGCTGACCACAGGCCGCAGGCTGGCCGAAGGATTTCCCGATGGCATCGACAGCGCCGTCGTGCTGCTCGACGGCGAGGACACTTTTAGGAAGTTCGCCGACACCGCAGTCCATGGCGACATGGAAATCTACTGGGGCGCCTATCTCGGCACGCCGGACGAGATCCTGATCTCGGGCCAGCTGGCCGACGTGGCGGACGAGATCCACCGCCGCCGCGCCAAGGCGCGGCAGAAGCACGGCTGGATCATGGATACGTATCTGATCCGGAAGACGGATCGACGCTAACCTCGATCCTCCTCTCCCCCGTTAGGGGGAGAGGAAAATGAATACGAGATCACGCCGCCTGCCGTCGACAGAAGCACGACGCCCGCACCACGACTTCGGCGCGCGCGCTCGCGAGGTCGAGGCGGGCCTTGATCATCGGCGCTTCCAGCGTGTCGCCGCGACGAACCAGGCATTCATGCAGGCCGTGCAGGCTCCAGACGTTTTCGGGGTGCTGGCATGCTCGGCTGAGCTTACCGTCGAAGCCCAGGTCGGCACGATAGACGGCCTCGGCTTCCTCGGCGTGGCCCTGCTCCAGCAAGAGCGCGCCCAGCGCGTGGCGCGACGGCTGCATCCAGCCCCAAGGCTCGTCGTAGGGCAGAGAATCTTCCAGCTCAACGGCGCGCCGGAGGTGACGGAACGCGACATCGTAGTTGGCGCGGCGGTATTCGAGTTCGCCGCTCAGCATCTGCTCAGCGATGGCAAGCAGGCTGACCATGGTGTTGTTGTGCACACGCCGCGTGTCGGGAACCCTGGCCACCGCCGCGCGGAAGGCGACGCGCGCCTTCTCGGCATCGGCGATGTTGCCCAGGGTCGAGTGGGCCACGCCCCGGGCATAGAGCATCATCGCCGTCGTCGAGCAGTAGAGATCCGGGTCCTTGGGCAGTTCCTGGTCGAGGATCTCCTGCCATTTTCCGAAGCGCACCAGAACGTGCTGCTTCATCGAGAGATAGCCCTCGATGAAGTCCGCCATGGGCGGTGAGGCAATGCGCAGCAGCGCCTCGGGCGTGGTGTCGATGATCTCCTGCGCAGCCTTCAGCGCCGGCGTGTACTGGCCGAGGAACATGGCGCCGTAGACCACGAAGTGGTGGTTGTGGGTGCGGTAGAGCGTGTAGACGCCCATGGCACCTTCGCGCACCAGGAACTTGCGGTCGGCCTCGACCGCCTTCTGGTTATAGACCACGACATCGCGGTAGTTGCCGCACAACACGTCGATGTGGGTCGGCATGTGGATCAGGTGGCCGGCGTCGGGCACCAGGTCGCGCAACTGGTCGCCGGCGCGCAGCGCCTTCTGCGGGAAGGGCGACATTTCCATCAGATGGACATAGAGATGCAGCAGACCGGGATGGCTCCAGGCGTCGGGCAGGTCTCGGAACGCACTCTCGAGCAGTTCGACCGCCTCGGCGGTGCCCGCATCCTTGGCGATACCGCCGGTCGTGATGTCCCACATCTGCCACGGCGTCTCGACCATGATGGCGTCGACGAAGACGCAGCGCACCTCCAGATCGTTTTGGAAGCTGCCGAAGACCTTGCGCATCTCGTTGGTGAAGGCGCGGTCCCAGCCCGACTGGTCCTCGATTGCCACGCGTTGCGGATAGCGTGCGGTGAGAGCCTGGATCAGCGCCTGCTCGACCGGCGTGGCGCGGCTCGCGTGTTTCAGCGCGTTCTGCATGGCGTCGTAGGCGGTGCCCAGCGCGCGCGCCTTGCCCGCCGGATCGTAGCGGTGCCAGGGCAGGTTGTAGTTGGGGCCGGCGGCATAGGCGATGCCCCAGTGGGCCATGGCGCAGCCGGGATCGGTCTCCAGCGCCCGGCCGAAGCACTTGATGGACTCCTCGTGGTTGAAGGCGAACAGCCAGTTGAGGCCGCGGTCGAACCAGAGCTGCGTGTCGGGAGACTTCGTCGTGACTGCGCGGATGTAGGCGCCGAGATCGTAGTACTCCATGACAGGCCCTCTCGTGGAACAGTGATGAGTCCATCGCCGACAAGATCTCTATCGCCAGTCATCTTGTCACCCTGCGTGCAGCGAAGGATCGTTCGCTGCGCGCAGGATGACAAGATGGAATGGGACAGGGCTTGTTCGGCAACCGTCCCTACACGTACCGCTTCAGCGCCGGCAGGGCGTGCTGGACAGAGTGGCGGCCTTCGGCGATCGCCTCGTGCGCCCTGGTGAACTCGAGCAGGCCGATGTTGCCCAGCCGCGGAACAAGCAGGACATGCGGCGGCTCGCCCGCGAGGCGGGTGCGGGTAATGTGGTCCTGCATGATGTTGAGGGAGTTGGCGAGCACGTCGAGATATCCCGGCGCCGCCGATTTCCCGGGCGGCAGGTCGAGAGCGATCTCTGCCGCCGGCTCGGCCAAAGCGTCCGGCAGCCGCGTGCCCGACACCTGGCCCAGCATCCGCCGGAAAAGTTCAGTCGACACGCGCGACGGCGCCACCGGCGCTGCCTGAGTCCGCGCCTTGTCGAAGCGTCTTCCCACCAGGTCGCCATTGAGGTTGACCGCGATGATGACTTCGGCGCCGAGCGCGCGGCAGACCGAGACCGGCACCGGATTGGACAGGCCGCCGTCGACCAGCCATTTGCCGTCGATCTGGGCGGGACTGACAATGCCCGGCAGGGCGATCGAGGCGCGCACAGCCTCTAGGATCGGCCCGGTTTGCAGCCAGACCTCGCGGCCGCTCGCGAGGTCGGTGGCGACGGCAGCAAAGCGCGTGTCATAGCTCTCGATCGGCGCGTCGATGCCGAGCCCACGCAAAAGGGCCACGACCTGCCTGCCGTCGATCAAGCCGCCACGCGAAAGCCGGACATCCATCAGCCGAACGACCTGCCGCCAGGTTGCCGTCTCCGCCCAATCCCGCAGCCCGTCCAGGCGGCCTGCGACATAGGCGGCACCGACCAGCGCGCCGATCGAGGTTCCGCAGACGACGTCGGGCCTGATGCCGGCCTCGATCAGGGCGTCGAGCACGCCGATGTGCGCCAGGCCGCGCGCCGAGCCGCTGCCGAGAGCCAGTCCGATCCGGGGATGTGCCATGGAGGACATCATACAAAGGGTATGGCCGGATTGACAGGAAGGCCCGGCCGTTCGCGCTTGTTCGTCTGGATGGCGCTTGGCATAAGCGGCCCAACACGGAAACAGCGGGAGAGAGACCATGAGCGACACCACAAAGATTTCAGGACTGCAGCTTCGCTCCCTGATCGACAAGGACGGCACGCTCGAACTATCGCTGGCCAAGGTCGACCTGCCAGAGCCCGGCCCGGATCAGGTGGTGGTCAAGGTCGAGGCGACGCCGATCAATCCCTCGGACCTCGGCCTGCTGCTGGGGCCGGCCGACATGACGGCGGCGCAGACCACCGGCAGCGGCGCCGGCGTCAAGGTGACGGCGAAGGTGCCGGCGGCGGCGCTCCCTTTCCTCGCGACACGCCTCGGCGAATCGATGCCGGTCGGCAACGAGGGCGCGGGCACCGTGGTCAAGGCGGGCTCCTCTGACGCGGCCCAAGCTCTCAAGGGCAAGACGGTGTCGATGGTGGGCGGCGCGATGTACACGCAGTACCGCCTGCTGAACGCCCGCGACTGTCAGCCGCTGCCGGCCGGTACGACCGCGGCCGAAGGCGCCTCGTGGTTCGTCAATCCGCTAACCGCGCTCGGCATGACCGAAACCATGAAGCGCGAGGGCCACAAGGCGCTGGTGCACACCGCGGCTGCCTCCAACCTCGGCCAGATGCTGAACAAGATCTGCAACGAGGACGGCATCGGCCTGGTGAACATCGTGCGCAGCGCCGAACAGGCGAAGATCCTGAAGGGCATCGGCGCCAAGCATGTGGTGGATTCGACCTCGGCGAAGTTCATGGACGAACTCGTGCAGGCCCTGGTCGAAACCGGCGCCACCATCGCCTTCGACGCCATCGGCGGCGGCAAGCTCGCCAACCAGATCCTCATCGCCATGGAAATCGCGATCAACAAGGCCGCCACGACCTACAGCCGCTATGGCTCGGCCGTACACAAGCAGGTCTACATCTACGGCGGGCTGAATACCTCGCCGGTCGAGCTGACCCGCAGCTACGGCATGGCCTGGGGCGTCGGCGGCTGGCTGCTGACGCCGTTCCTGCAGAAGATCGGCCGGCCCGACCAGGCGCGGCTGCGCGAGCGCGTGGTCAATTCGCTGAAGACCACCTTCGCCAGCCACTACACCCGGGTAGTGTCTCTGCCCGAAGCGCTCGAGCTGAAAAACATCATCGCCTACAACAAGCGCGCGACCGGCGAGAAATTCCTG
>RGPT01000099.1 GCA_010032545.1 Alphaproteobacteria bacterium
GCCACCGGCCCTGTCGGACCAAGCCCGCAACGGCGAGCTGGCTCCGGCACGATCCGCGAGCAGCAGTTCGGTGTGACTGCTGGCGGCGGCCAACGCGCGGTCGCTACCGGTTCGTCGCTAGTGCGATCTGGCGACAGGCGCCGCAATAGAGATTCAACCCGTACTGGACGGTCAGTCTTTGCCAGAAGGCGTGCTCGGTCCCGGAGATCCATGCGTCCTGGGCGCCGGCACGGCTCCAGTAGGACGGTTCGACGAAGAAGCTGGCGGCCAGGCCCTCTGGAGATCCAGCACCATACGGACGAACGCGCAGGACGAACTCCGTCAGCCCGACGAGAGAAGCCGTCTCGTCACCCTGCTTCGAGCGGCGCTCTAGTTCACCTGCGTCGTCTACGGTCTCAAGTCCCAAGCGGTCATCCAGTAATCGCAACGCACACGCGGCAGTTTGGTATTGCTCATTCTTGGCGCCGCGGACTTTGGCACCGCTAGCCGTAAGCTTTCAATGGGTTGTCCATTCGGGTCCGGCCGGAAAAGCTGGTGTTGTCGAGACGTCAACTTGCTCTGGAAGGACCCGAATCTACATCAACAACAATGCCCCACTGACAACGCGCTGTCGAGAGTACATGGTGAACATGGTCTTCAGCTGGCAAACGCCGAAGGCCGCCAACGACGCGTTGCCGAACTCGCGGCACGGTCGCCAAGAATCTGTGCGATCAACTGAAGAATGTGGACAAGCAGACAACCTCAAGGTCCAGCCGCTTTCTTGATGCCTGTCGATCGTTCAACCGGGGTGATCTTGCCTCGGATCGCCCGATCGAGACGACAAGCCATCTTGTCCTCAGTAACTTGATCAATGCCATTCATGTGGTCGGCAAAGGTCCGGTTCCGCGCAGTTTCTTCATGGCAAGCCTCGCTGGAGACCGATTCTCCACGCATTCTGAAAGCTCCATGGACCCTCTCTAGTTCCCTGTTCTCCGCCGCCAACTCCCTGTTGCCGTGCGGGGAACTCCCAGATTGCCCCAGCCAGCCCCTCTGGCTAGTTGCTGAAATTGGCCCGTCCTCTGCAGCTCGATGCGGCCTTCAGGGGGCGTCTTTGGCCCCCAGGAGCCACGAACTCCCTGTTCTTGCCAGGAGAGAGCGGTCGTTACGCGACTACCCTCACTACCAACCACCCCACACCTCGGCAGCAGCCGGCGGGCAGTGGCTGGAAGAATATCTTAGCGAGCTTAGCGAGGCGCTGGCCGATCTTCCCCGGACCTCCCTCTGCATCGTGGCCCGCAAGCGCGACGCCACGCGCCTGTTGCTGGAGCGCTGCATCGACGACAAGCTTATGGCACCGCCGGCCGACATGGAACTCGCCCTCGACCTGATCTTCGGACCGCTGTTCTACCGCCTGCTGATGGGCCACGCGCCGATCACGCGCAGCTTCGTCGACCGGCTGATCGACACGGTCATCCCCGCATCCGACTGAGAGCGGCCTCGGTTTCGCGGACCATCGCGGCGACCAGCTCGCCGGCCGGCATCTCGCGCGCCAGCGTCGGCGCCTGGCCGCTCCACAGCGGTGTGAAGTCAGTCGAGCCCTTGGCCTCGGCGGGACCACGCATTGGTTGGGTAGCCTCGGCCGCGAGCGGAAAGGCCGGTGCATCGGCGCTCATCGGCCCGATCTCGCGGATGATCCGGTTCACGATGCCGCGCGCGGGGCGGCCGGTGAACACATTGGTGAGTGTCGTGCTGTTGTCGTTGGCCTGTTTCAGCGCCACGCGGTGCAGCGGCGTCGTCTTGGCCTCGGGCGTCAGCATGAACGCCGTGCCGATCTGCGCACCGGCCGCGCCCAGTGCCAGCGCGGCGGCAATGCCCCGCCCATCGCCGATGCCGCCGGCAGCGATCACCGGCACCTTCACCGCATCCACGACCTGCGGCACCAGGGCCATCGTCCCAGCCTGGCGAGCGATGTCGTCGACCTGGAACATGCCGCGGTGGCCGCCCGCCTCAGCACCCTGGGCGATCACCGCATCGGCACCCTCGCCCTCCAGCCAGCGCGCCTCCTCGGCCGTGGTCGCCGAACTGATGACAAGGATCTTGGCTGCCTGCAGGCGCTTCATCAAAGCGCGGTCGGGCAGACCAAAATGGAAGCTCGCCACCTTGGGCCTGAATTCCAGCAAGAGATCGCAGAACGAGGCGTCGAACGCGGCACGGGACGCGCCCTTGGCGTCAGGCGGCAGACCGAGTTCGTCATAGTACGGCGCCAGCCTTTGCCGCCAGCGCGCGTCGCGCGCAGCATCCACGGCGGGGGGCTTGTTGACGAAGAAGTTGATGTTGAACGGCCGGCCGGTGCCCTGCTTCACCATCTGGATTTCCTGGCGCGTGCCCTCCGGCGTCAGCATCGCGGCCGCGATCGAGCCGAGGCCGCCCGCCTCCGAGGTCGCGATCGCCATCTGCGGCGAGGTGACGCCCGCCATCGGCGCCTGCAGGATGGGATGCTCTACCCCGAACAGATCGAGCAGACGACGATCTTGCCACTTCATGTGTCAACTCCTTGCCGAGACTGGCTTGATCCTAGCGCTCTCTTCTTCATCTTGATGAATGAATTCATATGATCCCGGGCATCTGATTAAATGATGCTATGGATGCTCGAGACCTCACCATGTTCGAAGCCGTCGCCCGGTTGGGCAGCATGAGCCGTGCCGCACGCGAACTGAATACCGTTCAATCCAACGTCACCCAGCGCGTGCGCCGCCTTGAGGAAGAACTCGGCATTTCCCTGTTCGAGCGCGGCCGGACGGGCACCCGGCTGACGCGGGCCGGCGAGCGGCTGATGCCCTATGCCGCCCGGGTCGGTGCACTGCTCGCCGAGGCGAGCCGCACGGCACGCGACGACGGCGCCCCGCTCGGCACGCTCACCATCGGCGCGCTGGAAACCACGGCGGCGCTTCGGCTGTCACCCGTGCTCGCCACCTATGCACGTGCCTACCCCGGCGTCGATCTTGTCCTGCGTACCGGGACCACCGCGGAGCTGATCGAACGCGTGCTCGATCGCGAGTTGGAGGGCGCCTTCGTCTGCGGGCCGGTCGCCCACCCTCTGCTGATCTCGACATCTGTCTTTGAGGAGGAACTGGCGCTGCTCAGCGCGCCGTCCCAGCGTTCGATCGCTTCCCTGCTGGCCCGTCCCGACCTCCGCCTCGTCATCCTGCGGGCCGGATGCTCGTACCGCCAGCGTCTGGAAGAATTGCTGGCGCGACATGGCATTGTTGGCCTGCGCCGGCTGGAGTTCGGCACGCTTGAGGCGATCCTGGGCGCGGTCGCCGCCGATCTTGGCGTCACCCTGCTGCCGCGCTCCCTGATCGGACCCATTTGGCGCGGCGAACGCATAAAGGCGCATCGATTGCCTGCGGCGGAAGCGCGCGTGGAGACCGTCTTCGTTCACCGCCACGACATGCTATGTTCCAGCGCCCTGACGGCGTTCCAGCTGCACGCCACGAAACGGAAAGCCAGGTTCGGATGACACTGAAACTTCTCATGCTCGCCCTGCTGCTGACGCCGCTGGCGGCCTGCGGCGACCCCAAGCCCTGTCCATGGGATTGCACGCGCATGCGCGGGAACTGAGGCGGCGCAGGCCTACTTGCCAACAGACCGCTTCTCCCGGACGCTGCGGCGACCCAAGGAGAAGCTTTCATGGACCTCTGGCAATACGACGCGACCGACCTGGCGCGCCTGATCCGCACCGGCCAGGCCTCAGCCCGCGAGGCGGTCGACTCGGTGCTGGCTCGCCTGCACAAGGTGAATCCGGCGATCAATGCCGTGGTGCGCGTGCTGGAAGACGAGGCGCGCGCCCAGGCCGAGACGGCCGACGCCGCCCGCGCGCGCGGCCACGCGCTGGGTGACGTTGGATTGAACGGTATTCAGTTCGTGCCGACCGACAACGGCGTGATCCCGCTCAAGGACTTCATCGCCAACGAAGACAGCCCGGTTGTCGCCAACCTGAAGCATGCCGGGGCCATCATCGTGGGGCGCACCAATGCACCCGCCTTCTCCATGCGGATCTTCTCCGACAACGCGCTGCACGGCCGCACGCTCAACCCACGCGATCCCTCGGTGACGCCTGGCGGCTCGAGTGGCGGCGCGGGCGCCGCGATCGCCACCGGAATTGGCCCGATCGCGCATGGCAACGACATCGGCGGCTCGGTACGCATCCCGGCCTACTGCAATGGCGTCGTCGGCTTGCGCACCGGCTTCGCCCGCATTCCCTCGTTCAACCCCAGCGCGGCCGCGACCGGGCGCCCCGTCGGCGCGGTCTTGATGGCGGTGCAGGGCCCGCACACGCGCACCGTACGCGACGCGCGGCTCGCGCTCGAAGTCATGGCCCGCGGCGACCGGCGCGACTGGCGCTGGAACGACGTGCCAATGCAAGGGCCACCGCCCGCGCGCCCCATCAAGGTTGCGATCGTGCCCGAGGTGCCCGGAGGCTACAGCCATCCCGCGCAGGTCGCTGCAGTCCGCCAGGCTGGCCGGCATCTGCAGGCCGCGGGCTACGTCGTCGAGGAAGTGCTGCCGCCCGACATCGAGCGCGGGGTCGATCTCTGGCATGAGATCTGTGTCACCGACGTGTTCGGCGGCCTGTGGCCCACGATGCAGAAGATGGGCGATCCCGACGGCATCGCCGCCATGCGCGCCTGGCTGGAGCTTCGCAAGCCGGTCGATCTCCCGACCTATATCGCGGCCCTCACGGAGCGCGAGGGACTGCTGTTCCGCTGGATGAGCTTCATGCAACAATGGCCGCTCGTGATCCTGCCCACGCTCTCCGACCTGCCTCCCAAGCAGGTGGCCGATCTCACGCGCGACGGCCAGGAGAAGGTGCTGGATGCGATGCGCCCTGCCCTGCTCGCCCCGCTGCTCGGCCTGCCAGGCCTCGCCATCCCGGTCGGCAGCTGCGGCAAGCTGCGCACTGGCGTCCAGATCATGGCGATGCGCAACCGCGAGGACCTCTGCCTCGATGCCGGCGAGGTGATCGAGGCGGCGGAAGGAATCGTGGCCCCCATCGACCCGGCGCAGAACTGAGGACGCCGCAATGACCGAACCGCTTCTCCAGACGACTGTCGTCGGCTCCTACCCTCAACCCGACTGGCTGGTGAACCGCGGGATGCTGTCCAAGGTCGTGCCGCGCACGCGCCTGAAGGAGATCTGGCGCGTGTCCGACGCCTATCTGCAGCAGGCCCAGGACGACGCCACCTTGCTCGCCATCCGCGACATGGAACGGGCCGGCATCGACATCATCACCGACGGCGAGATGCGGCGCGAGAGCTATTCGAACCACTTCGCCACCGCCCTCGAGGGCATCGACCAGGAAAATCCCGGCCACGTGCTCTCACGCTCGGGCCAGAAGACGCCGGTACCGCGTGTCGTCGGCAAGATACGCCGTACCCGGCCCGTGGAAGTGCGCGACATGCAGTTTCTGCGGGCGAACACCGACCGCCCGGCCAAGATCACCCTGCCCGGCCCCTTTACCATGGGCCAGCAGGTCAAGGACGAGTTCTACAGGGACGCCGAGGCGATGTGCATGGACTACGCCGCGGCGGTGAACGAGGAGGCGCATGATCTGGTGAAGGCCGGCGCCGACGTGATCCAGCTCGACGAACCGTGGCTTCGCAACAACCCCGAGGAGGCCAGCCGCTACGCCGTGAGGGTGATCAATCGAGCGCTGCAAGGCATCTCGGTGCCCACGGTCGTCCATCTCTGCTTCGGCTATGCCGCCGTGGTGCCCGGCCTCAGCAAGCCCGCAGGATACTCGTTCCTGCCACAGCTCGCCGACACCATCGCCCAGCAGATCTCCATCGAGTCGGCCCAGCCAAGGATCGATCTCGGCGTTCTGAAGGAGCTCGCGCCCAAGAAGGTCATGCTGGGTGTCATAGACCTCAACGATCCCGAGATCGAGACGCCCGAAAAGATCGCTGACCGCATCCGCGCCGGCCTCAAGTACCTGTCGCCCGACAAGCTGCTACCGGCCCCCGACTGCGGCATGAAGTACCTGCCGCGCGCGACGGCCTTCGGGAAGCTGAAGTCGCTGGCAGCCGCCGCCGCTATCGTGCGGCGGGAACTCAGCTAACGCGCGATCACGCTGCCGTCGGGTTTGGCCGTTACAGACTTCTCGGTGTTGCCGCGCGTGGCCTTGGCCGTCCATTGACCGTCGGGGCCGCGGCGCAGGTCGTGGATGTCCCTGTAGCCCAGCGTCTGGAGGCGGACCTTCGAGTCGGGGGCACCCGGAGCGTTTGCCGGGTTTGTCTTGGTTTGCGCGGCCACCGATCCGGCACAGATCATCACGAGGGCGGCGAGGACGAAGCGTGTCATGACGCCAGCTTGCCCTTCAGCACCGTGCCGGCGTAGGCGCCGGTTGCCTCGCCGTTCTCGAAGGCCACCGCGCCGTTCACCAGCGTGGCCTTGATGCCTTCGGCCTTCTGAACCAGGCGTCGGGCCGAGCCGGGCAGGTCGCGCTCGACGGTGGGCAGGCAGGGCCGAATGCCATTCTCCTCGAACAACACGACATCGGCGCGATAACCTTCTCGGATCAGGCCGCGATCGTCGAGTTCCCAGGCCTTGGCGTTGTCGTGGGTGATCTTCTTGACCGCTTCCTCCAGCGTAAAGGCGCCGCGCTTGCGCACCCAGTAGCTGAGCAGGTGCGTCTGCAGCGACGAGCCCATCTCTTGCGCCACATGCGCGCCCGAGTCGGAGAAGGTCGCGAGCGTGCGCGAATGCTTTAGGATTCCGAGCACGTCGTCGGGCGACTCATTCACTATCGGCTGGATGTAGACTTGGTTCTCGTTGGCCAACGACAGGTCGAGCATGATCTCGACCGGATGCCGTCCACTGTTGCGCGCAAGCTCGGCCACGGTCGGATCGTTCCAGTCGATCCCCTTCATGGCGAACAGATTGTCGTAGTCGGGTTTGCGCGGGTCGGTCGTGGCAGCTCCCCCCCCCTGCACCGCCTTGTCGCGCGGCTTCATGCCGGCTTCGGCTGCCACCAGGTCGCGCCGAACCGCCGGATCGGCCAGCCGTCGTTTCTGCTCGGCAATCGGCAGGTCGCGGATCTGGCGCCACGCCGGCAGAACGTCGAACGGCAAGTAAGACTTCAACGAGAAGATGGCGTTGATCGAGCGGGTCGTGCCCTGGCCGAACAGCCAGCACCCCGAACATGATCGGCCGCTTGTAGTCCAGCGCCACCTTGCGCAGCCGCTCGAGAAAGGCACGATGCAGCGCTCCACTGCCTATATCGGGCCCGACCTGGAAGATGCCGGCATGGAGTTCGGCCATGGCCGCCACGATGCGGTCGATCTCCTCCCACCCGGCGATGCGGCTCGCAACCGGCGTGTTGTCGGGCGTCACATGGGTGGAGGCGCGCGAGCTTGAGAAGCCCATGGCGCCGACGCGCAATGCTTCTTTCACCGCCGCGGCCATGCGGCTCATGTCGTCCTCACTGGCCTTTTCGGTGAGCGCCCGCTTGCCCATGACATACATGCGGAGCGCCGAATGGCCGATGTACATGCCGTAGTTGATCGCCTTGGGCAGTCGCTCGACGGTGGCGAGATATTCCGGGAAGGTCTCCCAGGTCCAGTCGATGCCGGCGGCCATCGCCGCGGTCGGAATGTCCTCGACCGCCGACAGGCAACGCGCGTACCAATCGCGATCCTCGGGCTTGCAGGGCGCCAGCGCGAAACCGCAGTTGCTCATGATCACCGACGTGACGCCGTGCCAGCAGGAGCAGGTGCCCAGCGGATCCCAGGCGACCTGCGCATCCATGTGGGTATGGCCGTCGATGAAGCCCGGCGAGACGATGAGGCCATCGGCGTCGATGGTGCGATCAGCGACGGTCGAGATGCGGCCGATCTCGACGATCCTGCCGCCGGCGATTCCGACATCGGCTGTGAAGCGGTCTTTGCCCGAGCCGTCGACGACCGTGCCGCCGCGGATCACCAGATCAAGGGTCATCAGAGGCGGTCCTTCTGCTCGACGATTTTCCAGTAGGTGCTTGCCGCCGCGGAAGGTGTAAATGTCGCAGCCCTGGTAGTTGAGGTCCTCGCCGTCGGCGCCCTTGCCCCTCACCGTCCAGACCGAGATCGCCCGGTTGCCCGCGTAAATGTACTCCTTGTGGTCCCAGCGCATGTCGGGGATCACCTTGAAGCGATCGGCCAGCGTCCTGCGGATCTCCGCCTTGCCGCGCAGCGTGCGGCCGACCGGCTCGGGTCCACGCGCCAGCCAGAAGGTGGCGTCGTCGGTGAAGCAGTCGACGATGCGGTCGACGTCGCGGCTGTTGAAGGCCGCCGAAATCGACTTCATCAGTTCCGGAGTGGCGACGTCGGCGTTTGCGGCTGTGATGTCCGGCATACGAAACCTCCCGCGCTTTGCTCCCGGACGATTGCAGGCTTGCGCGGGGTCGGCAAGATCATCGCCACTCCGCACCGCCACGTGCTAGCGTATCGCCAACAATAAGGGGAAACGCGCGGTGTACGATTACATCATCGTGGGCGGCGGCTCGGCTGGCTCGGTCATGGCCCATCGGCTCTCGGCCAGAAGTTCGAACAAGGTGCTGCTGTGCGAGGCGGGCCAGGACACGCCGCCGGGCAAGGAGCCGCCCGAGATCGCCGACAGCTATTCCGGCACGGCCTATTTCGACCCGCGCTTCCACTGGACCGAACTGAAGGTCCATACCCAGGTCGTCAGCCACAATAACCCGCAGGAAAACCGGCCTCCGCTGCGCAAGTACGAGCAGGCCCGCGTGCTGGGCGGCGGCTCGTCGATCAACGGCCAGATGGCCAATCGCGGCGCGCCCACCGACTACGACGAATGGCAAGCGCGCGGCGCCGTCGGCTGGGGCTGGAACGACGTACTGCCCTACTTCAAGAAGGTCGAGCGCGACCTCGATTTCGATGGACCGCTGCACGGCAAGGAGGGGCGTATTCCCGTGCGCCGCATTCCGCGCGAACATTGGAGCGGCCACGCCGAGGCCGTCGGCAAGGCGTTCGAGGAGAAGGGTTTCAGGTTCCTGCCCGACCAGAACGGCGAATTCGTCGAAGGCTACTTCCCCGTCACCCATTCCAACGCCGCAGAGCGCCGGGTGTCGGCGGCGATGGGGTACCTCGATGCCGAGACGCGCAAGCGGTCGAACCTCACCATCTCGACCGACACGCAGGTCATGTCCCTGCTGTTCGAAGGCACGCGCTGCGTCGGCGTGACGGCCCGAATTGGCGGCAAGGATCAGGAGTTCCGCGGCCGCGAGATTATCCTGTCGAGCGGCGCGATCCACTCGCCGGCCCACCTGATGCGCGCCGGCATCGGCCCGGTGGGCCAGCTGACCGAGCTCGGCATTCCGGTGGTCTCGGCCCTGCCCGGCGTCGGCCAGCGGCTGATGGACCATCCGTCGATCGCGCTCTCCTCCTTCATCAAGCGCAGCGCCCGCCTGCGCGAGCACACGCGCCGGCACATCCATGTCGGCCTGCGCTATTCCTCCAACCTTCCGGGCATTCCCAAGGGAGACATGTTCGTGGCCGTAGCCAGCAAGTCGGCCTGGCATGCCGTGGGCGAGCAGATCGGCTCGCTGCTCACCTTCATCAACAAGACCTACTCCGAGACCGGCCAGGTGAAGCTCGCCTCGCGCGACTGGCGGCGCGAGCCGGTCGTCGAGTTCAATCTGCTCTCCGACAAGCGCGACCTCGATCGGCTGATGAGCGGCTTCAAGCTGATGGCGGCCGTCCAGATGACGGACGCACTCAAGAAGGTGACGGATGTCCCCTTCCCCGCTTCCTACAGCGACCGGGTGCGCGAGATCGGCGTGGTCAACACCAAGAACAAGTGGCTGACACGGGCCGTTGCCACTCTCCTCGATGGCCCGGCGGCTCTGCGGCGTTACATGATCGACAACTTCGTCGTCGAGGGCTTCACCTTCGACCAGGTGATAACCGATGACGAGGCACTCGAAGCCTTCGTTCGGAAGGCCGCGATCGGCGTCTGGCACGCCTCCTGTACTTGCCGTATGGGCCGCGACGACGACCCGATGGCGGTGGTCGACACGCAGGGCCGCGTACGAGGCGTCCAGGGCCTGCGCGTCGTCGATGCGTCGGTCTTCCCTGTCGTGCCCTGCGCCAATACCAACTTCCCGACACTGATGACGGCCGAGAAGATCTCCGAAGCCGTTCTCGCCGCAAACTGAAGGAACAACCAATGTCGGTCATCCTGGGCAGCGGCGAGCATCGGTACCGCGTGGTCGAGAATTGGGCAAAGCTGCCCGATGGCTGGGAATTCCGTGACGTCGCCGCAGTCGCCGTCGACAGCAAGGACCGCGTCTATGTCTTCAACCGCGGCCAGCACCCTATGATGGTGTTCGACCGCAACGGCAACTTCCTGCGGTCCTGGGGAGAGGGCTTGTTCAGCCGCGCGCACGGCATTCACATCGACAGCGACGACAACCTCTACTGCACCGACGACGGCGACCACACCGTCCGCAAGATCACCACCGACGGCAAGGTGCTGCTGACTATCGGCGTGCCCAACCAGCCCGCACCCTTCCTGAGCGGCAAGCCGTTCAACCGCTGCACCCACACCGCGCTTTCGCCCAAGGGCGAGATCTACGTCTCCGATGGCTATGGCAATTCGAGGGTCCACAAGTATTCGCCTGACGGCCGCCACCTGATGTGCTGGGGCACGACGGGCACCGATCCGGGCGAATTCAACATCGTGCACAACATCGTCAGCGATGCCGACGGATGGGTCTATGTCGCCGACCGCGAGAACCATCGCGTCCAGGTCTTCGACGGCAACGGCAAGTACGAGGCGCAGTGGAACAATATGCACCGGCCTTGTGCGCTCTACTGCTGTGGCGGTGCCAAGAACCCGAGGTTCATCATCGGCGAGCTCGGGCCAGGCATGCCGGTCAACACCCATCACACCAATCTCGGGCCGCGACTCAGCATCGTCGACCAGAAGGGCAAGGTGATCGCCCGGCTGGGCGGCGAACACGGGCCGGGCACGGAGACCGGCCGCTTCCTCTCACCGCACGGCCTCGCGGTCGATTCCAGAGGCGATATCTATGTCGGCGAGGTGAGCTACACCAACTGGCCGAGCACCCATCCCGGCGTGCCGGTGCCGAAGTACCTGCGCTCGCTGCAGAAGCTCGAGAAGACTACGTAATGGACGACGCCGGACGCCTGCACCTGATCGGCAGCATCCCGCTCGACAACAGCGAACAGGTCTTCCGACGGCTTGCGGGCGAGTTGGAGCCTTTCCTCTCGCGCATGCCGGACGGAGAAACGGGCGAACGCTCGCGTTGGGTCTATTTCCAACGCCAGATGCTGCTCGACCACCCCGCGATGGAGATCGATCCGACCGTTCCGCCCTACAAATTCATCCAGTGGGACGGCAAGGTCGTGCGCGAGGTCGAGCAGGTCCGCTTCAGGCCAGGCATCGATCCCGCCACGGTTGTGTTCGAGACCGGCTACGACAAAGCGGCTCTCGCCTCGTGGGAAACCTTCAGACGGCTGCGGTCGGCCGGCGCCATTCCCCACCGCATGCGTTTTCAAGTGTGCCTGCCGACGCCGCAGGCCAGCGGCTATCTCTATGTGAGCGGCCCGGCACGCGAGCTCTATTTCGGCGTCTACGAGCGCTCCCTGACGGCTGCTCTCGCCAACATCGTCAAGGCGATCCCCGCCGGCGATCTCTCGATCCAGTGGGACGTCTGCCAGGAAGTCCTGGCCTTCGAGAATTACTTCAAGGACCGGCCCGCCCACTACAAGAGGCAGATCTTCGAGATGCTCGGGCGATTGGGCGACGCGGTGCCGGACGGCGTCGAGATGGGCTACCACCTCTGCTATGGTTCGCCACGCGACGAGCACCTGGTGCAGCCCAGGGACGCTGCCATTCTGGTCGAGATGATGGACGGCATCGCCGCCGCCACGAAGCGGCGCATCGACTTCCTGCATGTTCCCGTTCCCAAGGATCGCACCGATGAGGCCTACTACGCCCCGCTCAAAGGCTGGAAACGGCCGGAGGGAACCAGGCTCTATCTCGGGCTGCTGCACTACGACGACGAAGCCGGCGACAGGGCCCGCGTCGCTGTTGCACGGCGATTCGCGGACGACTTCGGCCTATCGGCCGAATGTGGCTGGGGCCGCACCGATCCGGGGCGGCTGCCCGGACTTCTGAAATCTCATCGTGTTGCAGCGGAGGCACTCTAATGGTTGAACGCGTACTCGTGGTCGGGCCCAAGGACACCATCTCCATGGTCGACGACATCGCGCCGAAAGGCTTCGAAATCGTGAAGGCGCTGCACAACTCGCCGGAGATGAAGGCAGCCCTGCCAGGCACCGACTACTTTGTGGGCTTCGTGCAACAGTACGTGACGCCGCAGCTCTTCAAGGAAGCGCCGAAGCTGAAGCTGATCCAGATGCTGAGCGCCGGCTACGACCGTGCCGATCTCGACGCCGCACGCAAGAGCAAGGTCCCGTTGTGCAACAACGGCGGCGCCAATTCGGTCGCCGTTTCGGAGCATGCAATGCTGCTGATGCTGGCAGTGTCGCGGCGACTCATCACCCAGCATGGCAACGTCACCGCGGGCCGTTGGCACGGCAATCAGCCACCGACGGTCCACGAGGTGCGCAACAAGGTTCTGGGCATCGTTGGCTTGGGCACGATCGGCAAGAAGGTGGCACGCCTCGCCCTCGCGTTCGGCATGACCGTGCACTACTACGACATCGCGCGCCTCAAGGAAGAGGAGGAAGACGCGCTCGGCGTGCGCTTCCGCCTGCTGCCCGAGATCTTGCGCGGCTCGGATGTTCTGTCGTTGCACGTACCGCTGAACAAGTCGACGCAGCACATGATCGGTCCGGACGAACTCGCCCTGATGAAAAAATCGGCGATAATCGTGAACACCTCGCGCGGGCCAGTGATCGACGAGAAGGCGATGACCGCGGCGCTTTCCACCGGCCGGCTGTTCGGCGCCGGCCTCGATGTGTTCGACGAGGAGCCGACGCCGCCCGACAATCCTCTGCTCAAGCTCGACAATGTCGTGCTGACGGCTCATCTCGCCGGCCCGACCTGGGAGAGCAACGTCACCCGGTTGCGTAACGGCTTCGACAATGTCCAGCGTGTGGCGCGCGGCGAGCCGGCGCTCTGGGTCGTTCCCGAACTGCTTTAGCGTCCAGGCTGCGGCAGACGTTCCGACCGGTTGAGGCACCTCCGGTGGCGTGGCACCATTCGGCACAAGGAGAACTGGCATGCCGGTCTACGAAAACGGCCCCGTCCGCATCCATTACGATGAGGCCGGAGCAGGCTTTCCACTGCTGATCATTCCCGGCGGTGGTTTGAATTCCACGATCGCCGGCCTCGCCACCACGCACCCGTTCAACGCGATGGAAGCGTTCAAGGACCGCTACCGCTGCATAGCCGCGGACCTGCGCAACGCCACCGGCGGACAATCGTCGGGGCCTCTCGAGATCGACCGGCCTTGGGATGCCTACACAGACGACCACCTCGGTCTGATGGACCACCTCGGCATCAAGCAGTTCATGGTGTTGGGCTACTGCATCGGCGGCCCCTTCATCTGGAACCTGCTGAAACGGGCGCCCGACCGGGTCGTTGCCGCCGTGCTTACGCAGCCCTCCGGTCATCGGCCTGAGATGCCCAACCAATTCTACGACAACAACATGAAGGGCTGGGGACCTGCGCTCGTTGCCCGCCGACCCGAGATCACTTTGGCCACGGTCGATGCCTTCCTGAAGAAGATGTACCTCGCCAACGCAGACTTCGTGTTCACCGTGACACGCACCTTCGTGCGTGCCTGCCAGACGCCTATCCTGGTGCTGCCGGACGACATCCCGCCACATCCCTACGCGGTGGCCATGGAGACGGTGATGCTTGCGCCGAAGTCCGAGGTAAGCCTCTTCCCCTGGAAGGAACCCAAGGAGCGCATCCCCGTTGCGGTCCGGCAGATCCGCAGCTTCCTCCGGGCACACCAACCTGTTTAGGGCTCTCCTGCTCCTACTGGGCGTTGTTGCGGCGTCTCAGGTATTCGCGCAGGCGCCTTTGGCTTCAGGCAAGGCACCGGTGCCCAACGTGCGAGCGCCGCTGCCGCAGGCGGACCCGACCCCGACGGCTGCCCCCGCACCTGTCGACGCGGCCGCACGTCCCCGTTCTGCTGCGCCGCCAGAAAACGATCGAAAGCTCCAGCGCGTTGCCGGCGTCGGGCGGGTCGTCGATGGCGACACGCTGAGACTGGAGGGTCGCACCTATCGCCTGTGGGGCATCGACGCCCCCGAGCTCATCCAGGTGTGCCAGCGCGACGGCCAGGCATACGCCTGCGGTCGCGAGGCTGCCGCCTATCTCCGCATGCTTCTGGCTGCCGAACCCGGGCTCGGCGAAAGCGCCTCCGCCGGAGCTGCCCCCCTGCTCGTCTGCGTGCCGCGCACAAGCGACCAGTACGGACGGCCTGCCGCCCTCTGTCGACTGGGCGACCAGGATCTCGGGGCCGAGATGGTCCGCGCCGGCTGGGCCCTGGTGCTCACTCGGCATGGCAATGACTACGCGCCAGAGGAAGACGAGGCCCGCGAGGCAAGGCGCGGTCTGTGGGCCGGCACGTTCGACATGCCCTGGGAGTGGCGGGCGAAGCGGCTGGGTGAATAACGTGGAGACGGCCACGCCGAGCGCGGGCAGGCAATGGCGGAGAACCAGACCTGATGTCCCACGGTCCCCGTTTCCGCAAGACCGAGCGGCTTACTTGATCGCCAGCAACTCGACGTCGAAGATCAGCGT
>RGPT01000100.1 GCA_010032545.1 Alphaproteobacteria bacterium
GAGGAAATTCTGACCGGCTGTGGCCGGCGCCTCGTCCATCCAGATGAGGTCGGCGTCCAGGCGCCGCGTTACCGTCGGGCGATCCCTGGGGGGGGCCAGGACGTCGCCGCGAGCAATGTCGATCTCGTCGGCGAGCGCCAGGGTGACGGAGCGGCCCGCCTCGGCGGCGGCAAGGTCGCCGTCGAAGGTGACGATCCGAGTCACCCGCGTCGTCTGCCCGGAACTCGCCACCACCACGGTGTCGCCCACGGCCACGCGACCGCCCGCGATCGTTCCGGCAAAGCCGCGAAATTCACCGTTGGGACGGTTCACCCATTGCACGGGAAAACGCAGGGCAGCATCGGATCCCGCGTGGTCGGTCTCGACCGTCTCCAGATGATGCAGCAGCGACGGCCCGTCATACCAGCCCATGCGCGCGCTGCGTCGGGCGACATTGTCGCCGAAGCGTGCCGACAAGGGAATTGAGGCGATCGATGCGAACGCGAGGGGGGCGGCAAAGGCCGCGAAGGCCGCCTCGATCTCGCGAAAGCGGGCGACGCTGAAATCGACGAGGTCGATCTTGTTGACCGCCAGCACGACGTGGCGAATACCGAGCAACGAGACGATCGCGGCATGGCGGCGCGTCTGCTCGAGCAGGCCCTTGCGGGCGTCGACGAGCAGGATGGCCAGTTCCGCATTCGACGCGCCGGTCGCCATGTTGCGGGTGTACTGCTGGTGGCCGGGCGTGTCGGCCACCACGAAGGCGCGCCTGGCGGTGGAGAAGAAGCGGTAGGCGACATCGATGGTGATGCCCTGTTCGCGCTCGGCCTCGAGCCCGTCGAGCAGCAGGGCGAAGTCGATGTCGTCGTCGGTTGTGCCGAAGCGGCGCGAATCGTCACGCAGCGACTTGATCTGGTCCTCGAACAGGCCCGTCGCGTCGTTGATCAGCCGCCCGATGAGGGTCGACTTGCCGTCGTCGACGGAGCCGCAGGTGAGAAAGCGCAATTCGCCGCGACTTGCGAGTGGTACGGCGCGGCTCGCCGGCGAGACCAGGGGCACGGACATCAGAAGTACCCCTCCCGCTTCTTGCGTTCCATGGAGGCCTGGACGGCGCCGTCGACAAGACGACCCTGGCGCTCCGAACAGCGCGACTCGAGAAGTTCGGCAACGATGTCCGCGATCGTCGTCGCCTTCGATTCGATGCCGCCGGTCAGCGGCCAGCAACCCAGTGTTCGAAAGCGCACAAGCCGCGTTTCTACCGCTTCGCCGGACTGCAGCCTCATGCGCTCGTCGTCGACGGCGATGATGGTGTTTCCGCGCACCACGACGTCGCGATCGGCGGCAAGATAGAGCGGTACGATCGGAATCGACTGGGCCTCGATGTAGGTCCAGATATCGAGTTCGGTCCAGTTGGAGAGCGGGAATACGCGCATGCTGTCGCCGGGCGCCAGCCGCGTATTGAACAGCCGCCACAGTTCGGGTCGCTGGTTGCGGGGCTCCCAGATGTGCCCGGGACTGCGATGGGAGAAGATGCGCTCCTTGGCCCGTGACTTTTCCTCGTCGCGCCGGCCGCCGCCCAGGGCGGCGTCGAAGCCGTAGAGGTCGAGCGCCGTCTTCAGCGCCTCGGTCAGCATCAGCCGGCTGTACTCGCCGGTCTCGGTGTCGAAGGGATTGACCCCCGCTTCGGTCGCCTCGGTGTTGCCGTGCACCAGCAGCTCGAGCCCATAAGCGTCCGCCATCCGGTCACGGTGATCGAGCAGCGCCTGGAAATCCCAGCCCGTGGCGATGTGCAGGAAAGGAAAGGGTGGCGCCGCCGGATAGAAGGCCTTGCGCGCCAGATGCAGCATGACGCTCGAATCCTTGCCCACGGAATAGAGCATCACGGGCTTGCGGAACTCGGCAAAAACCTCACGCAGGATGTGGATCGCCTCGTCCTCCAGCCGCTGCAGATGCGGCGACAGGGGCGAGGCTCTCCCGGGGACGGAGGACTTGGCGTCAGAAGTGACTGCGGGAGCAGCAGTCTTGTGCAACGGCATTTGCTGCTTGGTCTTTCCTGGTAGCTTCGGTGGCCAGCATATTGTGCATTTCGTATTGTCAGAACTCTACGGGCGTCGCCACTGGGTAACTTGTGGCAGCTTCTCTGGGTGGGCGAGACAACCTGGGGCAAGATCCTTCACCAATGACGCACGACATCCTCCTCTTCGCCAGCCTTGCGCTCGTCCATTTGCTGGCGGTGGCCAGCCCCGGTCCCTCGACCGTCCTGGTGATTCAGGCCGCGGCCGGGTCGGGCAGTCGAGCCGGATTGCTGGCGGCCTTCGCCATGATGGTGGGGGCGCTCGCGTGGGCGGCCGCGGCGCTCTACGGCCTGCAGATGCTGTTCGCCCGCTTCGACTGGCTCTATGTGGCGTTGCGTGTCCTGGGCGGTGGCTACCTGCTCTTTCTCGCTGTCATGCTGTGGCGCCATGCCGGCCCGCCGCTGCCGGCGATCGATCCCGGAGCGCCGCGCAAGCGTGGCTGGCGGGCCTTTCTCCAGGCGCTCCTGCTGCAGCTCAGCAACCCCAAGATCATGGTCTTCTTCGGCAGCATCTTTCTGTCGCTGCTGCCCGGCGACCTGCCGGGCTGGATGGAGGTGGCCGTCCTTGCCGTCGTGGCGTTCAACGAATTCGCATGGTTCGCGCTGCTTGCCCTCGTGTTCTCGGGCGGCACGGCGCAAGCCTTCTATCGGCGCACGAAACGCTGGCTGGACCGGATCATGGGCGGTGTGCTCGGCTTGCTGGGCGTCCGGCTGCTGGCCGCCGAGGTCTAGTAGCCCAGGTTCTCTGGCGTGGCGGCGACGCGGCCCTCGACTTCGGCCAAGCTGGAGGGAGTCTGGGTCAGCACGAACTTAGCCTGGGTACGGCCCGAGAACCGTAGCGGGTCGCCACCCTCGCGCTCCTGCATCTGGGTGAACATCGTGCCGGCCGGCCGGCAAGTCCAGTTTGTGCCGAGGCCCTGCCGCTGGACGCCGGGATAGCGCAGACAGATCTGGACAAGGCCGTCGGCGGTCGTGTCGACCTGCCATTCGCCGGCCAGGATGCGGCGCTCGCCGACCAGCCAGACAAAATCCCGTCCATCGGCTGTAGAATAGTGAATCTGCGCCGGGCCCGGTCCTCGGGTCCAAAGCCAGGTGTGATTGCCGAGGCCGCGCCGGGCTGCCTCCGGCGTGGAACTGGCGATGGATTGGTCCAGCTGGGGCATCTCTGTCGCCGGGACGCCAGGCACGGGCAGGGTCGAATAGCGATCGCCGCAGCCGCCCAGGAGGGGGCCGGCGGCGAGCAGCAGGAGCGAAAAGCGCAGGGTGGACATGGGCTTGAGCATGGGATTCGAGGCTGGCCTTTGCGGGTTGGGTTGTCTAGTAAGCCCCGTCGCATGACAGAGCAAACACCGCCAGGAGGAATGGCCCCAATGCGTGTCTATTACGATCGTGACGCCGACGTGAACCTGATCAAGGGCAAGAAAGTCCTGGTCGTCGGCTACGGCAGCCAGGGCCATGCCCACGCCATGAACCTCCGCGATTCGGGCGTGAAGGATGTTCGCATTGCGCTGAAGCCCGGTTCGGCCACGATCAAGAAGGCCGAGGGCGTGGGCTTCACGGTGATGAGCCCGGCCGATGGCGCCAAGTGGGCCGACATCATCATGGTGCTGGCACCGGATGAGCTGCAGTCCGACATCTACAACGCCGATCTCGGCCCCAACATGAAGCCGGGCGCAGCGCTCGCCTTCGCGCACGGCCTCAACGTCCATTTCAACCTGATCACGCCGCGCTCCGACATCGACGTGTTCATGATCGCCCCCAAGGGGCCCGGTCACACCGTGCGCTCGGAGTACCTGCGCGGCGGCGGCGTGCCCTGCCTCGTCGCAGTGGCGCAGAACTCCTCGGGCAACGCGCTCGAGATCGGCCTCAGCTATTCGTCAGCGATCGGTGGCGGCCGCGCCGGCACCATCGAGACCAGCTTCAAGGAAGAGTGCGAGACCGACCTGTTCGGCGAGCAGGTCGTGCTGTGCGGCGGCCTCGTCGAGCTGATCAAGGCGGGCTACGAGACCCTGGTCGAGGCGGGCTACGCGCCGGAGATGGCCTACTTCGAGTGCCTGCACGAGGTGAAGCTGATCGTCGACCTCATTTATGAGGGCGGCATCGCCAACATGAACTACTCGATCTCCAACACCGCCGAGTACGGCGAGTATCGCTCGGGCCCGCGCATCGTCACCGACGAGACCAAGGCCGAGATGAAGCGCGTGCTGGCCGATATCCAGTCGGGCCGCTTCGCGCGCGACTGGATGCTCGAGAACAAGGTCAACCAGGCGTCGTTCAAGGCCATGCGCAAGAAGATGTCGGAGCACCCGATCGAAGAGGTCGGTGCCAAGCTCCGCGCCATGATGCCGTGGATCAAGCAAGGCGCCTTGGTCGACAAGGCCAAGAACTAGTCCCTGCAGACTTCATGGAAACGGGCCCTTCTGGGGCCCGTTTTCATTTGTGTGCCATGCCTCGCGGCGCTCGGGATGACGCCGTCTATTGATTTCAAATGATGTACCCGCCTCCGGCCGCATCGAGCATCGCGCCGGTGATGAAGGAGGCCTCGTCCGACAGCAGCCACAGGATCGCCTCGGCGATCTCGTGGCTCTTGCCCACGCGCCGCATCGGGATCGACGTTTCGATATGGGTGCGGAAGGCCTGATCCTTCAGCCTGGCCTCGGTCATCTCGGTCAGCACCATGCCAGGGCGCAGCGAATTGACCCGGATGCCCTCTGCGGCCACCTCGCGGGCAAAGCCCTTGGTGAAGGCATCGACTGCGCCCTTGCTG
Source organism: Alphaproteobacteria bacterium (assembly GCA_010032545.1). Classification (GTDB taxonomy): domain Bacteria; phylum Pseudomonadota; class Alphaproteobacteria; order Reyranellales; family Reyranellaceae; genus Reyranella. The sequence goes on from RGPT01000100.1 coordinate 4,821, forward strand.
GCGGCGTAGGCCGACGAGCCCAGGCGTCCGCCCAGCGTCGCCGCCATCGACGAGACGTTGACGATCGCGCCGCCCTTGCCGCCATGCTTGGTCGACATGCGCCGGGCCGCTTCCCGGCAGCACAGCATCAGCCCCGTGACATTGGTGGCGAACAGGTTGGCCAGCGCCGCGGCGTCGTATTCGTCGACGCGGCCGCGCCGACCGTTGATGCCGGCGCTGTTGACCAGATGCGTGATCGGCCCCAGGGCGCGCTCGGTCTCCTCGAACAGCCGCACGATGTCGGCCTCTTGCGCCATGTCGCCGGGCAGCGCGACGGCGCGGCCGCCCCTGGCCTCGATGTCGGCCACGATCGCCTTGGCCTGGGCGTCGCGGCTTCGGTAGTTGATCGCGACCTTGTAGCCGCGGTCGGTCGCGCGATAGGCGGTCGCGGCGCCGATGCCCGAGGCGCCGCCGGTGATCAGAAGGGTTTTGCTCATTTACCGATGATATAGACTGGACGTCTCTTGGGAGGAAAAATCATGAAAGCCGCCATTCTGTTCAAGCCCAACGAGCCGCTGCAGGTGCTCGAGTGCGAACTCGATCCCCCCAAGGCGCTTGAGGTCCGCGTCAAGATGAAGGCCGCGGGCGTCTGCCAGAGCGACTGGCACGTCATGAACGGTGACTGGCCGTCGCCGATGCCGATCGTGCCGGGGCACGAGGCGGCGGGCGAGATCCTGGAATGCGGTCCGGGCGTCACCACGGTGAAGCCGGGTGACCATGTCATCTTCTCCTTCCGGCCGCATTGCGGGCGCTGCCGCTACTGCAGCCAGGGCCGTACCGTGCTCTGCATAGGTCGTGCCGGTTCGCCGCCGGGCGGGCTGTTCGACGGCACGCTGCGCATCAAGCACAAGGGCCAGGGCATCAACCAGATGGCCCGCATCGGCACCTTTGCCGAAGAGGTCGTGGTGCCGGAAGAGATGGTGGTGCCGATCCGCAAGGACATGCCGTGGGCGCAGGCGGCCCTGGTCGGCTGCTGCGTGGCAACCGGTGTCGGCGCCGTCACCCGTCATGCCAAGATCGAGGCCGGCTCCACCGTCCTGGTGATCGGCTGCGGTGGCGTCGGCCTCAACGCCATCCAGGGCGCACTGCTGTCGGGTGCCGGCAAGATCATCGCCGCCGACATCCTCGACAACAAGCTCGAGATGGCGAAGACCTTCGGCGCCACCCACGCGATCAACACCGCCAAGGACAACGACCCGGTCAAGAAGGTCAAGGAGATCACCGGCGGACTGGGTGTCGACTATTCCTTCGACGCCGTCAGCAACGACAAGACCCAGGCGCTGGCCTTCGACGCTTTGGCGCCCGGCGGCCATGCCGTGGCGGTCGGCATCTCGGCCGCCACCGTGCGCGCCAGCTACTCCCCCTTCATGATGGTGTTCAGCGAAAAGACCGTGAGCGGCACCTTCTACGGCTCGGTGCGGCCCGACCTCGATTTCCCTGTGCTGGTCGACCACTACATGAACAAGCGGCTCAACATCGACGGCCTGATCAGCCGTACCTACAAGCTCCACGACATCAACGACGGCTTCAAGCGCATGATGGCGGGCGAAGTCGCCCGCGGCGTCGTGGTGTTCGACTAGACGTGACATGACTTCGCTCGACGATTTCGGCCTCACCGACGAACAGCTCCTGATCCGGCAGAACGTCGCCGAGCTTCTGGCGCGCGTGCTGCCGGCGGAGGAGATCCGCCGGCTCGATGCCGCCAGCGAATTCCCGCATGCGGCGTTCAAGGCACTGGCCGAGGCGGGCTACATGGCGCTGCCCTACGATCCGGCCTACGGCGGCATGGGTGGCAGCCGCAAGGACCTGGTCGTGCTGGTCGAGGCGCTGGCGCGGCACTACAGCGGCGCCTCCTCGCTCTACCTGCCGACGGTGGTCTATGGCGGCATGCACCTGCAGCTTACCGCCGGGGAGCATTTGCGGCGGCGCTATCTGCCGGAGATTTGCGCCGGTCGGCTGAAGTCGGCGTTTGCACTTTCCGAACCGGATACGGGTTCTGACGCCTCCGGTATCAAGACGCGCGCGGTGCGCGACGGCAACGGCTATCGCCTGACCGGCCAGAAGCTCTACATCAGTGCCGCCCATGTCGCGGACTACCTGATGGTGGTGGCCAAGACCGACAGCGAGGCCAAGCACAAGGGCGTCACCCTGTTCTGGGTCGATGCGCGCGCTGCCGGCCTCACCATGAAGCCGCTGGAGACGCTCGGCCGTCGGACCACGCACGCCAACGAGATTTTCTTCGATGGCGTGTTCGTGCCCGCCGATCATGTGATCGGCGAGGAGAATCGCGGCTGGTCCGGCCTGATGAAGGGGCTTAACCTCGAGCGGCTGTGTCTCGCCGCGCAGGCCTGCGGCAACATGCATTTCGCCATCGAATACGCCAAGGCCTATGCCGTCGAGCGTCAGCAATTCGGCCAGCCGATCTCCAAGTTCCAGGCGATCCAGCACAAGTTCGCCGACATGCGGATCATGCTGAAGACGACGCAGGCGCTCACCTGGCGCCTGGCAGACATGCTCGATGCGGGCCTCAATCCCGTCGAGGAGACCGCGATCGCCAAGATCCAGGGCACCGACGGCGAATTCAGATGCGCCCATCTCGCGATGGAGATCATGGGCGGGGCCGGCTACACCATGGCGCACGATATCCAGCGCCTGTTCCGCGACGTGCGCGTGGGCTCGATTGGCGGCGGCACCAACGACATCCACCGCAACACCATCGCCAAGCTGATGGGTCTGTAGTGCGCAAGATCGGCGATGCGTCTTTCTTCCGCATCGTCGACCGCCTGCTGGTCTCCGGCACGGGCCGGACGCCGACCGTGCGGTGGTCGATCGACGGGGTCCATTGGCAGCGCGAACGCCACAGCTATGCTGGCGCCAGCCACGGCTTCACCATCGAGGTGACGACGGGCATCCGGGCGGCGAAGCCCGGCTGGACGCTGGTGATCGTCAAGGAGTATTGGCGCGATGCCGGCGGCGAGAGCATGAAGTCGCCGCAATGGGCCCATATCGAGGCTGGCCGGCGCGCCGACGTGGTCGCCTGGCTGGAACGACAGGAACGCAGGCTCGAGAACGAGTGAGGCTTTGATGGATATCGCGAAAATTCCGGTTGGTGCCAATCCGCCCGAGGACCTGAATGCCCTGATCGAGATTCCGATGGGCGGTGTTCCGGTGAAGTACGAACTCGACAAGGAGTCGGGCGCCTTGTTCGTCGACCGGTTCCTGCACACGGCGATGTTCTATCCCGGCAACTACGGCTTCATCCCGCATACGCTCTCGGCCGACGGCGATCCCTGCGATGTGCTGGTCGTCGGTCAGGTTCCCGTCGTGCCGGGCGCCATCATCCGCTGCCGGCCGGTCGGAGTCCTGTTGATGGAGGACGAGGCCGGCATGGACGAAAAGATCCTGGCCGTCCCGATCGACAAGCTTCATCCCTTCTATACGGGCGTCAAATCCTACAAGGACCTGCCGGCGGTGCTGTGCGACCAGATCGCCCACTTCTTCCAACACTACAAGGACCTGGAAAAGGGCAAGTGGGTGAGGGGGCTGCGCTGGGAGGGGCCGGCCGACGCCGAGCGCCTGGTCAGCGAGGCGATCGAGCGGGCGCGTGCCAAGCGCTAGAACCGCGCCGTCCGTGGAATCGCCTTGCGAGACCTTCCCGGGCGGTCTAAACGGACGTCACCTTGGCGTGGGGCATTGAGCAAGCGCCGACTGGGCGAATTTCCTCTTTAATTACAGAGACTTAACTTAATGCTGTCGCGTCTCATCGGGCTATTTTCGGCGGACATGGGCATCGACCTCGGCACGGCCAACACGCTGGTCTATGTGAAGGGTCGGGGCATCGTTCTCAACGAACCGTCCGTCGTGGCGCTCACCACGCAGAGCGGCAAGCGGCAGGTCCTTGCCGTGGGCGAGGAAGCCAAGATGATGCTCGGCCGCACGCCGGGCAACATCCAGGCCATCCGTCCGCTGCGCGACGGCGTCATCGCCGACTTCGAAGTCGCCGAAGCGATGATCAAGCACTTCATCTCGAAGGTGCACAACCGGCGCTCCTTCGCCCATCCCCAGATCGTGGTCTGCGTGCCCTCCGGCTCCACCGCCGTCGAGCGCCGCGCCATCCAGGAGTCGGCCGAAAGCGCCGGCGCCCGCAAGGTTTGGCTGATCGAGGAGCCGATGGCAGCGGCGATCGGCGCCGGCCTGCCCGTCACCGAGCCCACCGGCTCGATGGTGGTCGACATCGGCGGCGGCACGACGGAAGTGGCCGTTCTGTCGCTGGGCGGCATCGTCTATCCGCGCTCGGTGCGCGTCGGCGGCGACAAGATGGACGAGGCGATCATCGCCTACATCCGCCGCAACCATAACCTGCTGGTCGGCGAGAGCTCGGCCGAGCGCATCAAGAAGGCCATTGCCTCGGCCTGCCCGCCGGAAGACGGCGAGGGCCGGACCATGGAGATCAAGGGCCGCGACCTGATGAACGGCGTGCCGAAGGAACTGATCATCACCGAGCGGCAGATTTCCGAGAGCCTGCAGGAGCCGGTGAGCGCCATCGTCGAGGCCGTAAAGGTGGCGCTCGAGAACACCGCGCCGGAACTGGCTGCCGATATCGTCGACAAGGGCATCGTGCTGACCGGTGGCGGCGCGCTTCTCGCAAACATGGATACCGTGCTGCGCCAGGCGACCGGCCTGCCGGTTTCGGTGGCAGAAGACCCGCTGCTGTGCGTGGCGCTCGGCACCGGCCACGCCGTGGAGAACATCGGCCGCCTGCGTGGCGTGCTGTCATCGATGTACTAACAGGCCGCGCCCCACCCGCTTTGGGGTAGAATGGGCAGGATATGGCGATCCGGGACGACTTCGAGGTAGCCGCGAGCCAGGTGCGCACCGCCGTGCAGCGCTTCTCACTCGGCCTGCTCGTGATCGCCGCGTTCGGCGCCATGCTGGTCGGCAAGGCCGACTCCGTCCTGGTCGAGCATGCCCGCGTTCTTGCCCTCGACCTTGCCAGCCCCGTTCTGGAAGCCATCGCGCGCCCCGTGGCGGCCGCCAACCGCACCATCGCCGACCTCAAGGAGTTTGCTTCCTTGCGCGAGGAAAACGCCCGCCTGCGTGAGGAGAACGTGCGGCTGCTCGCCTGGCAGACGGCGGCGCGGCGACTGGAGAACGAGAACGAACGCATGCGCGGCCTCGCCAACTTCCGGGAGGGACCTGAGGCCTCGTTCATCACCGCCCGCATCGTGGGCGACAGCGTCAGTGCCTATGTGCGCGGCGCACTGCTCAACGTCGGGCGCAAGGCCGGCGTCGCGTCGGGCCAGGCGGTCGTGACCGGCGAGGGTCTGGCCGGCCGCATCGCCGAGGTTGGCGAGAACAGCGCGCGCGTGCTGTTCGTGACCGACGTCAATTCGCGCCTGCCGGTGCTGATCGAGCGCACGCGCGAGCGTGCCATCCTTGCCGGTGACAATTCCCCGCAGCTTCGCCTCACTTTGCTGCAGAGCGTGGCCGGCGTTCAGCGCGGCGACCGTATCGTGACCTCGGGGCACGGCGGCAGCTTCCCGGTCGGTATCCCGATCGGCGAGGTGGTCGAAACCGGCGAGGGCAGCAGCGTCCGCGTCCGCCCGTTCGCCGACTTCTCCCGGCTCGAATTCGTGCGGGTCGTCGACTACGGCGTTTCCGGGCTGGTGGGCGGCGGCAGCTCGTCCGCGCCGGCGGCCCCGCCGGCCGGCGTCAGGATCCGCTGAGGTGCGGGCCGCCCCATGAGAGCCGACGGACTCCTCGCCATGCTTGACCGCTGGGGCCGCAACGCGCTGCCCGGTGCCGCCCTTCTGTTCTTCGTGCTGCTGACGCTCGCGCCCTTGCGGGCGCCCTATCTTTCGGGGGCGTTGCCGCTGCTGCCCGCGCTGGTCGTCTTCCAGTTCAGCCTCGCCACCCCGGAGCGGCTGCCCGGGCCGCTACTGCTGGTCATGGGCATCCTCCTCGACCTGCTGCTGGGCGGGCCTGGTGCGCCGGTTGGCGTGAGCGCGCTGGGCTTCGTGCTGATCCGGGCGGCGGTGGTGAACAACCGCCGCTACCTGGTGGGCGTGCCGTTCCTTTTCCAGTGGTCGGGTTTCTGCCTGCTTGCGCTTGGGTTCGTGGTGCTGATCTGGCTCTTCACGGCCTTGTGGACCTGGACGGCCATCGATCCGCGGCCCGCAATAATGCAATATGCGGTGGTGATCGCCCTCTATCCGCTCCTCGCCCCGCTGCTCGCCCGCGTCCGCGCGCGCGACCCGCTGAACGTGCCCGATGAATCCCGCGGGACGGCGCGGCCGGGAGAGACCACGTCATGATGCAGCGCTTCCGCAAGGGCGACGGCGAACGCAGCGGCCTGTTCACCCGGCGCACGCTGTTGCTTGGCGGCCTGCAGGGCGTGCTTATGGGGGCGCTGGCAGGTCGCCTCTACCAACTCCAGGTCCTCGAGACCAATCGCTTCTCCACGCTGGCCGAAGAGAACCGCATCAATCTCAGGCTGCTGCCGCCATCGCGCGGCCTGATCTTCGACCGCAGCGGTCAGCCGCTGGCCGTCAACCGCAACAACTTCCGCGCCATGGCGACGTCGGATCGCGGCCGCGGCGCCGACGTACTGGTCGAGCGCCTCGACCAGATCTTCTCCCTGGGAGAGGCCGAGAAGACCCGCCTGCTGCGCGAACTCAGGCGCAGCCGCAACGCGCAGCCCGTGGTGGTGCGTGAAAATCTCGGCTGGGAGGAAGTGGCCCGCGTTGAATTCAATGCGCCCGATCTGCCGGGCGTGTTCATCGACCTCGGCCAGTCGCGGGACTATCCCGAAGGCGAGCTGATGAGCCACATCGTGGGCTACACCGGCCGTGTCGCCGACGAGGACCTCGCCGGCCGAGACGAACCGGTGCTGCAGCTTGCGACGATGCGGTTCGGCAAGAAGGGCGTGGAGCGCTCGCTCGAGGACGACCTCCGTGGCCGCGCCGGCGCCGTCCAGGTCGAGGTCAACGCGGTCGGCCGCGTCGTGCGCGAACTCGACCGCACCGAAGGCCAGCCGGGCTCGAACGCGCTGCTCACCATCGACCTCGACCTGCAGCGCTTCGCAGCCGAGAAGATGAAGCAACACCAGAGCGGTTCGGTCGTCGTGCTCGACGTGGTCACCGGCGACGTCCTCGCCATGGCTTCGACGCCCGGCTTCGACCCCAGCACCTTCGCGCGTGGCATCACGCACAGCGAATGGCGCGACCTGCTCGATAATCCGGAGCGGCCGCTTCACAACAAGGCTATTGCCGGCGTCTACCCGCCGGGGTCGACCTACAAGATGGTGACGGCGCTGGCCGCCCTCGAGTCCAAGGCGATCGACCCGTGGACGCGCCTGCCCTGCCTGGGTTTCCTCGAGCTCGGCAACATCAAGTTCCATTGCTGGCTGAAGGGCGGCCACGGCTCGACCAACGTGGTCGAGGCGATCGCCGCGTCGTGCGACTGCTTCTTCTACGAGGCGGCGCGCCGCGCCGGCGTCGACCGCATCAGCGACATGGCGGCGCGCCTGGGCTTCGGCAAGCAGAGCGAACTGGGCTTGCCGGGCGAGTCGGCCGGCAACCAGCCGACCCGCGCCTGGAAGCAGGAGAAGATCGGCAAGCTGTGGCAGCATGGCGACACGTTCAACCTCGGCATCGGCCAGGGCTACATGACCAGCACGCCGCTGCAGCTGGCCATCATGACGGCGCGCATCGCCAATGGCGGCTACGAGGTCCAGCCCAATCTGCTTCTGGCCAAGGCAACGCCGCGCGAGGAACTGGGCCCGCCACCGCCCGTCACCAAGCCCGCAGCGCCGTCGCTCCGCTTCAATCCGCAGCACCTGGCGCTGATCCGCGACGGCATGAACCAGGTCGTCAATTCCAACATCGGCACCGCCAACGCGCTTCGCCGCGATGCCAACGGCAAGGTGCTCGATCCGTCGTTGACCTTCGCCGGCAAGACAGGCACCGCCCAGGTCAAGCGCATCACCGAGCGCGAACGCGAGATGGGCGTCACCCAGGCCTCTCTGCCCTGGCACCTGCGCCATCATGCGCTGTTCGTCTGCTTTGGTCCGGTCGACAATCCGCGCTATGCCTGCGCTGTCATTGTCGAGCACGGCCAGGCTGGCGGCGTCACCGCGGGCCCGATCGGACGCGATGTACTGGTCGAGACCATGAAGCGCGACCCGTCGCGGCGCAGCGATCGCTACCGCAAGATGGCGTCGCGGTGAGCCTGGCGCTCGACGCGCCGGCGCCGGTCAGCTTCGCCGAGCGGATCTGGCGGATCAACTGGGGCCTCGCGCTGGTGCTGACCGCGATTGCCGGGGTGGGCGTGCTGGCGCTCTACTCCGCGGCCGGCGGGCGCTTCGAGCCGTGGGCGAGCCGTCATGCCGTGCGCTACGGCGCGGCCTTTGTGCTGATGCTGACGGTGGCACTGATTCATCCCAAGGTCTGGCTGGCGCTCGCCTGGCCGATCTACATCGTTTCGTTGTTGCTGCTGGTCGCCGTCGACGTGGTCGGCAAGATCGGCATGGGAGCGCAGCGCTGGCTGGTGATCGGGCCGCTGCAGATCCAGCCGTCGGAGATCGCCAAGGTGGCGTTGATCATGGTGCTGGCGCGCTACTATCACGGCCTGCGCAGGGAACAGGCCTCGCAGTTCCTCTACACCCTGCCGCCGCTGCTGATAATCCTTGCGCCGGTCGCGCTGGTCATGGTCCAGCCCGACCTCGGCACGGCGATGATGGTGCTGATGGGCGGTGGCGCCCTCTTGTTCGTGGCTGGCGTGCGCCTGTGGATGTTCCTGGTCGCGGGCGCGTCGGCGATCGCCTGCCTGCCGATTGCCTGGTCGTTGATGCACGAGTACCAGCGCAAACGTGTACTCACCTTCCTCGATCCGGATCGCGATCCGCTGGGCGCCGGCTACCACATCACGCAGTCCAAGATCGCCATCGGCTCGGGCGGACTGTTCGGCAAGGGTTTCCTCAAGGGCACGCAGTCGTCGCTGAATTTCCTGCCGGAGAAGCAGACCGATTTCATCTTCACCACCTTCGTCGAGGAATGGGGCATGGTCGGTGCCTTCGGCCTGCTCGCCCTGTTCGCGCTGGTATTGGTCTGGGGCTACTCGATCGCGTTGCGTTGTCAGCACCATTTCGGCCGGCTGCTGGCGCTCGGCGTCACGGCCATGATGTTTCTCTACGTCTTCATCAACGCCGCCATGGTCATGGGCCTCCTGCCCGTGGTCGGCGTGCCGCTGCCACTGGTCAGCAACGGCGGCACGGCCCTGGTTACCGTGATGTTCGCCTGCGGCCTGCTGATCGGTGTCAACGTCTACCGCGACGCGCAATTGCCGTGGAAGCGGTGAAAATCCCGGGGGATTTCTTTGCCGGCAGGCTATCGACAAGGAGTAACCGCCTTGGTATAGCCGCGCCGCTTCCGGCGGTGCCCCAAGCAATTGGGGGCGCTTAGCTCAGTTGGTAGAGCAGCTGACTCTTAATCAGCGGGTCGTAGGTTCGAGCCCTACAGCGCCCACCATTGCCGGACGAAACCGGGCCCCGCTAGCGGGGCCTTTTCGTTTGGGACCAACGCGTTCGTGTTTTCAGGGCCGGTGCGCATCGCCGTAGCCCCGCAACGCCGCGTAGCGCGCGACCTGTTCGGGGGTCAGCACGGCGACCATTTCGAGGTGGTAGCGCAGGTGTGCCGCCCGCAGGGCAGCCTGGGTGGCGCCGACCTGCGCGGTCGCCGCGTCGAGCGTTCCGGCCGTCGCCTGCTTGTCGGCGAACAGCCGGTCGAGGGCGGTCTCGTCGGCGATCAGCCGTTCGCCGAGCGGGATGGCCTCGGCTCTCATTGCGGACACGAGGGCCTCGGTCCGGGCACGCTGCTCGGGCGTGAGGCCGAGCGGGCCGACGC